>JAWSVD010000342.1:0-3314 GCA_033852095.1 Granulosicoccaceae bacterium | reverse complement strand
TGGCCGCCCGCCGATGGTGATAAGACGCATCGGAATCGGTGGACAGGTGGGTCAGCGCCAATACCTGCTCTGGGTCCGCCAGCTCCAACAGGAGCTGGTCGGCACAGACGTTGAGCGAAACGATGCGCACGGCGGGTTGAGCGTGGGCCGGTGCAAGGACCGAGCACGCCAACAAGCACAGCAGTGCTGTTCTCACGATGAGGCTATTGCTCGATGAAGGCGAAATTGACCGGTGTCATACCGGTATTGAAGCTGCGCAATGACGTGTCCGTGGCAGTGTCCAAAATCTCAACCTTGGGCTCTTCAGTCGCGTGATTGATGCCCAGCCACAGTGCGCCCTCAGGTCCTTCGGCCATGGTGGTGATATCCACATTGCTCATATTGGCCACGGGGGTCGCATCGACTGTTCCAGTTGTGGCGTTGAAAGTATGCAATGTGGTGTCTTGCCATCCGGCGTAGGTCTGCAGGTAGGCTTTGCTTGCGCTCACGACTTCAAGGCCTACAAAGAAATCCATGTTGTCAGATTCGCTGCCGTCATCGATCAGAATGGAGGCCTCGTAGCTCTCGGGGTCAATGGTCACCACGCCGCCGGCATAGGCATCTCCGGTTACATCTTCGTTGGCGTAGATATTCCCGCGGCCGACAAGGTACAGCAGGCCGTTTTCATCTTCGTACTGAAAGTCGGTAGGGTTTGTAACACCCAGTCGTATGCCCATCAGGCCATCGACAGTCCCCATGCCTGTGTCGATTTCCTGTTCGGTGCTGGTATCAAACACGGCGACGTAGCTGGACTCGATGGGCGAATAACCCGCAGCGCCGCTCAGACGCTCCATCATCACGAACAGCTTGCCGTCTACGATTTCGGCGGCTGTTGCGTGTGGTGGGTATGTGTCACCGTAGGCGCTCAAATCCAGCTCACCAGTCTTGAAATTGGCTTCAGATGTTGCAGAGGGATCGATGATCCAAACTGCAGTGCCGCCGCGGCGAACGACATAGGCTTTGCTGTCGCTGACAAATATCACCTGGTAGGGATTTGCACCCGTGTCTTCGCCATTGACTGAGTATTGGTAGGTGGGCGTTAGCACATCATCCAGAGAATACTTCGCCAAAAAGTCTTGCTGAAACCGGCCTATTTGGTAGACATCGTTGCCGTAGGTGGCGACGTGGGTGTCGCTGGTGGTCGCAGGCAATGAACAGTGCAATGTGCCGTCACTCTGAGAGTGCAGCTGAATGCTACCTGTTGGGTAGAGTGCGGTGGCTATGGCGACCAAAGGTCCAGCGGCATCAGGTGCGCAGGCATTTTCCGCGGCAGTCACGTCGTCGTTCGATGCAGGAGTTGCGGTGGCGCTGTCGTTGCTGTCGCAAGCGACCACTGCCAGTGCCGATGCTGCGATGAGGGCGAATTTACTCACCAGTCGAGCGGTGGGGTTCAGTTTCATGATGGGAATTCTCTGTGGGTAATGAGTTGCATTAAAATTGGTACTGAACGCTGAATTGTGCGGTGCGTCCGGGTTTGTCAAATCCGTTGTAGTCCTGCACACGTTCATCGCTGATGTTGTTGAGGCTTGCCTGGCTCTGCCACTGGCGATGGTGCCAAGTGATTCCCATGTTGTGTAAGACAACATCTGCGGCTGGCAGCAGATTAACCGAATCGTAGAACTTCCCGGCCAGCGCTTTTGTCTCGAACCAAAACGCCGTATTTAGGGTGCGTTTTGTGGCTCGAAAATAGAAGTCGGTGCGTGCCAGGCCGGGCAGTTGTTTTCCGTGCAGAGCGCTGAGCTTGGATTGATTCTCAGAATCCAAAAAGCTTGCGTTGAAACGTAACTCAATGTCTTTGGGAAGCAGATGAGTGGCCGTAAATTCAAGCCCTTGCACCCGCGCTTTGCCAATGTTGATGCTGCGGCCAATGCCCTGCGCATTGAACACGGTGGTGATCAGGTCGTCGCGGCTGTTGCTAAAGATACTCAGTTCAATGTCGCCGTTGTGGCGTGAACGTACAACGGAAAAATCGACGTTAATACCGTCTTCAGCCACCAGTTCATCGTTACCGATAAAGAGCCCCTCATTGCCAAACAACTCATGAAAGCTTGGTTCGCGATGGTACTGGCCAATATTGGCTCTTAGGCTTGTGTGTTGATTGAGCTGGTGTCGAAGGCCAATTTGCAAGCCAGTGTTGTCTATTATCTGCGCGTTGCCGTCGTCAAACGCCACGCCTTTGAACTGGTCTTTGCTTGATTTCAGGCGAAGCGATGGTGTGATCAACCAGCGATCGTCGTCACTGAATCGACTGTATTGTGTGTTGAGCTCTAGGCTCTTTCGGTTGGCTTCACTGTGTTTGCCATTGAGCAAGTTGTGCTTCTGCAGCGATTCGTGGCGCAGGTCGGCATTGAGCGCCAGCGTTCCCTGTTCACCGAGGTGTTCGGCGTATGCGGTGATGCCGCTCATGTCGACGGCGCTCTTGTCGAGCTGTGCTCCCAGTCCTACTTGGCTGAGGCGGTCATCGTAGCGCTGACGACGCCACTGCTGATAGACGCCTAAGCGGGTGCTCCAGTTCGAGCCCTCGGGGTTTTGATTGCGCCTGTTGAGTTGTAAATACGTGGTATCGGTGGCGTAACTCGCTTGGTTGCCGGCGTTGTTGCGCCACTCCGGTACACCCTGTTTGCGCTGGCTGAGCTGTAAGGTTGTATCCCATGACAAAGAGTCGTTTTCGCGGTAACTGAGTTTGCCCAGCAGCGCCTGGCGTTCAAAGTGTGCGTTGTGCCTCTTTTCATCGCGGTCGTCGTCGAGATTGAGTGGCGTGCCGTTGTTGTTGTGCAGAGAGAAGTCGTTCTTCGCCTCGCGCATGCTCAACGTGCCACTGAGCTGCCATTGCTTGCGGGTGGTCGAACTCGCCCATTGCAGTGCTTTGCTGCCAAAGCTACCGGTATTGAGCTTGACGGTTGTCGCTTGACCGCTCTCTCGTGGGCTGCGCAAGTTCAGCGCGCCTGCCATGCCGCCTACCCCTAGCTGTGGAGGTGTGCTGCCACGGTATATATCCACTGAGCCGAGATTGAGCAGTTCCAAGTCGGACAGATCAACGCTTGGATTGGCGGCCCCGTTGAGCAGCATGCCATCCCAGTAGACCGGTGTTTGTGCCCCAGTGGAGCCGCGAATAGAGACCGAAGAATAACTGCCTTCGGCACCTGTTTGCCGGTGCTGTATCCCCGCTTCAAAAGATAAGAGCTCTCCGAGGGAGGCGCCTGCTTGTTGTAACTGATCGCGTTCTATGCGCGTGTGACTGCCGGTGTACTCTTCCAACACCACATCGCCCACGC
>JAWSVD010000036.1:20583-22645 GCA_033852095.1 Granulosicoccaceae bacterium | reverse complement strand
ATCAGTTCGAACAGCACCTGCGTCTCCTGCTCGTCCCTTTTCACGTAGCCGATGTCGTCCACGATCAGCACCGCGTACTTGTCCAGCCGCACCAACGCTTCGGCCAACTTCAATTCGCTTCGCGCCTTTTGCAGCTCCTGCACCAGCGTGCTGGCGCTGCTGAACTTGACCCGGATGTCCGCCTCGATCAGCGCGTAACCAATGCCCGCCGCGAGGTGTGTTTTCCCCAGCCCACTGGCCCCGAACAGCATCACGTTCTCGGCCTTGCCGACCCACTCGGTGTGCTGGGCCAGCGCGGTGATCTGGTTGGCCTTGATGCCCCCTGCGGCACCGCTGTCGAAGTTGCTCAACCGCTTGCCCGGTGGCAGCTTCGACTCGCGGGTGTAACGCTGCAGCCGCTTGTGCAGCCGCGCAGCGCTCTCGTGTTCACACAGGGCGACGAGGTATTGCTGCGGCAGCCATTGCTCATCGAGCGCCTTGTGCGCCAGCGCTTCCCACTGCCCAGCGATGGCACTGAGCTTGAGCTCCTTGAGCAGGATCGGCAGTGTGGCGATATCAACCATGGGACACCGCCTGCGGTATCAGCTGGTCGTAGTCCGCGAGCGCGTGCTGCTGGGCGTGCACCAGCGGCACCACCGTGGAGTGGGCACCAAAGTGCTTGGCGCACTGGTGGTTGCTCGGCAGCTCTCCGCTGTCGATACCGCTCAGCACGTAGCGCCCCAGCGCCTGTTCGATGTCCTCGACGGCGGCAAGCTGCAGCAGGCGCACGATGTAACGACACGCCTTATGAGGCTCCAGCGTCGCATCGACGTGCTTCCATATCCGCGTATAGTCCGGCGACGGCAGCAGGTCATCACGCAGCTGTGAGAAGCGGAACGCCTGCGGCTTCCTGGCCAGCGAGGCGATCACATGGCGGTAGTTCACCTGCCGTGCCCGCTTGCCGGTGGGGGCGTACACGCGGGCCAGGGCCAAGACCTGATCAACGCCGTGGAACAGCACCAGGCGCTCGTCGAACAGCTGCACGTAGAGCCGCTGAGCGATGAAGCGTGAAGGTACGGTGTAGGTGACGCGTTTGAGATCGAAGCTGCTGGAGCTGCTGATCATCACCGTGTGTTCGGCGTAGTCGTGGGTGCGGCGTTTGGGCAGCGGCTGCAGCAGCGGGCGCTCCAGCTCGAAACGGGTGCGGCAGCGGCGGTTGATCTTGGCCACGATCGTGTCGAGGAAGCTCTGGTAGTGCTCGAGGGAGTCGAAGTCATGGCTGCCGCGCAGCATCAGGGCCTGGGCAATGCGGCGTTTGAGGTGGCCGTGCGCGGACTCGATGGCTCCGTTCTCGTGGCTCTGGGCAGGGTTGTTCCGGGTGGCTTTGAGCGTGTAGTGCCGACACAGATCGTCGTAGCGGTCGGTGAGATCAGCTTTCTCCGAGGCGTTCTTGAAGGCGGCGGCGAGGCTGTCGGTGCGGTGCTCAGCGGGCACGCCGCCGCAGCGCCACAAGGCATTTTGCAGCCCGCTGGACAGGGCTGTGTAGCTTTCGCCACCGCAGGTTATTTTGACGTAACACCAGCCGCTGAACACCAAGCGGTAGTGGTAGAGCATGTGGGTGAAGGGCTCGCCAGCGAGCGTGATCTCGATGCCTTTGAGGTGGGTGAAGTCGGAGATCCCCATGCGCCCGGGCACCTTGGTCTGACGGAACATCACCTCCTTCTCGGGCCCGTGCTTGATCTTCCACGCCTTGATGCGGCGCTGCAGTGTGCGGGCAATGCCGTCATCAAAATCATCGGGATAGCGCTCGCACAGCAGCTCCAGCAAGGTTGCGGGCAACAGCTTGGGGTTGGCTTCGAGCGCGGGCAATAGGTCGATCTCCCAGACGGTGGCGAGGGGGTCTTTGCGGGTGCGCCAGTGGCGTGTAGGAGAGGGGTCTAGACTGAGTTCACCGTGATCGATACGGCGGGCGGAGCGCTCGGAGATGCCGGTTTTGGCAGCGGCGGAGGATTGGGTGTTGCCTTGTTTGCGGTGGTCCATGAATAACCTGATTTGTTGATCTGTGATGTGCTGGCCCGGCACT
>JAWSVD010000036.1:0-20561 GCA_033852095.1 Granulosicoccaceae bacterium | reverse complement strand
GCCGTGTGTTCTCAGCTTCGAGTTCCTTGAGCCGAGCGATCATACTGGTGTCCATACCGCCGAACTTGGAGCGCCATTTGTAGAACGTAGCCGAGCTGATACCAACCTCTCGACAGAGTTCGGGAACGGGTTCCCCCGACTCTGCTCGTTTGAGGGCGTCCATGATTTGGCTGTCGGTGAATTTGGATTTTCGCATGTAGATCTCCTTGGTTGAAGATTCTACTAATGAACGCGACCATTTTCAGGGGGGATTACCCCCGGACCCAGCTGTGTATTGCGCACATGGAGCGTAACTTAATGAGGTATGCACCTTGGAAGGACTACAAGGCCGTCGCTGCTGACCTCAAACGAATCTATCACTCCAGCACCGAAGAAGACGCGTTGCTGGAGCTGGATCGCTTTGCTGAAATCTGGGACGAACGCTATACTCAGATCAGTAAATCATGGCGATCTGACTGGTCGAATCTCAACACGCTGTTTGAGCCCCTTAATGACATTCGTCGCGTCATCTATACACCAACGCGATCGAGTCACTGAATAGCGTCATTCGAAAGGCCTTAAAGAAACGCAAGCTGTTCCCCACAGATGCCTCGGCGATGAGGGTGGTGTACCTGGCTATCACCGATAGCCTCGAGGAAGTGGACCATGACAATCCGAAACTAGAAGCCGGCGCTGAATCACTTTAAGTCGCTTTTGAAGAGAGACTTAAAGACCTTGTTTAATAACTGCGGTTACACAGAGTTATTTATACTCTCTTCGGGGTGAGGCAGATGCACAGGCCAACTGTCGTAAACATATTTTGCGAATGCAAGGGAATGATTCCCTTCCCCAGAAAATTATCGAGGTAAGGGCTCAAGCAACCAGGGCCAAAATTTCTATATTCTGTTTGATTGGATTTGGCTTTGTTGCGCATATAGCGTGTGCGCCAATATAGTTGACGCAGACAAAAACGCCAACACAATCCAAGTCGACGGCAGCCCGAAACTATCGCCACTGATATTACCCACCATTAAGACAATCAAATACAACCGCCATATCCTCCCACTGGCACTGACTACCGGCCAGCGCTGCATTCCTGCAAAACGAGAACTAAGCACAAGATTGGCTGCAAGAAACAACATGAAAGCACCGAGTGCTACAAATCCACCAAAATTCACGATTTTGAAAAGCCCGCCATGAACTTGGATTACTTCAAACTCACCGGCCGCCAAAAATCGCACACTGCCAAATTCGCCCATTACCTCCTCCATTTGTGAATATCCAATTCCAAAAACAGGATATTCCTGGATTATGTCGATGGACGCCAGCCATGTCCGCAAGCGGAGTGGCAGATCAACACCATCAGCTCCACTTGAAAAAGCCACAAGCATGCCAAGCAATTGGTCCGAAAATCGATCTCTTAAGCCGGGAACTAGGAGAACCACCAACACGACCAACAACGGAATAAGCAACCAAGGCACCATTTTACTGATTACTTGACGGGCTTGCATATTCAGAATCGAATAGAACCCGAACCAGAAAACGACAGAGGCAGCTAAGTTTGCGCGCGAACCCGACAAAACTATAAAAGCTGTCAGCGCACAGAGTACGAAGATTTCATTCCTTATTTTCCGGTTTTCATCGTATTTTTTATAGATCGCCACAAGGGCCACCAGCGACATCGCTGCCAACATCAATCTTGCAAACTGGTTCGCATTTCCAAAAATGCTCGCTTGTTGCAGAAAACCGGATGAATGATCTATTCGTAGAAACTGGAAACTACCTGAAATGGCCGCGAGAGCTACAAAGCCAACTACCGTCGAAATAAGGACCAATGGCAAAAAAACTGACATCACTTTATTCTGGAAATCCGGAATATTCCGATATGCGAGGTATATTAGCGGGAGCCATGCCACACTGGAATACAGAGAAATCAAGTACCTAACGTCACTGTCGACAGTTGCTCCAACCATAACGAATGAAACAGTCATCGCAACGCAGAAAAAAAAGAAGTAACCAAATAAGATAGCGACATCGCGAGGTAATTTGACCCGTTTTTTTGCAAAACAGAAATAGACAACCAACAGCAGCAGCTCCAAAACCACCAAAAGTGCTGGGCTTGTCCCCAACACGGGCAGATTTGGCATAATAAAACTGAACGCGAGGCTCAGCGCAAAAATTCGGGTGAACGCAGTGTACATACAATCTTGCCTAGTGAGTATTCGGACGCTGGTAGCCCCAGCGGTCAAAGTCAACCTCAGCGAGCCGCCAGAGGAAGTTAGTTTCATCCTCGCTCAGCGCATCATGGCTGCGTTTGTTCATATTGCGGATCGCACTACCGTGATTGATACTCAAAGAGCTTAGCCATGATGACTCCGAGTAGCCTATTTTGTCGCAAATGGCCGACAAAGAGCCTTCCACATCGTCGCAAAGATCTTCATATCGCAGTTGAATGTAATTGTCTTTCGGCACACCTTCTACTAAAGACCTATCTATAACAGAATTTGCCAAGCACCATTGATCTAGACAAGCTTCCAATGGATAGGACGAGCCATAACGATCATTCCCATAATTCATTGGCCTAGCTTTACGCCTAATGCCTTCGGCCACAGCAAAGCCATCTCGAACAATGTGGACAAAGAATGCGGGGGCGAAATGCTTGGCAAAAAACGGAATCCTAGCGCCGTTCGCAATAGATTTTTCTACCAAAACGGGTGCCTCTCGACTGTAGCTGAATGACCATTGTCGTTTGATAGCTTCAGCCCGTGTGGCGGCGTGTACAGCTTCGGGGTCCAACAATAGCTCATCCATACAAGGCCCCCAAAGCCTGGGCCATCCAAAAGATTCGGGTCGCGCGAGTCTATTTGTCAAAGCAACGCCCTCATTGCTGGTGCCACAAAACTGCGGATGCTGCGACAAGAGATCGGCCAACAGAGAAGTGCCCGAGTTATAACATCCGACCACAAACACCCATTTTTGGGGCTCCAATGGTCGCCCGACATGCGTCGCTATACGCTGAAAATAGATGGATTTTCGAATGCGACGGCTTGCAGAACTAAAGGCCTTCACTTGTGATATCTCGCTACAGAAAAACAGTCTTTCAACGCAACTTTTTTTATATTTGCTCTAAACTCAATAAAATCAAGCCTCGGTGAAACGATCATTCGAGGAATAACGTGTTTTTTATTTGTCGAGGGATCTACGCACGCTGGGTAAGTAGAAAAAGCGTGCTCAAACCCAAATTTCGAAACTCTGGCTGGCCCTGCTTCCCCTATCTCTCTTGCAGAGCCATAGGGAAAAGCAAAATGGCGCACATCCACACCTAATCTTGAATTCAAAATATTTACATTACGTTCAATTTCATCTTGAAGCATAGCACTAGAACACGCTGCCACATTAACGTGTGAAGCGGTGTGTGCCCCCACAGAACACAGTGAACAGCTAACAAATTCCCGCAGCTCGTCCCAAGTAAGAAAATCATTAGCGATGGCCGCAGACAATTGCTCAATTAGGTAAATAACTCTAGCCTCTCGCTCGTCTGCTTGCATACCTCGAAAACACCTCCTTGCTACCGATCTAAATTCTTCAACCCGATGTGTTAAATCGAATTTTCGTGGCCCCTCTCCTAAATCAAGAGTTCGAACACCTCCCTGATCCACAACCCAATCGACAAGATCCCACCAAGGCGTTTTTCCACTGTCTATGTAATCAGTAGCGACGAACAGAGTTACCGGGGCCTCGAATTTTTTGAGAACGGGAAGTGCTAGACTGAGATTGTCTCTGTATCCGTCATCAAAGGTGATAGCTATCTGCCAACGATTAGATGATTCATTGGCTACACCACCTAACATTCGGTCTAGAGATACGAAGTCCCCAAACTTGCTAAGCCATGTCAGCTGCCGTTCAAAAAGCAGGATACTCTGTGAACGACTCTCAGATACATAACCCCGCCTCAACTCCGGATTTTCGGTGTTTCGAAACGTATGCCAACACAAAATCAATTGGCGGGACTTCGGAACTGGCAAACATGACAAGCCGGCGCTTACTAGTGCTTTTACAACTCGTTTAGCTTCCATTGCCTTGCCACTTCGAAGTATCTAAGCCGGTCAAAGTCTGCAATCGCACAAGGTCATCTCGATACCTTTCGCGTAAATGCTCTCGTGTTTCAGCGGCAAGAACCGGAGATTCCCCCGGCTTGTAACTACGGACATTCCACTGTCTAAATTTGGTTCTCAACTCACGGCGCAGCGACAAAGGCAGTATCGTACGTAACGCTCCTTTACCAAAGGCGTCTGGGTTTCGGATAAACTGCATCAATGCTCGGAACCTAGGTGCGCCGGCTGAATTTTTATTTTGAGGAAGCTTTATCGTACTCAACGGTTCTACTCCCAGGTATTCAAAAACACGAATTAAGGTCAATTCAGGTTTAGCGCGCATGTCATTATTGGTTACTATCAACAACTGATCACGGGAAAAAGTGTTCAACCACCCCGCTACCTGATCACCGTACAACCCACATTGGAAATAACCTGCAAAATCTTCTCCTGCAGCCAATCGATCAGGCTCAGCCAAGAGTGCTGCTTCAAAAGACAAGGGTTCATTCAAACTCCGTCTTCGATGAAGATAGTGAGACCACGCTCTCTCTACGGGGTCACGCAGAACTACAATAAGTTTCAATGTCTTAGTATCAAACATTTCCTCTAATCGAGGAACAACAGTTTCTCCATGCCTAAGATAAGCAGGTGTGGCTTCACCGCTGCATTTGTATTTTTCGGCCCCATTAAAAAAGGTCTCTGCGTAATACGACTTACCACGAGCAAACAAATTTTCATCTGTGAAAAAATGTGTCTCCTTGTAAAAAGAGGGAAACACATCTGGATGGACGCAGATCTGGGCGAACAACGAGGTAGTCCCAGCCTTAGGCGCGCCTATGATCATAAAGTTTGGTTGTTCAAATGTGTCAGACACCATTCGCTCCTAGTACAAGGCAGTAAAAATCAGTCATGCTATGAACTCACCCTAAAACTTCCTATTCCAGTCATTTAGGTAAGCGACGATCAAACAAAGCCGGCACAACTCGTCTCATTGCGCCAATAACACTTGGATCCATCCGGAGTTTTCGTATTACAAACACCCAAGTCAAAAGCCCACTGATTACGGCTCCAACCGCATTTGCAACAGCACCACCTGTTACGCCGTAGACAGGGATCAACCAACTACCTAGAATAAACACTACCGCGACCCCAAGCGCATTGCAGATAAGCGACAAATTTTCATTTTTTGACATGACCAACCACAGAGTTACAGACCCCATAGCTGTCTGAATAAATTGAGAGATGACAAGCACTTTCATCGCCTCTGAAGCTAATGAAAACCCTTCTCCGTAAATGCTGAGTATCGGTTCAGCAAGGAAGTAAAAAGCGACTGCTACAGGCAAAGCAGAAACCGTAGCGACTACCGCAGTTAACTGCCCTACATTAGCCATTCGAGCAACGCTGCCCTCTTTATACATGCGAGTCATTGTAGGACCGAGTGCAATATTACTGGCGACAAGCGTGAAGCTGATCAGGGAGGACAATCGAAAGGCTGCAGAGAATGCTCCAATTTCGGCAGCTGGTAACATCCCCCCCATCATTAACAAGACCAACTGCCCTTTAAACGCCCCTAAAACAGTGACCATCCCAACCGCAAAACTCGTCCGGTACATTTCCGCATAACGGATGTGTGCCGTTGTTTCAGCTAAAATGGCCGGTGCTGCCCTATTAACCTGCCAGAAACACCAAACTACTACCAGAAATGCCGCCAATGCGTGCAAACTAATAGCATGGGAGCCCGAAACTTGGTTACCCATTGCGCTCGATGCCAACAAGAACAGCAGTAACAACAACGGGCGAACAATATTATCTGGCAACTGAGACAGGCGTATTTTTCCGTATGCCCTTAACAGCGCGGGCTCTAGTTTTAGCAATGCAACCCATGGAGCCAACAAAACTATTGCTACACACGCTGACTGAGCACTCGTCACCTGATTCTCACCGAAGAATCCGTAATACAACGAAAGCCCCCCACCTACAAGCGTGCCTACCAAGAATGTATTTCGCTCGGCCAACAAACGAATACCCTTCATGCTGGGCCAATCCTGGTTTTTCTCCGCTATTACAGTTTCTCTGATACATACACGGTCGAAACCTAGAACAGCCACAAGAGCGGCCATCGTAGCAAGCGAGTATGCAAATGCGTAGGCGCCGTATTCTTCTATTCCCAGGACACGTGCGACAACAATACTCTGCACAAAAGAGAGTAGAAGTGAGACAACGCGTATAGAAACTACCCAAACGGTACTGTACAGAACGTGCCGTATCTCTTTATCCGAAGTAGCTGCTATTTTCAAACGACTGAGAAATCTAGAGATCACTTAGACGGTGTCTCGTTTCGAATTGGAACATAACTCGCACTGACATCGTTTCTAAGGACTTTCAAGACGCCTAGGAACATGCCGTAATTTGCCAGTAGAAAGCTATAGGTACTCGATGCCAGCGGAATCGGGACTTTATACCTGCCCAGGACTCCCAACAAATAGAAAGCCACTTGCAAAATAACGAGTAGCAAAATGGACACACTACTGTTGAACACAGCCACAAGTAACGAACAACTCAATGTCAATATGAGCAGCCAAGGCGTTAGCCAACGCCCATATTTATGAGAGAAAATGACCCAGGTGAGCGCAGGCTGGTGCAACATTCCACGTATTCCCCAGCGGCCAAATGTGCCGAGAAAATTCTTTGAGGTCATTCGAATTCTCGCCTTAAGCTCATTGGCTTCACTGCTTGGCATTTCATCGTATGCCAAAGCGCTGTCTATATGCACACAGCAGTGATTCTGTAAGCAAACATCTAAAGGTGTCGTGAAATCTACGTCTCCCGTTGCAGGGATAGTTTGATATAATTCGGCCCTTACGGCACAACAAGCACCCGAGCCAAAAGCATTAAGACCGGCTTCTGATTCCCAGCGGCGAAGCGCTTGTTCATAGCGCCAATACAGCCCAACAGATTGGGTTATAGCGTTTTCATCAGTGTTGTTATAAGTAAGAACCCCGGTTGCGAAGCCCGTCTTAGGATCGTCGAATGCAGTAACGATATCGCTGATAAAGTTCTTAGCAAATCGAGTCCCCGCATCGGTGAAGATCAAAATCTCGCCTGTTGCGGCCTTCACTCCATTGTTGTGAGCTATTGCCCGACCCGATTTTTCACTGTTCTCAACAACGACCACTACCCGGTCTTCGGCGCAGTAAGTACGGGCTACATCAGCGGTTCCGTCTGTAGAGCCATCTGATATCACCACTACTTCAATACGGTCGGTCGGATAGTCAGACTGGAAAATATCAGCAATGCGTGCCAATACTGCCTCCGACTCATTCAGGCAAGCAATCAGCACGCTGACTTTAACTTTTTTTGATGATGCAGCATCAACGCGGCGTTTTCTCGGCAACATTTTTGCCAAAATAAAGACGGCAACAGGGAACATCATCCAAAAGTAGAAAAGCAAAAATATGCAGAAAAAAAGCACAACTAGTATCATCAGTTTGGCCTCCCTGCAGACAGAAAATACTGCCTGTAGCGACGCGCAACAGCGCCCGGATCAATTCCGACGCGATAGAACAATCGTTCGATTGATTTCCTCAATGCGGCCCTCCTGAGAGCAGCCCCCCCAGGCAGCAGATGGGCTGGCTTTATGCCATCACCTTCAAGCAGCGAGCCAATTTCATCAATCTCCTTGGCTACGTGCACCGGCGGCTCTATAGGGGATTTCCCCCCTCGCCCTTGAAAATCTAGACGTTTGCTCGACTTCAACTCTATTCTATGCGCATCCGACCCTGGCTCGTGAAGTGCAAGACGTGCGGTTGCCGAACCAAACACGATATGGTGCTGGTGAGATTTGTAGTCCAGCATGCTTTTTTCAAATGGCAAATCTAGGTGATGACACAATTTTTCCAGCGTTGGCTCGGGATTATCAACAAGGTTTTGCAAGGATAACGAATAGACGGGGATCTCCAACTGAAGCACAGCACGATGATATCTCAGCCACTTGTCAGCCCAACCTTTGTTATTTCCTCTATTTGCACACGACTGCGCGTATGTGTAGGGATCTTTCCAAATCAAGATACATTCTAGTTTCAGATTCGGATTGGCCTTTTTTTGCTGCAGAAGCCATGTGGGATGCTTGCTGCTGTCTATCAGAACGGATTTCTGGTGCCACGCATGGAGGACTGAATAAGGATCAGCACCGAATTTTTCCCGTTGCCAGAGCCCGCAGTCACTCCCACAACTACAGCGGGGTTGCTCATGCGCCTTAGACGTAGGTTCCATAAAAGAAAAAAGCTCACCTAAAGACGCACTATAGGAGGTACTTCCTAGTATCAAGTCAAGCAATGTTGTTCCGCTAAAATCAGCACCTAAAACATAGATAATTCTATTATTGTTCACGGCAAGCCTCCCGCATAAAGGCTGCAGCGCGCACATTGAATCGACAGCCTGCAGCAACGTTTCGCGCAGAGCTAACCATGTCGCTAAGCTGACAATCCTTTTCCATCTCTAACGCCTGTTGCAATACGTTTGCTAAACCTTTGGAATCTGCTACTGGAGAGAAAAAGGCCGTTTTTCGATCTTCTAGTACATAAGGAATCCCGCCTACAGGGGTCGTCACACAGGGAACGCCGCACCACATTGCCTCCAACAAGCTACGTGGCAGTCCTTCCGTATAACTTGGCAATACAAACAGACGCGCACTTACGAGGATTCGCAGTATTTCTTTCGGATCACTGACAAAACCATGCCATGTGATTTGTTCCTGGACACCAGCCTCCGCCGCTGCATTTCGCAGGCGAAGCTCATCCGGCCCCTGACCAACAATACTCAGGGTTACTCTAATATTTCGTGCGGCAAGAAAAGCAAGCGCCTCAATAAGTTCAAGTAGCCCTTTTTCAACAGTCAGACGACCGGTATACACCAAGTCATTCGATTTACGAATAACGGGGATATCCGGCAGGTCTCGCAACACCGCATCTAGCACTTTAAGTCGATTACTACAATTCGATCCCAGTGCCTTGGTTAATCGGTGATGATGTCCGCGCCCTTGGAACCAAATCTCAGCTGTGGATCGTAGAACCATTCTGCGCATCACTTTGTCATACAAGCCAACTCGTAACAGCGCAAAATACTTACTAAATCTCCCCCTAGAAGATGTTCGAACAGTCTCAAGCCGATCACCGCGCACAACAAAAACATGGCGTCGCCTGAATAGCAAACCCCTGACAAGCCCAATGAAAGTACCAGTCCCGCTAAGCCCGACACTGACACATACATCAGCTTCTCGTACTTCCTTTCCGCATACACCAAAAAAGGTATCCCACAGAAAAGAAGGTAGGCTAAGAACTATCGAGAGTCTACTATTGGCAATCAGTGAAGGGCGAAGTTGATCCACATTTTTAGGGCGAACCAAAGAAACTCCTTTTGAGGCAATAACGTCCGGGCCTGCAATTCTGCACTCGGAAGACAGACTAGCCACCACTAGCATGAAGTCGACCAAATTAGCACTTCTAGCCATGATGCATTTATCTTGGCTCTGACCAGACCAAGCAAGTCCTTCAGAATGCCAATAGAACAAACTACGCCTTCGATCATTGAGAGCGTTCACTATCTCTCACCCCTGTGAAGACTCGTTTCGATCTGCTTGCAAACACGTCCCATCATTTTCGGCCAACTTCGCTCAGTCACCCACGCCCTACCGCGAGCTGCGACTTCAATGGCCATTTCTCTATCTTCCAGCAGCCTCTTTGTTGCAGTCAACAAACCACTGGGATCTTCAGGGTGATATAGACAACCACCAACCACACCGTCCTCTATCTGACATTCAATCCCTGGAAGTCGAGACGCGACAATTGCTTTTTGCATCGCCATGTATTCGTATATTTTCACAGGATAGCTCCACCGGTATTGCTCAATGTCTACCAGAGGACACAAGCAAATGTCGGCACCCGCGATTATTGCTGGAATTCGTTCGGATGGTACTGGCCCACTAAGTGTCACAAACTCCGACACGCCCTTACTCACCGCCATTTTTTCCACCGTATCAACAACATCATTACCCAGAGGGCCGACCATCAGCAATTCAACAGGATGGCCCTGATCTCGCAATACAGCGACCATCTCCACCATTGCAATTGCACCACGACTAGGGTGTATATACCCTTGATACAGAAGCTTTACAGTTTCAGTGCTATTGGAACTGCCTCTTCGCCATATACCGTCCGCTGGAAGTTTGGGATCAAATAAACCAGGCAAAACAGCATTTTCTGAATGAATAATTTGAGAGGGCTTCACCCCCATTTTTGTGAATACTTCAGGTACTACCCCTGCCACCACGAAATCAGAACAACGAAGAAATAACGGCACAAGTGCGAGATACAACGACCTAGCGACGCGCCTTCTGAAACGCTTATCTGTACCAGCTAAAGCCTGCCCTGGCACATCCCACAGGTCCATCACTAATTTCGGCGGTGCTTTCGTTCCAATAAATGCGAACTTAAGCACTAGGGCAAGCGGCTCTTCGCCAATGGGTAAAATAACGGCATCCAATGGTTGAGAACAATGATGTTTTCGCAACCACCACAGCGACCGTAACCAAAAGCCAAGCAGCCCCGCTCTGTTTGGAAAACGGTGTAATAAGGTCCCCTCCTGTTCAATATGCCCCTCCACAGTAGAGGACTCCCTAACCAACAGGTGATGATCAAAATAGTGCCCATACCACCTCATATGGTTATCGCGTGTTTTGTTAAGGTTTACCAAGTCCCGACGCCAGATCGTGGCAACGTGTATTCGATCTGAAATCACACTAGTAGATGAATCAGCAAACGTATTTGCCGTTACCGTAGTAAAACCCATAGACACAACTGCTTACCTATTACAACCAAGAGCCCAAAGCAGAATACCTCGAGCAAGAACAAAAAATGGACAAAAGCTTTGATTTGTACAGCCGCCACCGCAGAGGCTTTTCGCTACTTCTTATCACCCGGCCAGTATCTTGAATCAGCAGTTTCATCAGGCTGCTCAAGCAGGCCATACTCTTTTAGCAGAACCTGAATTTCAGCCACGTCTAACGCTGGCTCATCAGCAGATAGATAAGGGTTTGTTACCTCTTCAGTGATAACACCCTCGTAGCTGTAGTCTATATCCTGATATATCCCCCTAAATGCTGGCAGTATCGCAAAGTACCGCTCTAACTCCACTGCGCGGCGCGTCTCTTCATCACTCATGAGCTCTTCATAGAGTTTCTCACCTGGCTTCGTGCCTATCTCACGTATTTCCATCGCTGCTGGGTCGTGACCGTATTGGGGCGCTATCTCTGTGATCATGGCCTTGGCCAAGTCCTCTATACGAACTACCGGCATCTTCGTCACGAAAACTTCCCCGCCTTTCGCGACCCTGGCAGAGTCGAGCACCAAGCGCACAGAAGCTTCAATGCTCATAACGAAGCGCGTCATGTCTTTATCTGTAAGAGTTACCGGTCCACCAGACGCTATTTGGTTATGGAAAATTGGTATGACAGAACCACTTGAGCCCAGCACGTTACCGAATCGCGTCGAGGCGAATATGGGGCCATCATTTCTCTTGTTAGAGTTCGCAGCTGTCATCAGCCGCTCGCCCATCAATTTAGATGTTCCCATTACATTAGTGGGGTTTACGGCTTTGTCGGAACTGGTGAAAATCACCATGTCCACGTCACACTCTTTTGCTGCAGATATAATGTTCTGGACGCCTGCAATATTTGATTGTATCGCCTGTTCTGGCGAACGCTCACACAGCACCACATGTTTGAGCGCGGCGCAATGAAAGACTATGTCAACGTCTTGTAGTTTTTCACGCAGATGGTCTCTATCGCGAATGTCCAAGACAAAAAATCGAGCTCGACTATCACCTAGATAAGCTTGATCTTGAAAGAACAACTGGCTTTCATTGTTGTCGATTCCAATTACATCCGCAGGGTCAAGTCCAGGGGTCTGCAGCAATTGTTTGATCAATTCTGCCCCTACTGTCCCGCAAGCGCCTGTAACGAGGATTGATTTATTTTTAAACAGCGAGGTCATATTATCTCCAGAAAAAGGTTTGGGTTTGCGGTCTCAGCTGCTAACTTTTCCATTTCACGCGAGGCATAATACGGCTTGTTCTAATGTTGTCTCTATGCGGGAGAATCGTATTGATCATAGAAGCCAAGACTTCTTCCGTCATATAGTGCGGTTTCAGCCCTAGCTCCACCAACCCAGAATGAGCCGGGTTGTAGTAATGCTCTTCCATTTCTTTTCTTGGGTTTTCAATAGACTCAATTTTTACATTTAAACCCATATTATCACCTGTCTTTTTAACAATTTCGGCAAGCTCATTAACCGTAAACGTCTCAGTCAGCTGATTGAATATACGAAGTTCCCCTTTGTCCGCAGGGTTATCTGCAGCAAGTCGAACACACTGAAGCGTATCCAGTAGATTTAGATAGCCGCGAGTTTGCCCACCACCACCGTATACTGTGAGAGGCACGCCAGCTATTGCTTGCACCAAAAAGCGATTAACCACAGTGCCGAAAATATCATCGTAGTGGAAAAATGGTAACAGGCGTTCACTTAGATCGGTCTGCGGCGTTGACAGCCCATACACAGGGCCTTGCATTAAGTCCGTCACACGAAGGCCATAAACTCTGACATAGAACCAAAGGAGATCTGTGTCCAAGACTTTAGTCGTGTGGTAGAGCGAGCCCGCAGCACGAGGGTAGAGAAACTTCTCCTTCCTCCCCTTATGCTCAACATTTAGCCAGCCTTCTTCTATGTCGATATTGGGTGTGCCATATTCGCCCATTGTGCCCAACTTAACGATATGGCATTCAGGGCAGTGCTGAAGTACTGACCAAATGACATTGAAGGTCACACCTAGGTTATTTTGAAAAGTTTCTCTGGCCTCAGCTGGCCCTCGCATCGAGTAGGGCGCAGACGGTTGCTCAGCATAGTGAATCAAGCAGTCGGGTTTGAGCTCCGCAACGATTCGGTCCAGTACAGCAGGGTCAGCCAAGTCACCGATATGGACTGAGATTTCTTTGCCTGTGGCTTCTTTGAACAGATGCGCGCGATCCGACAAGTTGGGCATCGCCACCAAAGCGTCAGAATCAGTCGCCTCTGCGATAATCCTGCGCATGTAATTATCAACGGCATGTACCTCATGCCCTGCGCTGGCAAAGTCCATCGCTGTGGGCCAACCGAGGTACCCATCTGCCCCTAATATTAAAACTTTCATCAAACTTCCTTTTAATTGTCTTTTTTTGCAAGAGACCGCAGCGTCGTAACCAGCCCATCACGGAGCTCGACTTTCGCCTGCCAGTCCAAAATATGTTTTGCCTTTCGTGTATCGGAATAGTTTCTCGCCACATCGCCCACGCGGGGCTCGCTGAAGAAAACTTCTGGCCGAGAGTACCCTTCCGCTTCCAGCGTTTCTTGCAGATAAGCTGTAAGCTCTGAGACGCTGGTTTCACGATTCGTTGCGATCTGGAAGACCTCACCGCCCACATCAGCTTTAGTGGCCGCAGCAACAATGGCGGCAACGAGATCATCTATGTATATAAAGTCCCGAGTTTGACTGCCATCTCCATAGATTTCCCATTTTTCACCAGCAAATGACTCGCGAATAAATTTCGCTACAACTGATGATTTATGCCCTGATCCAGGTCCGTACACATTGCCAAAACGGAGTACGACGCTGTTGATACCAAAGCTGTGGAAGTACGCTGAGCAATAGCCTTCTCCCGCAAGTTTACTTGCCCCGTAGGGAGAGGCCGGATGGGCCGCAAGTTCCTCATGCAACGGAGGCTCTTGCACACCTAATGGAGCGCCTGAAGAAGCAAACACCATTCGCCCTACACCACTTTCACGGCAGGCCTCTAGAACGTTGAGGGTCCCGATCACATTATTCATGCAGTCAGATCTTGGATCTTCTACTGAAGGCCCCACACCCGTGTTAGCCGCTAGATGAACGATGGCATCAGCACCCACAGCGGCGCTTACTACCGCGCGGTCATCAATCACATCGCCTTCAATAAACTGAACATTCTCTGACCATACACTCGCATCAAAAGTAGCATTTGAGGTATGTTCAACATCACAAATTTCAGCCAAGTCCGCCGCAGTGCAGCCACTCTGATTATCTAAAACTCGTATCTGGCAGCCTGGCGAGCTAAGTAATGAACTTATTACCGCTCTACCTATAAAGCCACAGCCTCCAGTAATTAAATACTTCATAAATGTTTGTTGCCCTTAAGATTAAATCATTTTAGTGCTATGCATATCATGGAACATGCTCGACTGCTTTTATCGACTGAACGATGCATCGCTTTATTCCATATTTCTCAGATCTTCGTTCTCTACTAAGTTACTAACCCCAACACCACAAACGAGCGCGGCGACTACTATCGACGTGCGGATCAATACCCATAAGTCACTCAGCAAGGAGTTAGACCGAAAATACTCTACATCCACTTGCAACTTTCGGGGCAAAAGCTGCTTGGCATAACTTTTTTCTATCGCGTCGTCATCCAAATACGTATCGCCGTACACATAGCCAAACAAAGTACCGGGGCTAGTTAAGCCAGGCCGACACTCCAGACTTTCCATCATCCAGCTTCTGTAGTCAGCCTCTACTATGCTGGGATCTTCCGGCCGAGGCCCGACCAATGACATATCACCAAGCAAAACATTTACCAGCTGGGGAAGTTCATCAATCTTGCTCGCGCGTAGCAACCTTCCAAATGGAAATACTCTGCCGTCATCGACACGCGTTATAGCGCTAAAATCACTCTGCTTTACATTCATCGTGCGCAGTTTCAGCATTGTAAAAACAACTCGCCCTCTCCCGACTCTAGCCGCCCGATAAAACAGGGGGCCGGGAGAAGTTATTAACACGCCAACAAGACCCATGATTAGCAGTGGCAATGTCACACCCAGTAACAACAACGAGACAAAAATATCGAAAAATCGCTTCACTCTTTTTTCTCAACTTTCCAGCACAGTGCGAAGGGTCTGAATGACATGAGTTTGCTCAGCCTCGGTCATGCCGGGGTAAAGCGGCAGGCTCAAACTAGCTTCAAACGTAGCATCAGCAATTGGGAATTGACCTGGATCGAGGTCGTAGCGGTCGCGCCAATAGCTCAGCCGGTGCAAAGGAATAAAGTGTACCGAACTTCCAATGCCCGCATCTTTAAGTAACGTGATAAGCGCGTCCCTTTTGACAGGAGCAGAGTCGGTTAACCGTACAACGTACAAGTGCCAGCAATGTTCGGCGTCAACATCAGGGATAAAAGGTAGCTTGAGCGGAAGCCCAGTCAACTCTTTGGAATACCTAGTGGCGAGAGTTCTTCTCTCTACTGCAAATGAATCACACCGATTCAGCTGCACCAAGCCTATAGCCGCGGCAATATCAGTCATGTTGTATTTGTAACCCGGCGCAACAACGTCATAGCGCCAAGACGCTTTCTTATCTGTGTACCGATTAAATACATCACGGTCGATGCCGTGAAGGCGCATTTTTCTAGCCCTAGCCGCAATTTCAGGATCCGAAGTCACTAACATGCCCCCCTCACCTGTTGTCATGGTCTTGGTTGCATAAAAGCTGAATGCCGTTGCTCTGAACCCTGTATTCCCAACACGACCGCAAGACGTATCAACAGGCAACGCATGTGCTGCATCATCTACGATGTCGAGACCGTATTGCTCGGCTAATTCGAGCAGCGGCTCTATTTCACATGCTAGGCCTGTGAAATGAACTGGCATTACGGCCTTAGTCCTTTTTGTAATTGCGGACTTCACTGCATCAATATCTAGATTGAGCGTAATTGGATCTATGTCCACAAAAATTGGGTCTGCCCCCAAATATCGAACCACCTCTGCCGTTGCCGTAAAAGTCATGGAAGGACAAATCACCTCATCGCCTTCACTGATTCCTATTGCCTCGAGCGCCAGATGGAGCGCCGCGGTAGCGGAGTTAACAGCGACTGCCTCGACATCCCCCCCAATGTACTCAGCGAAATTCGACTCAAATTGCTTTGTAAAAGGCCCTGTTGTCAACCAACCGGAACGCATAGCCTCTACAACTTTTGATATCTCTTCTTCACCTATATAGGGCTTGAAAAATGGGACTTCGATGATCATTAGACTTTTCCTTAATAAACAATCCAAACACTGCTTTGGAAGTCTGCACCCTTCGTTTATATAAACCATGCATGAAATAAAAAAGGATGCCTCTTACATCGACATCCAAAGCTAGTACACCTAGACAAACCGAACAATCAGTGCTTAGAAGCCCACATGCCTCTATAGTCCATCACGATTTTCTCTTTAAGGGCGTCAACCTCTATGCGCTTAAACTCTTCGTGATCAACTAAGCCAACCAAAATATCAGCACGTCTAATAGCTTCTTCTGTACTGACAAGCTCAACCTCGTCGGAGGACTGAATCACAGAAGGAAGAGAGCTAATATTCGGCTCAACTAGCAATACTTTCCCCAACGAGGATTCAGTCAGATCTTTTGCTATTTGCAGGGCCGGACTCTCCCTGAGATCATCGATATTCGCTTTAAACGCGAGACCAAAACAAGCAATAGTAGGATTTTTGAATTTGCTCGCTTTTTCCTTGACCGCATCAACTACAAATTGAGGTTTTCCATCATTTACCAAACGAGCGGTCTTTATAATCTTAGAAACAGCGGGAGCAGAGTCCACAATAAACCAAGGATCCACTGCAATACAGTGTCCACCTACACCTGGCCCGGGTTGCAATATATTTACGCGTGGATGCCGATTCGCCAATGAGATGAGTTCCCACACATTAATTTCAAGCTCTTCACAGATCAGAGACAATTCGTTGGCAAAAGCTATATTGACATCCCTAGAGGCATTTTCAGTTAGTTTGGCCATTTCAGCAGTTCGGGCATTTGTTGCTATGCACTCACCCATTACGAATTTTTTGTAAAGCAGAGCAGCTTTTTCAGAGCATCTGTCGGTCATTCCACCGATAATCCGATCATTACTGACAAGCTCTTGTAAAACATGACCAGGCAGTACACGCTCCGGACAGTGAGCAACCTGTATGTCCGCACCCAAACCCCGCTGGTGAGGGAAACTCAAGTCTGGGCGTGATTCAGCTAGCCAAGCGGCCAGTTTTTCGGTTGTCCCCACAGGGCTGGTGGATTCAAGAATCACCAAATTCCCTTTT
Source organism: Granulosicoccaceae bacterium (assembly GCA_033852095.1). Lineage (GTDB taxonomy): Bacteria > Pseudomonadota > Gammaproteobacteria > CALCKW01 > CALCKW01 > CALCKW01. The sequence continues at coordinate 3,283 of JAWSVD010000036.1, read as the reverse complement.
TCGAGGACTGGCGCTATAGATTCAGCGGCGGACTTCACATATTTGAGGTCGGGTACGTGATCGCCTTTAAATGGCGTTGGGACAGCAACCAAAAATGCATCGGCCTTTTCCATCACTGTTGTCGCTCGAAGGTTACCCGTGGTAACAGTACTGCGGACAACAATATCCAAGTCCGGTTCGACAATATGAACATTGCCGGCATTAATGGTGTCGACTGTTTCCTGATTCACGTCTACACCGATGACTTCTAATCCGCGTGAGGCCATCAAGGCCGCAGTGGGCAAACCTATGTATCCTAGCCCAATCATGGCTACGCGTTTGATGTCGTTTATTTCTTTGCTCATTAGTCTTTTCCGGATCAGGTATGCTTAGGTAATTGCTCTGAAAACAGCTCGTCGAGGTCGTCAAACTCATTGCTCAACGAGGTCGTGGTTTCTTTGTCCTTCTTGCTCATTCTGCGTCTACGGCGTCGCTTTTTGCCCGGTGCCACCGCTTTGTTCGAGAGCCTTTTTTCCCGCACTAGAACCTCTATCAGTGCACCCAGTGCTGCAAAATAGAGCCAAGATGTTTTTTCGTAGTAACTGACACGGGTGATGTCCATCAGGAAGTAGGCCATCAGCCCAATAAGCGCCAACCGTGCCACGACACCTGTTGCACCAGTTGTTCCGATTAATCGGAGGATCCGCAAAGTCAGAGCGACGTATATCAGGTAGTAAATAGAGAACCCAACTACACCGGTGGAAACTGCAATTTCGATGAGATTGGAGTGGGCGTAGGTTCCTGCTCCTGTGACGGCTCGAAAGTTATCCAATCCGACCCCTACTATGGGGTGATTTCCTACAATTTCTAGACCGGCATAAATCATATCGACACGTTGATCTATCGAGTTCCCTTCTTCAGCTTTGGTGTCACCGCTTAGTAACACCTCTATAAAACCTTCTACTCGACCAACTATTGCAGAGTCTGATGAAAACACTTGCTCTATACGCTCTTCCACCTCGGGAATGCTTTTGGCAGCGTAGAAAATGACCACACTCACAACCAGTACTGCACAAGCCGACATAACGAACTTGCCCAAGGTAGCACCACGCCACAGCCTAAAGGCCCAGACCGATCCCAGCACAACTAAAAAAGCGCCCATAAATGCCGTACGAGAGCCACTGTTGACCACTGCTACAAACAGTAGAACAAGGAGAATTGATAGCGGGAGTACCCGCACCTTGTGGGTGTTTTTTGCAAGCGCGATCAGCACAAAAGAAAAACCCATCAGTGCCACTGCGCCAAATGTATTTTCGTCGTTCAGCGTGCTGGCCACACGCGCGACGTCACCAGCGACATGCTCGGCACCTGCCATTTCCTGCGCACTGAATTGAGTGAATGTGAGCAGGTAGGAGATTGCAACAGCTACACCGTAAGCCACCAACGCTGCCGGATTTCCTCGATTCCAGATCACTACTTGTTGCACACAGAAGGCGAGTACAAGGATTTGCACCATGGTGATGGATTTGAACACAGCCGTATTGGTGTCTACAGCCATTAGGGTGCCAATCATGGAGTAAGACAGCCACACAACGAGTAGCAACAACTCGGGTGAAAACCACAGAGGCCGCTTGCCAGCAAAAGCAGCAAAGGCAACGGCCCCCACAAAGACAACAGAGAGAGCTAGATTTATTTCGTTCCCACCAGGCAATGTTGCCAACAAAATGGCGGAGCACATGACAGCGCCCAACAACAGGCTACACAGCGGCGATGGTGCCGTATTGTAATGGCTTGTGCTCACTGATTTTCCGCTCCGATACCGAATAGTCGAGACTTAAAGTGCAACTAGGTTGTCCGCGATGCGCACGCAAGCTTTGCCGTCCCCATAAGGGTTATGGGCAAAGCTCATGGCTTGGTATTGCTTCTCATCATCCAACAAGGCGCTCGCCTCTCGCACGATGACATCTGCGTTCGTGCCGACCAACTTGACTGTGCCTGCAGCCAAGGCCTCGGGCCGCTCCGTTGTATCACGCATCACTAATACCGGTTTACCTAATGAAGGCGCTTCTTCTTGCACACCACCTGAGTCGGTGATGATCAAATAGCTGCGATTCATTAAATAGACGAACGGCAGGTAGTCTTGTGGTTCGATCAGGTGCACATTTTTGGCATCTGACAGGATTCTGTTCACGGGCTCGCGCACATTGGGGTTCAGGTGCACCGGGTAGACCACGTCCACGTCTCCTCGGCTGGCCAGCTCTTTCAGTGCTTGGCATATTCGCTCAAAACCCGCACCGTGGCTTTCGCGTCGGTGCCCCGTTACCAATACAAGCCGGCGCTCTCCGCTGAGAAAGTCGAACTGGCTTTCCATTTGGCTTTTAAGCGCTTGGTCTGTTTCCAACTGCTCAGCCACCAACTGCAAGGCGTCGATGACGGTATTACCCGTGACCAATATTCTGTCTTCTGGGACATTTTCAGCGAGCAAGTTTGCTCTGGATTCTTCAGTGGGTGCGTAGTGACGGTCAGCGATGCCGCCGGTGAGCTTGCGGTTGCCTTCTTCGGGCCAAGGCGAGTAGATATTGCCGGTGCGCAGACCCGCCTCAACATGGCCCACGGAGACTTGCGCGTAATAGGCGGCCAAGCTAGTGGCCAGTGTTGTGGTGGTATCACCGTGCACCAATACTCTGTCCGGTTTGAAATCCGCAAACACGTCGCGAAGGCCCAAGATGACCGCACTGGTGATGTCGCTCAGGTCTTGACCGGGCTTCATGATCGCGAGGTCGTAGTCAGCTTTCAGATTGAATAGCAACATCACTTGGTCGAGCATCTCTCTGTGCTGCCCTGTGACGCACACGCGCGCCTCAATGCCGTCTCTTGCCTGCAGTTCGCGCACCAGCGGTGCCATCTTGATCGCTTCCGGCCGCGTGCCGAAAACCAGTAGTACTTTCAATGCTGTAGACAAGAGTTTGTTTCCCAAAACGTGTTTCCACCCAAGAGTATGGGTGAGATTAAAAATCTCGCACGGCCACTTTCAATCGAAGTAACAAGAGGTTACAAACAGAAAGCAGTGTGTGGGAACAAGGTGCAAGTTACGCACCAAAGCGCATCTTAGGACACTGTGCTTCGGCCGTGACGACAGGGTGTAGACAGCGCCTCAATGCGGGCAGTGAAATTGCCGAGGCGGCAACGCACTCTCTAAAATTAAGGCTTGATGTGATTTAGCGGCGGGAACGTACTGTCTTTTCATCGACGTGTTTCAACTCGCCCATGTTCGGTCCAGACAGGTCGAAGGCTTTGCCGAATC
>JAWSVD010000341.1:0-12584 GCA_033852095.1 Granulosicoccaceae bacterium | reverse complement strand
GCACAGGCGCGCGGTGGGTGCCTGGCTTGTGATCCAGCACAGTGTGGTAAAAATCGGGCCACATCACCTCAAATGCCGACAGTCCGCCGCCGAGCCCGAGCTCCACGCGGCGCAACAGCTCGGTCACCTGCTCAAAACTTTCCACAGAGACAAAAGCTGTCTGACAAACGGGCAGAGCCGGCCGCAAACGCAGCACAGCGCGCGTGACAATGCCCAGAGTGCCTTCGCTGCCGATGAATATTTGGCGTAAATCGTAGCCCGTGTTATTCTTAATCACGCTGTCCATCAAATCGAGGATGGTGCCGTCCGCCAGCACCACCTCCAAGCCCAAGACCTGTTCGCGCATCATGCCGAAGCGCAACACCCGCTCCCCACCCGCATTGGTAGAGATCAAGCCGCCAATCTGAGCGCTGCCGCGAGCCCCCAAGTCCACCTGAAAAGCTAAGCCTACATCTTTTGCTGCGTCGTGCAATTGCGCCAACGGCACCCCAGCCTGCACCACCGCAACCCGAGACAGAGCATCCACCGACTCAATCTCGCGCATGCGCTCCAGAGAGACATACCACTCATCTCCAGTGAAAGCCTTTGTCCCTCCGACCAGGCCGGAGCCTCCGCCGAGCGGGATAACAGTCTGGCCTGCCGCGTGGCAGCGCTGCAGCATCATGCTCAATTCTTCGGCACTCTGGGGTCGCAAGACGGGAACAGCCCCCATGGTCTCACCGTAACCGTTGATGGGGCGGCCGTCAGCCTGCTCCGCATCTATCACGGCCTGCTCGCCACAGGTGGTTCTGATCTCGTCGAGAATTGCTTGCATGGGTTTCCTCCGCCAAAGTGAGTAGACAAAAAAGTATCGGGTCATCGAGCGCCTGCCGTGCAGCAGGCGTTTGCGCTGCAGAGAGCGCCAGTCTGTCCAGAATCCCCTCGTGGACAAAAACATACTGCTATGACAACCGCAGTTTCACCAGCCGACACATTGAAAAACGAAACGGGATTCAGGCAGCTTGTGTTAAGGGTACACGGTCAACACACCCGCCTCGCGCAGTTCCTGCTGTTGCGGGTACCAGATGGTCTGATGTGACGCCCTAAACATACGTGAAATAAACGCCTCTTTCACACCTCTCGCCAAAAAATATTTTCTATCACGCTCCAACTCTTGTTCCAAAGGCGATGTTCGGCCGGGAAGTTTTTGCGTCATTCGATAGCGGTGAAAGCCAAGCTTCGCACCCGGGGCCATGGACCGAAGCTCCCCCGCCAAGAAAACCAGCGTACAGGCAGAAAGGCATAGTGTATCTACTCTCGTGTCCAAGCCCCGCTGCTGTACTGTCAGCGCCAGAGCACGCGCCGCGTAAACACGCCCGCCTTCGCTGTCGAGCAGCACCGTGCGCGCCGCGCTGTGTGAATCCAGCGTGCGCTTGAGCGCTTGGTTGTGCGCAAAGGACAATGCCCCCGAAACAGACACCACGCGACCATCAGCACTCAGGGGTGTCGTCACAGCACGGGCTGCTGAGAGTGGGCTCGGCTCAGCCGCTGCAGGACGTCGGAGCTGAACCAGCGCGTCCCCTGCCTGAATAAACGCCACCACAGACACCACCAGCAACGCCAGATAACAGCCGTAGACCGAGACCATGTCACCGCTGGAGCGCAAGTTCATGTCAACCGCACGCAGCGCACCACGAAACTGCCAGAGCAACAACAGACAACTGGAGCCAATCCACAGCACCACACTGGGGACAGACAAAGGCATCAAGTAGAGACTTTGCAGACCATAATGAAGCCCGCGCAAGCTGAGCAGCACCACGGCGACCGTCACGAGCAAGGGACAGCTCCCGCGCCAGTACCGACTGAGGAAGCCAATAAACCCACGTCGGCTCACACTAGGCGTGGGCATTTGGGGACGTCATTGAACGAAATTCCGTGAGCAATTCAGCTTTCTGCACACGGTATTTCTCGACGTTGCGCTGTTTTACATGACCGTATCCCTTGATTTGCTCAGGCAGTGCGGCCAGCTGCACCGAGGCCTTGTAATTGTCGGCCGACAGCGTGGTCAAAATCTCTTCCAAGAGCTGCTCGTACTCAGTGATTAAGCCCCTCTCCATCTTCCGCTCCTGCGTATAGGAGAACATATCTAATGCTGTCCCCCGCAGCACTTTAAACGGCGCAAGTAGAGCAAACACCTTGATCATCCAAGCACCAAACACTCTTTTCCTGGGCAAGCCAATGTTGGCATTTCGGCGGCTCAGCAAAGGCGGCGCTAAATTGAATTGCAATCGCGCGCCCGAGGCGAAGTGCGTATCGATCTGCTGCCTGAAAGCAACGGAGCTATACAGCCGCGCCACTTCGTATTCGTCTTTGTAACTCATTAATTTCGCCAAGTTCTGCGCCACCGCACGACTCAGGGCCTCCCCACCCAGATCTTTTTCTGCCCGCCGTACCCGCTCAACCCAGCGCACATAGCGCGCCGACCAGTTGATGCTCTGGAAGGCTGTCAAATACGCCGATCGATGCGCGATCAATTCATGCAAACTCAGTGTTTTAGGCGATACATCATCCAGCTGCAGCAGTTCTGGGCGGCTGGCGAGCAAACGGCCTATGTTGAAGGCTCGTCGATTGAACTCGACCGCCACGGCGTTGAGCGCGACGGCCTGCAACAACGAATCCATGTGCACAGGCAATAGACCGCGCTGCGCTGCATAACCCAAAATCATCAGATTCACAGCCACTGTATTGCCGCAGTATGCCTCCGCCAAGCGCGTCGCCTCGACAAAGAATGCACACTCATCCGCAGCTGTGCCGCTGAGTTTGGCCTGGGCCACGCCCTCTTCTGGACGGCTTTGGTCGCCCGGTTGAATTTGATACAAGGCAGTAGGCGAGACCACGGAATTGCCCACAACCGCTGTACGCTGAGCGCTCATGCTGCTGATGCATTCAGGCTGAATGGCGGCGAGCAAGTCAAAAGCCAACACCAGATCAGCCCGACCCCGGCCAACCCGCTGCGAACTGATGCTCTGCTCACAGGGCGCGAAGTGCATATGTGAAAAAACAGCGCCGTTTTTTTGCGCCAAGCCTGTCATGTCATAAACAGATGCAGCTTTGCCCTCTAAATGGGCAGCCATGCCCAAGATCGCCCCAACCGTGACAACGCCGGTGCCGCCGATGCCGGCGGTCATCACCGCGTAGCCATCCTCACAAGATGCGACTGCAGGCTCAGCTAAGTTCGCGAAAACATCATCGCTTAGCTCTTCTACCGCCGGTTTGCGTGGCGCCGCATCCAGCACAGTCACAAAGCTGGGGCAAAAACCCTCGACACAGCTGAAGTCTTTATTGCAGCTGGATTGGTCTATCCGGCGCTTACTGCCAAACTCCGTGTCCAGCGGTTGCAAGGACACACAGGAAGACTGCAAAGAGCAATCCCCACAGCCTTCACACACCGCATCAAAAATAAACGTGCGTTTGGCCGGATCGGGGTAGGTGCCACGTTTGCGTCTGCGGCGTTTTTCCGCCGCGCAAGTCTGTTGGTAGACAATCACCGTCGTCCCACTGAGCTCGCGCAGCTCACGCTGCACCGCATCCAAGTCATCTCGGTGGCGCAGCTCAACCCCGGCGACCAGCTCCTTGTGCAATTCGGGCTCGGGTGTGCACACCACGCATTTGCTCACGCCCTCGGCCAGCACCTGAGCGACGATGCTGTTGACCGACACTTCGCCGTCGTGCGGCTGCCCACCGGTCATCGCGACCGCGTCGTTGAACAAAATTTTAAAGGTCACGTTATGACCGGCTGCGACCGAGGCACGCACGGCCAAAAACCCGCTGTGGAAATACGTGCCGTCGCCAAGATTCTGAAACACGTGCGGGGTTTCACTGAAGTGGGACAGACCAATCCAGTTGGCACCCTCTCCGCCCATTTGGGTGGGCGGCAGTGTCTCCCCCGTCCCCCGCATGATCACCATCGTATGACAACCTATGCCCGACATGGCCATGCTGCCTTCGGGAACTTTGGTTGAACTGTTGTGCGGACATCCAGAACAAAAATAGGGGCTGCGCATGAGTTTGCGTGGCAGCGCAGGCACGGCCCCTTCAATCGCAACAGATAAGGATGCAATTCGAGCGAGCAGCGCGGCATCGGCGCAACCCTCATGCTCCAAAACCGCCGCCAGCGCAAGCGCTGTCTCGTGGCCATGAAACTGCACATCGGGCGGCAACAACATGGCCCCATCCGGGCCTTTTTTTCCGTATACAGCTGGCCTGTTCTCTTGCCCGTAGAGACAATCACGTATCTGAATCTCGAGCTGAGCCCGCTTTTCTTCTACCACCAACAATACATTCGCGCAATCGGCAAACTCGCGCATGCCCAGAGGTTCCAGTGGCCAGATGCACCCGACTTTGAAAGCGCCAATACCGAGCGCCTCTGCCCGCTGTTGATCGATGCCCAACAGGGACAGAGCCTGCACCACGTCCTGCCACGACTTACCCGCCGAGACGATGCCAATGCGCGGGCGATCCAGCCCAAAGGCCACGCGGTCGATGTTGTTGGCCCGCACAAAGGCATGAATGAGCGGCAGACGAATGCGCTGCACAATCATGTCAGCCTGCGCAGGATTAAAGAGCATGGGGTTAATATGCTGACCGATGGCGTGCTGCAGCTCCGGCGGTATGTCCGGGGTGACAAACGCTTGCTCGCGCGCTTTTAGCTCGACAGTCGCTGTCTGCTCGACCACCTCATTGACACACTTCAAGCCAACCCATGAACCGCTGTAGCGCGACATCGCCCACGCCAAGAGACCAAATTCGATGATTTCCTCAACATTGCACGGGTAGAGTGAGGGGATGGACACCGCTGCCAAGGTCTGCTCACTCTGATGCGCCACCGTGGAGGACTTGCCTGGGTGATCGTCCCCATAGGCCAGTACAACCCCACCCTTGGCGTGGCTGCCTGCGTAGTTGCCGTGCCGAAGCGCGTCACACGCCCTGTCCACCCCCGGCCCCTTGCCATACCAGAGTGCAAACACGCCATCGACCTTGGCGCCCGCTAGCGCATCCAACTGCTGCGTACCGCACACCGCTGTCGCCGCCAACTCTTCGTTAACCGCCGGGTTGAATACAATGCCGTGCTGCTGCAAACGCTCAGCCTCACGCACAGCCACTGCGTCCACGCCCCCCATGGGCGAGCCGCGATATCCGGAGATGTAGCCACCGCTGTTCAAGCCATTTGCTAAGTCGACTTGGCGCTGCAGCAAAGCGAGGCGAATAATCGCTTGCGTCCCACTGATAAATACTTTTCCGCTCAGTTTCTCAAACTTATCGTCCAAGCGAGCCGCTACGCCGTCGATTTTCTCAGCCATACATCACCCCCATGCGCTAACCGGCACTATTGTGCAAATAATGACAGGACTAACCCATATTGGCCAGCACCCAATCTGGGCAGCAAAACACGTCTGAAAGACCTTTATTTTTGTCGCTATTGGCCGCTGAAACAGGAGATAAAATCCGCTCATTGGCACCACATGCCTGATCCAGGATATTCCAAGGCTCCAGCCGAGCAACAGGCTATGAGGCCAAACGTTTGATAGCCATGCGTCTCTTCCTTTTGATGACCACAGGCTGTACCCGGTGATAGGCAAAACACTGCCCACCCTTGCGCCCTATGCAAAAGCAAGGTTTCAGAGGTCACAATGCGCGCCCAGCAGACATTCACAGAAGATGAAGAGCTCAGGAAGCTGAGAAGCGAAGCTGAGACCTTTCAGGCGGAGATGCACAAGTACAAGGACGCGTACGAGTTCTCTCCCGACATGCTGGTCTCCATCGACCCCAAGACAACCCAGGTCGTGGACTGCAACCACACCATGTACCAAAAGCTAGGCTATGCAGGAAAAGAGCACATCATCGGGAAGTCCGTTGGTGAGCTCTACCACCCGGCGTATCAGCATAAATTTCGTCAGGCGCTGGCCTTGTTCAAGAAAGAAGGCCTGGTGGAAAATTTTGAACTGGCGCTCAATACCTGCTCGGGTGAGCCACTGCACGTCCTGCTGAATGTCATCGCCGTGCGCGATGAAAATAACAACATCATTCGCAGCCGCTCCTCATGGTCTGACGTGTCCACACTCAAGCTGGCGCAGGATACCGCTACCAAGGCACAGCGCGAGCGGGCGAGCGTGGAAAAATCGCTTTTGCAATCGCGCAATGAGCTGGATCAGTCTCATCTGTTCTCGCGGGTCATGTCCGAGCTCAATGCCGACGGCTGGTGGGATTGGGATTTGGCGCAGCCGGATATCTATTTCTTCAGTGACGGATTGAAAAACCTGCTCGGTTACGCGGCCACCGACGCCCCCAATTCCCTGAGCTGGATCAACGACAATACGCACCCCGATGACCGGGAGGCGAGCAAACAGATGGCGCACCGCCATTTGACGGACGGCGCACCCTTCCGCCTGCAAACACGGCTCCGCTGCAAAGGCGGCAGTTACAAATGGTTTATCTGCCGCGGTTACGCCCTCAAGGATGACAGCGGCAATTATTACCGCGTGCTCGGCACCTACAACGACATCACCGCGCTGAAAGAGACAGAGGCTTCGCTGTTGCGTAAAAACGATGAGCTGACTCAGTTTGGCTATCGCACTTCACACGATCTCAAATCTCCGCTGGTGGCAATCAGCGGCCTCACTGAGTGCATTTTACTCGACCTCCAGGACGGCGAAATAGACGAAGTTGCTGCGAACATCGAGAAGATCAAACAGAGTTCCAGCAGTCTCACCAAATTGGTCAATGACATCATGGAGCTGTCGCGTGCCGACCTTGCAGATGAGGAAGAGCAAACCATAGATGTCCCGGCCATGATCAAGGACATGGACGCCGTGCTCGCTGAGAATACCGGCACGCACCCCGTTCAGCTGAACTGCAGCAATCAAATCACGGCCCCTTTTGCCAGTCAGCCCGAACGGCTGTGGCAAGTGCTTTACAACCTCGTATCGAACAGTATCAAGTACGCCAATACCGCACGCGAACGCAGTTTCGTCGACCTGAAGTTCTCTCTGTCAGATCAAAGCATTCAGATCGATATCCGCGATAACGGCGTGGGCATCCCCGAGAAATACCACGCCCGACTCTTCGAGCGCTTCCAACGTTTTCACCCAAGGATGGCCCAGGGCAGTGGGTTGGGTCTGTCCATCGTGAAAAGCAACATAGAGCGACTCGGCGCGAGCATCCACTTTGAAAGCTCCCCGCACGGCACGCACTACCGCATCAGTTTCCCAGTAAAAGATCCCGCAGGAACACCGCAATGAATTTTTCGCACGTTATCCTGATCGATGATTCCGATGTCGATCGTTATTTGATAAAAAGGCACCTGAAAAAGCTGGACCTGAGCAAGTCTTTTGTTGAAGCCGAGGACGGTGAAAAAGCTCTGGAAAAACTCGCGGACTTTGCGAATACTCACGGCCAAGACGGAGACTTTTCCAATTCGCTTATCATGGTGGACATCAACATGCCGATCATGAACGGCTTCGAATTTTTGGAGGCCTTCTCTAAGCTGCGTGACGACAACAGCGATTTGGAAAAATTCGCTGTTTTCATGGTGAGCTCGTCTGAAGATTCAATCGACATTGAACGCGCCGAGACGTTTAAATTCGTGCGCGGCTTTATCACCAAGCTGCCAAAAACAGCCGAGGAATTGCGCGATCGCCTTGCCGAGGCCTGCTGACGTGGGCCGGCCAGAGACATCCTAATTAATTAGAAAATCGCCGTGCTCGCGCTGTGTCATTCACACCGCCGTATCAACTGTGCGAGGCTGGCCGCATTTGAGCCTAACAGCGATTATGCGCCGCGCCAGCAACTTCACATATTCCTCACAACTCGCACAAAAGTTACTCAAAGCGTATCAATAGACTCTGCCCACCGATCAATTGGATCTCAGGAGCAGTCTCATGCGTTTCCCTCTCAAGCTCAATCATTCAACCCTTCTCTCGCTGTTACTCGGCGTGTCTTGTTTGTCTGGCAGCGCCAGAGCCAGTGACTTTGTGCTGCACGGCCAAGACGGTGCAAAACACAGTGCGCTGCTGCTGTCCTCCCACGCACGTGTCGAAGTTAATCACCAGCTGGTGTTTACCGAGCTCCGCCACAGTTTTCTCAACAGCTCCGGCGATTTCATCGCTGGCGAGTATGTATTTCCGCTGCCCGAAGGCGCGGTAGTGGACGCTCTGCGCATTAAGGTGGGCGGCCGTCTGATTGAGAGCAAACTCAAAGAAAAACAACAGGCCAAGGCCGACTACCAACAAGCGCAGAGCGAAGGAAAGCGCGCCGCGTTGCTGACCCAGCAGCGCCCCAACTTGTTCCGCATGTCCGTGACAAACATCCCCGCCGGTGAAGTGATCGAGGTGCAGCTGAGCTACCTCGACAAGACCCACAGCGACGCGGGAGCCCACAGTCTGAGACTGCCCACAACATACACTCCACGCTACAGCCCCTTGTCGAGCACGGACAGCACCGACGAGCAGATCCGGCTCAGCCTGGAAAACCAAGGAACAACGGATAATAGCTACGCCCCCTTTGTCACGGGCAGCGACACAGGCGCCCTTCCGGTCAACCCATTCAGCGTCGATATCCACCTGAACACGGGTTTTCCCGCCCTGGAACTGGGCAGTGACACCCACCAGCTGAACGTGCAATCCAGTGACAGCAGCCACCACCGTATACGCTTTGACAACCGCTGGGAGCCCATGGATCGTGACTTGGTTATTGAGTGGAAACAAGACAACCGCGAAACTGCGCCGTCAGTGTATTTTGAAAGCGTCGAGCACAAAGCAGCAGATACGAACAGTGCCGAGCAAGCCAGTGACGATTCGGAGCATTTTGTCATGCTAAGCCTCACACCCGCCGCGGACCACTACCAACCCACCCCTCTGCCCAAGGATGTGGTGTTCGTGCTCGACACCTCTGGCTCCATGGGTGGTGAGCCCCTGCGACAAGCCAAGGCCGCCCTGCAAGAGGGACTGAAACTGCTGCGCGAACAAGACAGCTTCAACATCATCGAATTCAACAGCAGCCACAGCCAGCTGTTTCCTCAGTCACAGCCTGTCACCGCAACTTCACGGGCCCGAGCAGCTCAGTTCGTGGATCAGTTGGCGGCGGACGGCGGCACACAAATGGCCGAAGCACTGACCGCCGCACTGCGAAGCCAGAGCCCACACGAGCTGCGCCTGCAGCAGTTGATATTCATCACTGACGGCGCCGTTGACAACGAGGCAGAGCTGAGCCGGCTCGTGCATCAATCGCTCGGCAACTCACGCCTGTTCAGCGTGGCCATAGGCGCCGCGCCCAATCAGCATTTATTCAGGCAACTGTCCGTGCACGGCCGTGGCAGCGCCATCAACATCGAAGAAATGCAAGACGTAAACGCGCACATGCAGCGCCTGTTCAACAAAATCAGCTCCCCCGCCATCAGTGATATCGAGCTGCTTGACCCCAGCGGCGCCCTGCTGGAGATACAACCAGAGATCATCCCCGACCTCTATCTCGGCGAGCCCCTGTCAGTGATGCTGCGCACCAAGAACCTCAGCGCCGGTTTGAGCATCCGCGCCAATGTCTCGGGTCAGGAACTGCTGCTGCCGATCAGCTTGCTGCAGGCACAACAGGCCAGCGGCGTGGCCAAATACTGGGCCAAACAGAAAATGGACGTGCTGCTGGATAAAATACAGCTCCAGCAAGGCGATACCGAAGTGCACAAACAAGCGGTGACAGCGCTCTCGCTCAGACACCGCGTGCTCAGCCCCTACACCAGCTTTGTCGCCGTGGACCACGCGCCCGTGCGCAGCTCCGAGGAAGCGCTGCACACTGAGAAGATCGCCAGCCTCTACCCCAAAGGCATGGCCTTCCCCTCCACCGCGCTGGGCACCCTGCCAATAACACTGCTCAGCCTGTGCAGCTTGCTCATGGCAGCCGCGCTGAAGCGCCACATGAGGGCCACGCCATGCGCAACCGCAAAGTCCTAACACTCATCTACTTGTTGCTCATCAGTGCAGGCTGTTTTGGACTGCTGCAAACACAGTACGTGCAGCTCAAGGCAAAGCTAGCCCAGTACCTGATAGCGCAGAGCTGGATTTCGTATCAGCAGCCTGCAAATGCCACCCAGCACGCGGCTCCAGCCTGGCCCTGGGCTGATTTCACGGTGCTGGCGCGGCTGCAATGGCAAGACGAGGAAGTGTATGTGCTGGACAGGGCGAGCGGCCAAGCGCTGGCCTTCGGCCCAGGCCACCTGCAGCAAAGTGCCGCGCTGGGCACTGCGGGCCGGGCCATGGTCGCCGGCCACAACGACAGCCACTTTGGCTTTCTGCAGCACATGCAGCGCGGCGATACGCTGCTGCTAGAGACTGCTCACGCCAGGCAAAAATCCTATAAAATATCCAGCATCGACGTGGTCGACAGCCGCACCAATCGATTGCAGGGTAGCAGCGACGACGAGCTGGTCTTGGTGACCTGCTACCCCTTCGACGGGCTCTTACCCGAGCCGCCACTGCGTTATGTGGTGACAGCGCAACTCGAGACTGCGCCCCATGCGCCGATAAGCTTTTGATACGCCGCACAACGGCTTGCGCTGAGCAGCAGGTCTTTCGCACTGCGATTGCCACAGCCGCCCAGGGCCTTGTTCAGATTCACCCACAGAGCGCCACCATGCACGTACTGATTGTTGAAGATGAGCCCTCCATCGCCGATGCGCTGGTACACGCACTCGAGAGCGAATCCTTCAGCAGTCAATGGGTCGCGCTGGGCAAACAGGCGCTGGAAGCCCTGAGCAGTGACGCCAGCCCACGGCCGGACCTGATCATCCTCGACGTGGGCCTGCCCGACATCAACGGCTTCGATCTGTGCCGCCAAATCAAAGCAAGCTGCGACATCCCCATCATCTTCTTAACCGCGCGGCAGGAAGAGATCGACAAGTTGATCGGTCTGGAAATCGGTGGCGACGACTACGTGACCAAACCCTTCAGCCTGCGCGAGGTGGTCAGCCGGGTCAAAGTCATCCTGCGACGTTACCAGCGCAGCAACGAGACGCCCGAAGACAGATCGCAGGACACCACTGCCGGCCCGGCCAATTGCCAGATCGATGACCAGAAAAAACAGGTGCTCTACTTTGAACAGCTGCTCGACCTGACCCGATACGAGTACCGCCTGCTGAAGACACTGGCGGATCAGCCCAACCGGGTTTTTAGCCGCGACCACCTGATGCAAGCGGTGTGGGAAGACCCGGACAGCAGCTTCGAGCGCGCTGTCGACACCCACATCAAGGCATTGCGCAAAAAAATGCGCGACATCAACGCCACCGCCAAACCGATCAAAACCCACCACGGGCTGGGATATAGCTTTTCCGACGCAGCCCTCGAGCCCGCTGCCACATGAGTGTCATCAGCCGCCTGGCGCTGTTCTATTTTGTCTTGCTCAGCGCGGCCCTGATCTACGCCTGGAATCTCTTTTACGACGACATCAGACCCTCCTTTCGCCAGATCAGCGAAGAATCGATGGTCGACACCGCTAACCTGATGGCCGAAGTGATCGCCCCGTTAATGGCAGAGCCGTCGCCGGACTTCAGTGGTCTAGAACAAACCGTGCAGCGCTTCCACCTGCGCAACCCGCGGGCAACCATCTGGTCATATGAAAAGACCAGCACCAACCTTCAGTTCTACATCACCGACCACACCGGCACCGTGCTCTACCACAGCGAACAGCCCAGCGATGTCGGCGAGGACTATTCGCAATGGCGCGACATCAACCGTGCCCTGCAAGGCAAGTACGGCGCCAGAACATCCAGACGCGATGCAGATGACCCAGAGAGCGGACAGATGTACGTCGCTGCACCCATCTGGGGAGAGACCCAGCTGCTGGGCATCTTCACCTTGATCAAACCACACCAGAGTATTTTGCCGTTCATCGGCGCGGCCGAGTACCAGCTCAGCGCCGCGGGGCTGATGCTGCTCGCGGTGCTGATGCTGTCAGGCCTGGCACTGGTGCGCTGGTACAAACACATGCTCGACCAACTTACCCTCTACGTCAGGCGCGTGCGCGCTGGCCAAAAAGCCAGGCAGCCACGCTTTGCCGAACAGGGTTTTAGCGAGCTCTCCGATGCCCTGCAACAGCTGCGCGCGGAGCTCGACGGCAAGTTATACGTGGAGAATTACACCCAGACCCTGACCCACGAACTCAAGAGCCCATTGGCCGCCATCAACGCCGCCGCCGAACTGCTGCAGACAGACCTGAGCGAAGCCAAGCGGCAACGCTTCCTGGCCAACATCGAGGCCGAGGCCAGCCGCATGCAGCAGGTGATCGATCAGCTGTTATTGCTGGCATCGCTGGAGAACCGCCAAGCCAGCGACAGCACACGCCTAGACCCAGCCGAGCTGTTGCAGCGGGCCATGCAGAGCATCGAAACACGGGTGGAGACAAAAGCACTGCACATCGACACCCCGCGAGCGGAGCTCAACGGTGCCTATTTGCAGGGTGATGCCTTTTTGCTGGGGACAGCGCTCGGCAATTTATTGGGCAATGCCGTGGAATTTTGCCCGCAGGGCGGCCGCTTCTCGCTGCACACGCGACGCCTGCAA
>JAWSVD010000340.1:0-830 GCA_033852095.1 Granulosicoccaceae bacterium | reverse complement strand
GTCCACAGCTCGTGGCTTATGTGCGGAGTGATGGGTGCCAACAAAGTGACGGCAGCGTCCAGCGCCTCTTGCACCACGGCGCGGCCCTGCGCATCCCCCGCGTCGAAGCGTGAGATATCGTTGTACAGCTCCATCACCGCGGCGATGGCCGTGTTGAAGGTGTAGCGCCGGCCGATGTCGTCGGAGACTTTTTTGATGGTGCTGTGGGTTTTGTTGCGCAGCGCCTTTTGTTTGTCGTCCAGCGCGGCTGTGTCCAGCGCCGGCACATCACCGCCATCGACGTGTGATTGCGCTGTGCGCCACAAACGCTTGAGGAAGCGGTTCATGCCCTCCACCCCCGCGTCGCGCCACTCCAGTGATTGCTCTGGCGGCGCGGCAAACATGGAGAACAGCCGCACGGTGTCGGCGCCGTAGCGGTCGATCATTTTTTGTGGGTCCACACCGTTGCTTTTGGATTTTGACATTTTCTCCACCTTGCCCACCTGCACGGCTTCGCCATCGGCCAGCAGTGTGGCGCCGTCGATGGCGCCACGCTCGTCGCGGCTCAGGCTGACTTCGTCGGGGCTGAAGTACTGCTTTCGGCCCTCGCTATCGAGGCGGAAGAAGGTCTCGGCGATCACCATGCCCTGCGGCAGGTAATTCAGCGCCGGCTCGTCCGTCTTCACCAGCCCCATGTCGCGCATCAGCTTGTGGAAATAACGGAAATACAGCAGGTGCATCACCGCGTGCTCCACCCCCCCGATGTACTGGTCCACGGGCAGCCAGTGGTTGGCGCGCTCGTCCAGCATCTTGTCCGCACCCGGGCAGCAGTAGCGGGCGTAATACCAGCT
>JAWSVD010000035.1:0-5591 GCA_033852095.1 Granulosicoccaceae bacterium | reverse complement strand
GGATTCCGCCGCGCTACTTCCGGGCTACGTCGGTGTCAGAATCGAGACGCCCGGTGACTTGACCGGCCAACACCAGCCCCGTAGGTCTGATAAGCCGCAGGCGCATCGGCGGCATGCCCCCGCAGTGTCACCAACCCACTCAGCGCCAACTAGCCGAATAAAACACCAACCGTAGCCCGCATGGAGTGGAGCGCAATGTGGGAAGTGCAGCGCAGCAAGCTTCAAGTAGGCGAGTGCAGCGCAATA
This sequence comes from Granulosicoccaceae bacterium, assembly GCA_033852095.1. GTDB lineage: Bacteria > Pseudomonadota > Gammaproteobacteria > CALCKW01 > CALCKW01 > CALCKW01. Next base: position 5,345 of record JAWSVD010000035.1, on the reverse strand, counting down.
CAGCGAGCCACGCACTCAAGCCAACATCGTCGCGGATGCGCTTCGCTTATTCGCCCTACAAATATCGCCGCAGCACCATTCATCGCGGTACCCCGTAGGGCGGACAAGCCGCAGGCGCCTCCGCGGCATGGTCCCGCAGAATCTCGGTTCCATCCAGCGTCACAAAACCCTAGAAAATCACCGGTCCCGCCCATCCCCTTGTCGCACGACCGAGGGCTCGCAGTCTGAGTGGTGCAGGTTTGCTGGGAAATAGCGGGGCAAATGTTTGAGCGAAGCGAGTTTTTGACCAGCCCCAGCAAGGCGAGCAGCACAGAGGTTTTGCGCAGCAAAACGAGGACGTGGGTGTGATTTTCCCCTAGGTTTTGTTCACACAAAAAGTAGGTAGCCCGCCCGGCGATGGAGGGCATCGAAGCCGAACCGCCTTCAAACGAGCATTGCCAAGCCGATAACACTACCCCAAGCGGCATTGCCCGAATAAATTCGGCCCACAAAAGATCAAGTTACTTTGCAAACCCGGATACCGCTGCGCTACTTCCGGGCTACACGATCGCGGACGTTGCCGATCGCGGCAACAGGCTGGCCTTTGAACGCAATTGTGCGTGACATGCTGGAGGGTGGATGCAATAATAGGTGTATAGCAAAACAATTGGCAAAATCATGGAAATATCGGGCGCGAAGGCATTGGTGACAGGTGGTGGCAGTGGCTTAGGGGCGGCCACGGCGCGTTTGCTGGCGGAGAAGGGCGCCCGTGTTGCGATTCTTGATTTCGACTTGCCGCGCGCCCAGGCCGTGGCCGATGAAATCGGCGCTGTAGCGGTGCAGGCCGATGTGTCCAGCGCTGAGGCGGTAGCGGCCGCCTTTGACACTGCGATGCAACTGCTGGGTGAGGCGCCGCGCATTGTGGTCAGTTGCGCCGGTATAGGCACAGCGGCGCGCATCGTCGGCCGCGAGAGCAAGCTCTCCATTGATGTGTTCGAGAAAACCCTCAAGGTCAATCTCTTCGGCACCTACAACGTGATGAGTCACGCCGCCGCCCGCATGGAAAAGCTCGAAGCCTGCGAGGGTGGCGAGCGCGGGGTGATCATCAACACCTCGTCGGTGGCCTGGCAGGACGGGCAGATAGGGCAGGCTGCCTACGCCGCGTCCAAAGGCGCCATTGCATCCTTGTGTCTGCCCGCGGCGCGGGAGTTTGCGCGCTCGGGCATACGGGTCATGGCCATCGCACCGGGCTTGTTTCAGACCCCGATGATGGCCGGTCTTCCCGAAGAAGTGGTCGATACCATCACCGCCAATATCCCCTTTCCGGCGCGGCTGGGCGGGGCAGATGAGTTCGCCTTGCTGGCGACTCAAATCGTTGAAAACCCCTATTTGAACGGCACCACCGTGCGCCTCGACGGCGCTGTGCGTCTACCGCCGCGCTGAGGCGCGTTATGGTCGGCGAGTGTAGATAACCGCTTTTAATGCCGTGACATCGAACATTCCGCTAGGATTTGTTCCGCTATAAATTTAAGGAATGCCCATGCCCCAAACACTGCTCAACATAGAAATCAGCGAAGGCGTCGCCACGCTGACCATGGATCGGCCCGACAAGCGCAACGCCATGAACGACACCTTGCTCGGCGAGATTGACGCCTTTTTCAGCGCGCCGCCAGAGGGCGTCAGGGTTGCGGTGTTGACCGGCACAGCCGGGCATTTTTGCTCAGGATTAGACCTCAGCGAACACGTCTCACGTGATGCCGAGGGCACCATGCGCCATTCGCGCGGCTGGCACCAGGTGATGGACCGCATCCAATACGGCGGCCTGCCGGTGGTGTCTGCCTTGTTTGGCGCGGTGATTGGCGGCGGCCTAGAGCTTGCCGCGTCAACCCACGTGCGCATCGCCGAGCCGAGCACCATCTTCCAGCTGCCCGAAGGCCGCCGCGGTATCTTCGTCGGCGGCGGCGCCTCGGTGCGCATCGGCCGTATCCTCGGCGCAGACCGCATGACCGAGATGATGCTCACCGGCCGCAAGTACGACGCCGACACAGGGCTCGCACTTGGGCTGGCGCACTATTCGGTGGGCGCCGGCGAAGCACTGGCGGAAGCGCAGAAAATCGCCGCGCGAATCGCCGGCAACGCGGCGCTGTCCAACTACGTGATGATCCAGGCGATCAGTCGTATCGCGGACATGTCAAAGCAAGACGGCTTGTTCACCGAGAGTTTGTGCGCCGCTATCTCGCAGACCAGCACGGATGCCCAAGAGGGGCTGAAAGCCTTCTTGGAGAAGCGAGCACCGGAATTCCGATAGGCTTGTAGTCGCCTCTTTCAATTCGCCAAGCTCTCGTGTAACGGCTGATTTATACTCGAAGTGACTGTCACTACACCGCCTCTGGGAGAGATAAATTGAACACCTCAAAAAAGACAAAAATCGCAAAGCCCCCGGTATCCGTGTCGGATAAAAACCTGCGGCAGTTTGTAGGCTACAGCATGAAGCGGGCATTTTTGCTTGTGCAAGAGGACATGGCCAATACGCTCAAGCCCCTGGGTTTGCGCATGATGACCTTCTCCTCGCTGGCGATCATCGTCGAGAACCCGGATATCTCGCAAAAATATCTGGCGCAGGCGCTCGGCATCGACCGATCCGGCGTTGTGGTGCTGGTGGATGAGCTTGAAAAAGAAGGACTGATATCCCGCGAGAAGGTGGAGGGCGACAGGCGCTCCTACGCGCTGCGCGCTTCGCTCAGCGGACAGAAACTCTGGAAAAAAGCCCAATCAAAAGTGCAGGCGCACGAGCAGGCCCTGTTTGCCGGGCTGTCCGAGGCGGAGCGCGACCACATGCACGCCGGCTTGAACCGGTTTGTAGCTTACACAGCGAAGGATTCAGAGGAAGCGAATGAAAAATGACATCACTGGATTGAGCCAGGTATCCCACGCGGTTCAATTGCAAAAAATGAGCGATGCACTGTACCTGACCTCCGCGGTGCCCATGCCCGAGCCCGTGGCCAACACTGGTGTGTGGCTGCACAAATGGGCGCAGCTGAGCCCTGAGCGTGTGTTCCTCGCCGAGCGGTCGGGTGCCGGCTGGCGCGAGCTGAACTACGCCGAGACGCTGCAATCGGTGCAGGCCATCGCGGCCAGCCTCTTGGGTCGCGGCCTAAACGGCGGCAGCGCCATTGTGGTGATGTCGGGCAACAGCGTGGATCACGCGCTGCTCTCCTACGCGGCTCAGTACGCGGGTATTCCGCTGGTGCCCATCGCCGAACAATACTCCCTGATCCCCGAGGCACACGAGCGCCTCGCCTACGTGCTCAACAAAATCAAACCCGCCATGGGCTTTGTGGACGACGCCGGGCGCTACGCCAAGGCGCTGCAGCGGCCGGAGCTTGTGGGCATGGAGCTGGTGGCTTCGGTGGTTGAGGGTGCGCCCACGGCCGTCACGCCCTTTGCCGAGCTGTTGCGCGGTGACGCCGGCGTGGATCTCGCAGCCGCGCACGCCGCGGTTGGCCCTGACACGCTGGCCAAGGTGCTCTTTACCTCCGGCTCATCTTCTGACCCCAAGGGTGTGCTCACTACGCAGCGCATGATGTGCGCCAATCAAGCTCAGATGGCCGCTGTGCTGCCGTTTTTAGAAGAGCATCCGCCGCGCATCCTCGACTGGTTGCCCTGGAACCACGTTTTTGGTGGCTCCCACAACATCAACATGATGTTGGCACATGGCGGCAGCTTGTACATCGATAACGGCAAGCCCACCAAAAAGGCTTTTGCCAAAACAGTTGAAAACACAATAGACAAGCCCGGCACCCTGGCTTTCAATGTGCCCATGGGCTTCTCCATGTTGGTGGATGAAATGCGCACAAACCAGGCGTTGCGCGAAGCCTATTTTAAAGATCTGGACATGATCTTCTACGCCGGTGCCAGCTTGCCGCAGGATGTCTGGACCGCACTGGAAGACATGGCGATGGAAGTGCGTGGCCGGCTGCCGTTGATGATGTCCAGCTGGGGCATGACCGAGACAGCGCCCGCCACCCTCATGGTGCACGAGCCCATCGGCCGCTCCGGGGTGGTCGGTGTACCGCTGCCGGGCACCGAGATCAAGCTGATCCCCGACGAGGAGATGCGCTGCGAGCTGCGAGTCAAAGGCATCAACATCACGCCCGGTTATTGGAGGGACGCGGACAAGACCGCTGAAGCCTTCGACGAGCAGGGTTTCTTGATCACCGGGGACGCGCTGCGTTTTGTGGACGCAAAAGACCCGGATCGAGGTCTGATGTTCGACGGCCGTATCTCGGAGGATTTCAAGCTGCTCAGTGGCACTTGGGTGCAGGCGGGCAAGCTGCGCCTGGACGCCCTCGAAGCACTGCGCGGACTGGTGCAAGACATCGTCATCTGCGGTCACGACCGGGCGGAGCTCGGGCTGTTCATTATCCCCCGCGCCGATCAGCTGGCGGGGCTGCAGATCGACAGTGGCGCGGTGCTGGATGCATCGCTGAAAGCGGCGTTGGAGCAGCCGCTGCGCGAGCTCGCAGCGGCGGCCACGGGTTCGGCCAAACGCATATCCAGGGCTATTATCTTGGCGGAGCCACCGAGCCTCAAAGACGCCGAGGTGACCGACAAGGGCTCGCTCAATGTGCGCAAAATTATCACTCGCCGCGCGGCTTTGCTCGAGCGACTGTATGACAATGACGACCCGGCCGTGATCCGAGTCTAAAAGGAGAGAACACCGTGGTAGATTTTTCTAAGGTCCGGGCGATCGATTTTCACACACACGCGGAGGAATCCTGCGGCTGCCACGCGGACGACGGCTACGATGAGCTGCAGAGCAGCATGGCCACGTACTTTGGCGCGCCTTGGCAGCACCCGCCCACCATCCCGGAGACGGCCGCCCATTACCGTGAGATGAACATCGCCGCGGTGATCTTCCCCGTGGACGCGGAGCGCGAGACCGGTTACCGCCGCTACAAAAACGAAGAGGTCGCCGAGCTCTGCGCCGAGAACGACGACATCCTGATTCCCTTTGCCTCAATCGATCCGGCCAAGGGCAAGCTCGGTGCGCGTGAGGCGCGCAATCTGGTCGAGAACTACGGTGTGCAAGGCTTTAAGTTTCACCCCACCATGCAGGGTTTCTACCCCAATGACCGCATGGCTTACGACCTCTACGAGGCGATTGCCGAGTCCGGCAAGCCGGCCCTGTTTCACACCGGTCAGACCGGGGTCGGCTCTGGCATGCGCGGCGGCAACGGCATGCGCCTCAAGTACTCCAACCCCATGTACATCGACGACGTGGCGGTGGATTTCCCGGACATGCCGATTATTCTCGCGCACCCGTCCTTTCCTTGGCAGGAGGAGGCGCTGTCGATCGCCTCGCA
>JAWSVD010000339.1:0-1350 GCA_033852095.1 Granulosicoccaceae bacterium | reverse complement strand
ACTCAGGGCCGCCCCACTCCACAGCTATCAGCTGTAGCGCTTGATCTCACCGCTCTGCACCCGGCTGATGAAGCTGTTGTACAGGTCCTTCACCACAGGCATCAAGAAGTACAAGCCGATGATGTTGAAGATCGACATCGCGAAGATCGCCGCGTCAGAGAAGTCGATCACCGCGCTGAAGCTGATGCTCGCACCGATCACCACAAACACACAGAAGATGAATTTGTAGATGATCTCGATGGCCTTGCCTTCGCCGAACAGGTACGTCCACGCCTTCAGTCCGTAGTAACACCAGGAGATCATGGTCGAGAAAGCAAACATCACCACCGCCAGTGCCAACACGTATTCGAAGATACCCGCTGTGCTGGTGAAGGCCGCTGCCGTCAGGTTCACACCCGACAACTCACCCGTGTTCATGCCCGAGATGGTGATCACCAACGCTGTCATGGTGCAGATCACCACGGTGTCGATGAAAGGCTCCAGCAATGAAACCAAACCTTCGGTCACTGGCTCTTTGGTCTTCACCGCTGAGTGAGCGATCGCCGCTGAGCCCACGCCCGCTTCGTTCGAGAAGGTCGCCCGCTTCAAGCCCTGAATCAAGGCCCCGACAAATCCACCCGCCACACCTGCACCGGTGAAGGCACCGTCAATGATCTGACCAAAGGCGCTGCCGATCTGATCGGCGTTCACCACCAACACGGTGAGGGACATCAAGATGTACAGCACCGCCATCACGGGCACCAGCTTAGACGTCACGCTGGCAATCGACGGCATGCCGCCGATGATCACCGAGCCAACCGCTGCGGCCATGATCAAGCCTGTGACCCAGCCGTAGCCTTCTTCTATGTTGAAGGTCTGCACCAGCATCGCGTTTGCCTGGTTGCCTTGGAACATGTTGCCGCCACCCAAGGCGCCGAGGATGGTCATTATGGCAAAGCCTACCGCGAGGAATTTGCCCAGCCCGCCCATGCCGCGCTCGGCAAAACCCTTGCTCAGGTAGTACATCGGACCACCTGATACGGTGCCGTCTGGCAAGGTGTTGCGGTAGTGCACGCCCAGCGTACATTCGCAAAACTTAGATGCCATGCCCAACAGGCCACAGGCGATCATCCAGAAGGTTGCGCCCGGACCACCGATAGCCAGTGCCGCACCCACGCCCGCGATGTTGCCCAGACCCACCGTGCCCGAGAGAGCCGTGGTCAGTGCTTGAAAGTGGGAGATCTCACCGGGCTCTTTGTCCAGTGGGTTGCTGTATTTGCCGCTGACGATGTCGATCGACAATTTGAAACGGCGCAGCTGCACGAAACCAAAATAAAAGGTAAAGATGATCGCGGCCAAGAACAGCCAGCC
>JAWSVD010000338.1:0-5704 GCA_033852095.1 Granulosicoccaceae bacterium | reverse complement strand
TGCAGCGCACCAGACACCGAGAACATGGAGCTGCTGCTCAGACACGGCAATGCCGAGCAACAGGCGCAGTGGCTGGAGCCCTTGTTCAACGGCGAAATCCGCTCGGCTTTTTGCCTGACCGAGCCAGACGTTGCCAGCTCCGATGGGGCCAACATCCAGTGCTCGATCAGCCGCGACGGTGACGAGTACGTGATCAAGGGCCGCAAATGGTGGGCCAGCGGCGCCCTCGACCCGCGCTGCGCAGTGTACCTGGTCATGGGCAAATCACAGCCAGATGCCGCGCGCGAACAACAGCACTCGGTGCTCTTGGTGCCGGCTGACGCTGCGGGCGTGGTCAAGGTGCGCGCGCTAAGCGTGTTCGGCAGCGACGATGCTCCGCTCGGCCACGCCGAGATTAATTTCGACCAAGTGCGCGTGCCCGTGGGCAATTTAATTGCAGAACAAGGCCGCGGCTTGGCCATCAGTGAGGACCGACTGAGCTGTGGCCACATCCACAGCAGCATGCGATTGATCGGTTGTGCGCAGCGCGCACTGGAGATGATGTGCCAGCGCGCGGCGTCCCGGCAAGTGCAGGGCCACGCCCTAGCCGAGCGCGGCACGGTGCGCGAGGACATCGCCAAATCCTGGTGCGAAATAAATCAAACGCGTGTCCTGACACTGGCGGCGGCCGCAGCGCTGGACGAACACGGCAGTGTTGGCGCCCGCCAGCAGATCAGCGCGGTCAAGATCGTGACGCCTCAGATGGCGCAGACCGTAATCGACCGCGCCATTCAAATTCACGGCGCCAGAGGTGTCAGCCAGGACACTTTCTTGGCCGCCGCCTGGGCCCACGCGCGCACTTCACGGCTGTGCAACGGCCCAGACCAGGTACAGCTCTCGTCCTTGGGCGAACAACTGGTGGCCCAATACGCCAACGATTGACTCAGCCAAGCGATCATTGGCCCTATTCACTGGGCGAATCTGGTCCATGCACGCTCGGCGACGCCAATCTTGTTTATACTCGCCGCTATCCTATTTCTCCTTTTGGAAGATCCATGAGCTCTGTCAGCGCCCCCAGCGACATCGTCCCGCTTAATCAGATTCTGCCCGAAGAACCCTTGTTGATGATGGGCGCAGGCCCCGTTCCCATTCCCGCCGCTGTGGCGGCCGCCAATGCCATCGTGATCAACCACCTCGGCCCGACCATGAATCGGGTGATCGAGCAGGTGAAAACCATGAGCGGCTATGTATTCCAGACCCACTCTCAGCACATCCTTGGCGTGGCCGGCCCCGGCTCGGCGGCGATGGAGATGGCAGTTGCAAATCTGGTGCTGCCCGATTCAAAAGTGCTCGCTATCTGCAACGGATTTTTCAGCAACCGCCTAGCAGAGATGTCGGAGCGCGTGGGCGCGCAAGTCGAGCGCCTGCACATCCCCGACGGCAAGTGTGCCGACCCGGACGACGTGCGCAGAGCGCTGCAAGCGCACAGCCCACGTGTGCTGACACTGGTCCAGGGCGAGACCTCCAACACCGTGTTCAACCGCCACCTACCTGAGATATCCAAGCTCGCGCACGAGCACGGCGCGCTGGTGATCGTCGACGCCGTGTGCACCCTCAGCACCATGCCATTGGAGGCCGAAGCCTGGGGCGTCGATGCCGTGATCACCGGCGGACAAAAGGGACTCGCATCTATTCCCGGTGTCTCGCTGATCGCTTTCTCCGATCAGGCCTGGGCCCACCTCAGTGCACGCAACGACACCCTGCGGCACTGGTGCCTGGACGCCAAACTGGCCGATCAGTTCTGGTACAAAAAAGCCTACCACTACACCGCCCCCGTCTCCGGCATCCTCGCCATCCACGAGGCGCTGCGCTTGATCTGCGCCGAGACCCTGGAAAAGCGCTTTGCCCGCCACCTGCGCTGCTCGACGTCGCTGCAGAACGGCATCGAGGCGCTGGGGCTCGAGCTCTACGTTGAACCGGAGGCGCGGCTGAACTCCGTGGTGGGCATCGCCCTGCCCGAGAACATCGACGGCCCCGAGCTGCTGCGCGTGATGTCGCAACGCCATCGGGTGGAGATATCCGGCAGCTTTGGCCCGCGCATCGTGCGCATTGGCCAGATGGGTGAGCAGAGCCGCACCCACAATTTGTTCAGGGCACTGCACGCACTGGGCAGCAGCATGCAAGTGCTGGGCGCCACCATCGACCTGCCCGGTGGCGTGGCGGCGCTGGAGAGCGCACTGCACGAGCACGAGCAAGAGCGTTACGTCGACTGAGAAAAACCGACAAACACGTCGGACTGACACCGTCTCAACACGGTAAATGAGGGTTCAATGGCAGCCAGGACTCTTGTTGCTCGCGTTTAACTCCAGCATTAGAACGCAATCTGCCTACTCAAGGGTGGATCGCCCTTGCTCGTGAGGGTTAAGGCCTTGCCCCCCTAAGTGAACAGTTCTCTGGTCATCTGTTCACTTTTTCACGCTTTTGACTCCTTGGCAAGTCCTCCCGCTAGACTTGACTGCACCGCAGATGGGTATATATTAATATATATACTTCGAAGCCGATGACCAAGAAAGACGAGCATGGAATTTGAGCGGGACGAAGACAAGAACCTGTCCAATATCCGCAAACACGGTATCGGCTTTGCCAAAGCCCAAAGGATATTTGAGGGCGAGGAGATAACTGTGGTGGATTACCGATTCCACTACACCGAGGTGCGAGAGAACAGCATTGGAATGGTCGACGGTGTGTTACTGCTCATGGTTTCCCACACAGACACTGAAACAGGGAAAATACGGCTTATTTCCGCACGGAAGGCCACCAAAATAGAGAGGGTTCGCTATGAAAAAACGCTACGATAAAGAGCTGACCACGGAAGAGCTTTTGGCCCTACCTGACGAGGATATTGATTGCAGCGATATCCCCGAATTGGACGCGGCTTTTTGGGATAACGCGGAGATTCGAGTGCCTGAAAAAACGGGTGTTTACATCAAGCTCGACACGGACATGCTGGAATGGATGAAGTCCCAAGGAAAGGGCTACCAGACCCGCATCAACGCGATTCTTCGAAGCTACTACGACGCCAAGAAGAGCGCGTAATTTGAGGTAAATGTGAACACTTTACTAAGAAAGTGTTCACCTAATGTTCTAGATAAGCTTCAACGCTAGATGTAGCGATTTGCAAAACACGTATGGCTGACATTATTTTGTTAACTTGCTAATCAGCTAAATCTAGATCAGCTCTCATTGTTTCCACAAGCCTATCTCGTGCCTCAAGCCGCGCATCGCTTCCATATTCAGTTTTTCTGAGGTTCGTAATTGCATCAATGGTACTTCTGGAAGCCACGAGTCGAACACGCAGATCGTAGTAGTCAAAACCTTCAGGGCTATCCTTGTCCTTGAGGGATTCTATAAGCCCTATAAATACCTCTCTTTTTTCGGCATATACCGTTTCATTTAATCGTTTTTTCTCAGCGAAAAAGTAGCCCGCGTATTGTGTGAGGGCCGAGCCCAAACCAAGACCGCCAAGCAAAGCCAGAGCTGTTTCCATTTTTTGTTCCGTTAACCAAGTGTGTATACAACAACGATTAGAGAGCGAGGACAAGTGGCGGCTACGCCTATTTGTCATAAAGACCAACCCGCGAATTTACATCCAAGGGTTGCTCAACAACGCCCCTGTAGGCTCAAAGTCGGACACATTTCGAGTCATCACATGTAAGCCGTGCCGTATCGCCGTGGCGGCAATTAGCCCATCGGGCGCATGCACTGTCCGCCCTTTGCGTTGAGCTTGGGCTGTCAGTTCACCCCAGATTCTCGCGGTCTCAGTGTCTATGGCTAACACCCTGTCTGCAAAACCAGCTTCCAAGCCATTAAGCCAGGACAACAGACCCCGCTGGCGCGCACCGGCATCCAATAACTCAACGCCCTTAGCTATCTCACCCAAAGACACCACGCTGAGCATGATCGACGCATCAGGAATCTCTGAGACGGCCTGCCGCACCCGCTCATTGCAGTCAGGCTTTTTGATTTCAGATAATACGCAAGTATCGAGCAATACCCTCACAGCTCAATATCCCGCATGGGTGAGCGATCTCGCTGAAGATCCAGTCCTTCCAAGGAAGGGCCTGAACGCAGATACTCCGTGAAGCTCTGCTTTTTCCCAGTCACCAACTGATACTCCTCTTCGGAGAGTACCACCACAGCATCTCCTCGACGTGTGATGCGCTGCGGCCCCTCTTCAAGCGCAAGATTGATCACCTCGCTGAGACGGTTTTTGGCTTCTGCCAACTTCCATGCTGTCATAGGAATCTCCTTTGGTTTAATCTAGCCAATCTAGACATATCAAAGATAACGGCACACACCGCTACTGGCAAGAGAAATACATCCCATTTGCTATAACCGCCGTTATGCGTCTTTGACATGACATAGGTGTTATCTGTTCGAAACGAGTATCACGGCGCTTTCATGCCTGCCAGCGCTTGGGCTGCTTTATCGAAGGTGTACACGCCTTCAAACAGCTCACCCATCGCTTCGATGATCACCCTCGCCTTCGTCGCAATCAGAGCATCAGCAAAGTCTGCCGTTCGCCCTTTGATCTTCTCGCTGTTGCGGTAATTATTCAATGCAAGCCACACCGCTTGCCCGTGTTCAAAACGCACATTTGGCTCTTGAAACAGTGCCTGGACAACACCCACCAGCGCTTCACGATCTAATCCGTACTTTTTGCCACGCAGGGTCCATAAGGCCTCGAGCAACACCGCATCGGGTATCAGTACTTTTTGGCTTCCTTGGATCAGATTGCTCGCTTTTTGAGACGGCCCTCTATCGTCCTGTAGGAGATATCTGAGCAAAACGTTCGTGTCGATTGCGATCACGAGCGAAGCGCATCTTGCCTTGACTCTTCGTCGCTCACGGAGGAATCCCCCTGCACGTGCTTGAGAATCCCAGCGGCAGCCCCCATCACTTTTTTCACGATCGTGATTTGTCCGTTTGCAACAAAGCTCTCCACTTCGTCTCCAGGCCCAATACCGAGCTCATCGCACAGAGCGACAGGCAGTGTTATTTGCCGTTTAGCGCTTATTCTGCTCATTGCGAACCGCCTTTACTTATTGAATATAGTAAAGAATAGCAGGTATTCCCTCTGCTTGTAGCGACAGACGGAATGTCCATGCGTAGCTTGGGCACTCATGCTCCTGTGCAGCATTGAAGCTTCGCAGCCTCTCACGCACTTCACGGCGCTCATTTCCCCGCATGGGCTCCGCCAAACAAGCACCCCTTAGGTCCAGTAAATCGGCGTGCCGATCTGCCTGCCCTTCTCCCATTTCGCAAAGCCCCCCCCCCCCAAAATGAGCCAAATCTAACAACGACAGCTCGGACAAGGCGGGCAGAAAATTAATGGGCCTGACACGATAGACGGAGTCACTGCATTGCCGATGGAGACTTCGAGCCAAAAAAAAGGCGGGGCCCCTGCCACTGGCAAAGACCCCGCCCCTTTTTACTAGCCGTTATCAGTGCGCGGCTTTGCTGATCGCCTGATCGAACAATTCAGCGTTCAATGTCAGGTGCACCCAGATACTGGCGACGTAACCCAGGGCGATGGCCCAGGCCCACTTCATGTGGCCAAAGAAGGTGTACTGCCCCTTCGCCTGCCCCATCAAAGCAACACCCGCGGCTGAACCGATGGACAGCAAGCTGCCACCCACACCCGCGGTCAAGGTGACCAACAACC
>JAWSVD010000034.1:0-27824 GCA_033852095.1 Granulosicoccaceae bacterium | reverse complement strand
GAAGCAACTTGATCTCACGTCATGCACCGAATCTCCTGTGGGGCCAAATTTATTCGGGCAATTCCGCGTAGGGTTGTGTTTTCTGGTTTGGCCGGGCCGTTTTGCAATGGAAATTTCGAATTTAAACTGTAGGGCGGCATAAGCGAAGCGCATCCGCGGCGATGCTGGCTTGGGCTGTGGCGCACCGCATTGCGCTGAGGGGGGATATTTAAGGTTTGCTGTGCTGGAACGTTGGGCATAGGCGGTCGACTGCGTCGGCCATGTAAGGATGAATCCTTACCCACAGTACGCTAATTGCGTCACAAAAAACGGCGCCTCTGTGGACGCCGTTTTCTGTCGAGCTGATCGGGGATTAAACCAAATCGAATCCCGGCTCTTCAATCACTTTCCACGGCAGGCCGTGTTCGTTCATGTCGGCCATGAAGGGGTCGGGGTCGAGCTGTTCCATGTTCCACACGCCGGGTGCTGTCCAGACGTCTTGCATGATCAGCTTGGCGCCGATCATGGCGGGCACGCCGGTGGTGTAGGAGATGGCTTGTGAGCCCACTTCCGCGTAACAGGCCTGGTGGTCGCAGGTGTTGTAGACGTAGACGGTGCGCTCTGCGCCGTCTTTGGTGCCGCTGACCACGGTGCCGATGCAGGTCTTGCCGATAGTGCGTGGGCCGAGGCTGGCTGGGTCTGGCAGCAGGGCGGTGAGGAATTGAATCGGCACGATTTGCTGGCCGTTGAATTCCACGGGCTCGATGCCGGTCATGCCGATGTTTTCCAGCACCTTGAGGTGGGTGAGGTAGTTCTCGGAGAAGCTCATCCAGAACTGCGCCTTTTTCAAGCTGGGGTAGTGCTTGGTGAGGGACTCGAGCTCTTCGTGGTACATGCGGTAGATGTTGTAGGTGCCCACGTCTTCGGGGCAGCTGAAACTCTGTTTTAGGCTCATGGCGTCGGTGGTGACAAAGCCGCCGTCTTGCCAGTGGCGGCACTCGGCCGAGACTTCGCGGATGTTGATTTCCGGGTTGAAGTTGGTGGCGAAGGGGTAGCCGTGGTCGCCGCCGTTGACGTCGATGATGTCGAGTTGGGTGATCTCATCGAAGTAGTGTTTGGCAGCATAGGCTGTGAACATGTTGGTGGCGCCCGGGTCGAAGCCGCTGCCCAGCAGTGCCATCAGGCCCGCTTCCTTGAAGCGCTCTTGGTAGGCCCACTGCCAGTGGTATTCAAACTTGGCGGTGTCCAGCGGCTCGTAGTTGGCGGTGTCCATGTAGTGCACGCCGGCCGCGAGGCAGGCGTCCATGATGCTCAGGTCCTGATAAGGCAGGGCCACGTTTATGACAAGCTTGGGTTTCTCGGCTTGTAAAAAGGCTGTCAGCGCCGGCACGTCATCGGCGTCGATCTGCGCGGTGCGGATGGGGCGGTCGAGCTGGGCTGCGATGGCCTCACACTTAGATACGGTGCGGCTTGCCAGCACGATTTCATCAAATACTTCGGGCAGTTGCGCGCACTTGTGCACCACAACGCCGCCGACGCCACCGGCGCCTATGATCACTACTTTTGCCATTGGGCTATTCCCCTTCTGTTTCATAATAGGTGTAGCCGCTCATCGAATCCTGGAAGTTTCGGATGATCTTCCGTCGTTGATTGGCTGCGATGTGGCCGCTGTCGATGCGCGATTCCACGAAGCTGCGGAACTGCTCCAGCAGTTGCCGCGGGTCGTACTCGGTGTAGCTGAGCACGTCGGCGATGCTGTCGCCGTCGAGCTCTTGGTTGAGTTTAAAGCTGCCGTCGCCGCGGATGTCCACGCTGACCATGTTGGTATCGCCGAAGAGGTTGTGCAAGCTGCCCAGGGTCTCCTGGTAGCCACCGACCAAAAAGGCGCCGATGAAGTAGTCTTCCTCGGGGCGGATGTTGTGCACGGGCAAGGTGCCTGAGATGTCATATCCGTCGATGAACTGATCGATCTTGCCGTCACAATCGCAGGTGATGTCGGAGATCACGGCGCGGCGCTGCGGCTCTTCGTCCAGTCGGTGGATGGGCATCACCGGGAACAGCTGGTCGATGGCCCAGGCGTCGGGCAGGGACTGGAACAGGCTGAAATTGCCGTAGTAGACGTCGGCCAGCAGGGCGCGGTATTTTTTCAAATCATCCGGCACATAGGGCATGTCGGCCATGATCTTTTCGGCCTTGGCCAGTACCGCGTAAAAGAGCTGATCGCCGTCGGCGCGCAGTCGCAGGCTGATGTGCCCCTGGGAGAACTGCTTGAGCAGCTCTTCGCGGTAGTAGGCCGCGTCGTTGACCGTTTCCTGCAAGCGCTGTTCGCTGGTATTGTCCACCGCGTGCCAGAGGTTGGCAATCACCTCATTGCCGTCGTGCGCATCGCGCGCGGGCAGATCGACAGTGGAGAACTCCATGGTGTCGAGGATATTGAACACCAGCACGGAGCTGTAGGCGACGATGGCCCGGCCTGTCTCACTGACCAGCACCGGGTGTGGCACCTCCTGTTCGTCCAGGGTGGCCTTGACCGCCTCCACCACGTCGGCGGCGTATTCGTCGAGGCCGTAGTTCATGGAGTGCTCGGTGCTGGAGCGCAGGCCGCTGTAGTCCACCGCCATGCCGCCGCCCATGTTCAGCGTGCCCATAGGAGCGCCCTCTTGGAACAGGCTGACGTATACCTGCAGTGCCTCGGAGACGCCGTTGCGGATGTCGCGGATGTCGGGGATCTGTGAGCCCAAGTGGAAGTGCAATAGCTGCAGGCAGTGGAGTTTGCCGGCGGCTTTGAGCTGGTCGACACAGCGCACCACTTGCGATGCAGTCAGGCCGAACACGCTGCGGTCGCCGCTGGTCTCGTTCCAGTGGCCGCTCATCTCTGTGCTGATCTTGCTGCGCACGCCGAGGAACGGGTCCACCCCCGCCTTGGCGCTGCGCTCGAGAATCAGTGTCAGCTCTTGCGGTGTCTCGATGACGATAAAGCAGCGGATACCCAGCTGTGTCGCGGTGAGGCACAGGTCGATGAACTCGGCGTCCTTGTAGCCCGAGCAGACGATCAAGCGCTCTTCGGGCTGGTGTTGCGCCAAGGAGGCGAGGGCGACGATCAGCTCGGGTTTGCTGCCTACTTCCAGGCCGTACTGCCAGGGGCTGCCCACTTCGATCAGCTTTTCGATCACGTGGCGTTGCTGGTTGACCTTGATCGGGAACACGCCCTGATACCGGTTGCCGTATTGCTGCGATTCGATCGCGTTGGCAAAAGCTTCGTTGAGGAGGCGGACCTGGTGCTCGAGGATGTTGTTAAAGCGCAGCAGAAAGGGCGGTGCGATGTTGCGCTCTTGCAGGCGTTTGACCATATCAAACAGGCTGGTGCTGCAGCGGGATTCGCCGCTGCTGGCGGAAAATACGCCGAGCTCGCCGTTGTCCATCACGCTAAAATAGTCTGCGCCCCAGCGGCTGACGCCGTAGCGTTCATCGGCTGTTGTGGTGGTCCAGTCTGGCATGGGCCAATCCTCGGTAAATCAGTTGTCGGTTCGGTGTTTGGCTGCCGCGACAGCGGCTCCTTGGAGGCGCAGGGTACGCTGTCAGCCCGCTAAAGGCCAGTCTGCCGTGTAGTCCACTTGGCCCACCCGCTCGGGCATTCTACACCGAACGTGCTCAGGGCTTTTTCTGGGGTGAATCGCTGATCAAAAACGACAAAGGGCGAGCTCTGTGCTCACCCTTTGTCGTCTCTGTGTGCGGCGCATCGCCGCGACTGGAGGCCGTTTACATCAGCCTTTGCCGCGCCAGGGGATGGTGCGGTTGATGACCCAGCGCATGCCCAGATCAAACATCAGGCCCAACACCCCGAGCAAGATGATCGTGACCCAGATGACTTCGTAGTCACTCTGCTTGCGGGCGACGTTCTCCACAAAGCCGATGCCGGTGGTGCCTGCCAGCATCTCCGCTGCGACCAAGGTGCCCCAGCAGACGCCGATGGCGATGCGGATGCCGGTGAGGATTTCAGGCAAGGAGTTGGGGGCGATGACGTTTTTCACGATCTGCCAAGACGAGGCACCCAGAGAATGCGCCGCGTGAATCTTAGACAAGCTGGTGCCGGTGGCACCGGTGCGTGCAGAGATCACCATGATGGCAAAGGCGACCATGAACAGCAGGAAGATTTTGCCGTCGTCCTGGATGCCAAAGATGGTCAGTATCAGCGGCGCCCACGCCAGCGGTGGCACAGGCCGATAGAGCTCGATCAGGGGGTCAAAGTAGCCTTTGGCAAAACGCGAGAGGCCCATGAACAGCCCCAGCGGAACCCCGAGCACGATACCAAAGAACAGGCCCAATACCACCCGTACCATTGAATCCCAGATGTGGCCCATGGGCACGGGGACGGAGAAGGACACGTAATCACCGGTGGCGAAGGCCAGAACCTTGCTCTTTAGATTGGGCGTGATCTGGCCTGTGCTGTCTGCGATGGGGTAGTGGCCTGGGACCAAATCCGCGATGGCGTCGGGGATGAGCATTTCCGTCACTTTGGCCGCACTGCGCCATTCATACCACAGCAGGGGAAAGCCCTTGTAGCCCTCGCTGGGGTTGCTCAGCTTCCACAGGGTGGCGAGGGTATCGGAGGGCTTGGGCAGCCAACGGCCACTGCCTTGCTCGCTGCAGTTGGTATTGCCTGACAAGATCTTGCCGCCCGGCATCAAGAAGGTATCGACGTAGCGCAGCGAGCCTTGCTGCTCAATCGCTGATGCATCGATTTGTCGAATGGCTGTGTCCACCTTGTCCAGTGTTTGACTGGGAAATATGGCGCCGTCGTCCACGCGCTTGAGCAGTTTTTTCAAACGGCTCGCGGTGCGCTTCATGTCGCCTTCGGTGCCAGCGGCGAAGGCTTTTATCTTGCCGTCTATAATTTTCACCTGTGCGAGGAACCCGGGGTTGGTATTCCTGATGCGTGAAAATTCTGTGGCTATTGCTTTCAAGGAAGTCGCGGCTGCGTCGAATTTGTATCCCTGCGCCGTGACAGGAGCAACGGGAATCTCGTGTTGGCTTTCGCCCCAGCCGGGTTGTGCCGCGGCTTTGTCGCGTTGCTCTGCCGAGGGGCTGCCGGGGTAGCCCGGGTCGTTCAGTTGAACATTGAGTGTATTGAGCTTTTCCGCGACGGTGGCAATGGCCGATGCTGTGTCTGCAGACATATTGCTCGGTTTTGCGAGGCCTAACATCAGCCGCCGAATTTCTTCCGCTATCTCCGATGCTTCATCTTTTTGTGTGGCGCTGCCTTCCAACTTATCTAACGAGGCGACGATTGTCGTGAGCTGGAACTTGTCGCGTGTCAGCAACGCGGTGCTGCGGTCCAATCGCTCGTCGATGGCAAAACGAGAACGTATGGGGTTAGCTGCTGAGTGCAGTTTGGCGACTTGGCAGAGTTCATTGCCCGCGGAGGGCACAAAGGCGCGCGCCGCATCCCAGGAAAAATAGAACCACACCAACAGGACAGAGCTGAGCCCGCACAGCACCCAGTACCAGCCGCCGTGGGCGCGATCGGGGTTGCCAAAAACGGCGTCCACGCGCTCGGTGCGAGCAATTCTTCGGCCTTTGACAATCGTCCAAATAAAAAGGGCAATCAAGCAAAGAACGGTGACGGCGACCACAGTGCTGCGGCCGCTCATGCTGTGTCGCTCCCAGCGCCCATGATTTCATCTTCCATGTCCCAAATCATGGAGAGAATTTCCTCGCGGGTTTCACCAAATTTCGGGTCGTTTTTGATGTCACGTAAATCCTCAGTGAGCCCGCGCTCAGCAAAGGGCAGCTCGTAGGATTTGTGCAGTCGCCCGGGTCTGGGCGCCATGACAAATAACCGCTCGCCCAGCAACAGGGCCTCCTCCACGGAATGGGTGATGATCATGATGGTCTTGCCGGTTTCTTTCCATATCTTCAATACCAGGGACTGCATTTTCTCGCGGGTAAGCGCGTCAAGTGCTCCCAGCGGTTCGTCCATGAGGATGACGTCGGGGTCGTTGATCAGGCAGCGGGCCAGTGCGATACGCTGCTGCATGCCGCCGGATAATTGATAGGTGGGTACATCGCCGAAACCTTGCAGGCCGACGATGTCCAGCCATTTTTCCACTTTGGCGGCGGTGTCCGCACTCTTCTCACCGCGCATGCGCAGGCCGAAATCCACGTTCTGCGCGACAGTCAGCCATTCAAACAAAGCGCCCTGCTGGAAAACCATGCCGCGGTCCACGCCGGGACCTTCAATCTCTTTGTCACCGAGCCTAAAGCAGCCGTCGCTCGGGTGCAAAAAGCCAGCGACAATGTTGAGCAGGGTTGTCTTGCCACAGCCCGACGGGCCGAGCACTGAAAGAAGTTCTCCTTCCTTGAGGGTGAAGTTGAGGTTTTCCAGCGCATACACTGTCTGACCCGCTGGGGTGGTGAAGCGCATGCTCACGTTGTCCGCCACTAAATCACTCATGCTGATAGTACCTAATAGGGTTCTGGTGTGGTCCAACGGCGTGTGGAAGCGGCAGAGATGGACCTTCAGGGAATTCGTCCGCGTGATGAGCGGGCTCTGCAAAATACCTTGTATTTCAAAGTGCCACGCCCGCCACCGGACGGGGCGGGCGTGAACAAACGCTTCTTTTGTGGAGGCGCTTGGGCTGCTGTTATTTCAGCAGAGAAGCGTCAATCACGACAGAGTAGTCATCGAGAGCCGGTGCATCGTCGGTAGCGAACATGGTGCCCATGAACTGCAGCATGCTGATCGCCTTGCCGCCGTCATTGAAGTAGTTCTCAAGCTGCTCTTCCACAGTGGGAAACTCGAATCCCGCCATCTGCGCCTGGGTTTTTTCCACACTCATGCCCGCGTCTTTCGCGATCACGTCAATCTTGGAAGGGTCGGCAGCATACTCTGTATTGGATTCTTCGGTGACTTCCAAAAAGGCGCTCACCACGTCGGGGTTCTCCTGCAGAAACTTCTCAGTGACTGAAATGATGTCGAAGCTGACAATACCCGCTTCGGCCTTTTCTGCCGGCGTGAGCATGGAGGTTCCCACTTCTTTCATTTTGGAGATGGAGTTCTCTCCGTAACCACAAGCCATGACCACCGCGCCGTCGGTCAGGGAGACAGCTGCATCGGCAGGCTCTTGATCCACAACCTGGATGTCGGCAATGTCCACACCCAGGTGCTTCATGGTCATACGAAAGCCGAAATCAGCCATGGTATTGAGCGGCACCGACACGGCCTGACCTTCGAGCTCGCTGGCGTTGTCTTTAGTGATGCCGCTGTCGCTGCGCACGACACAGTCATCGGCCGCACCGTAGGCGACGGCGATGGCCACCATTTTGATCGGTGCTTTGGCGTTCACTGCGTTGACGAAAGGGGTCATGCCCTGACTGTAGGCAATGTCGATATCGCCCGCGAGCATGGCTTCAGTCATCTGCACGCCGGTGCCAAAATTGGTCCAGTTGACGTCCACGCCGAGTGTCTCTTCGTAGGCTTTTTCCACTTTCGCTACTTGGTTGGGGGTGGCCCATTCCAAGAAGTAGGCGACGTTAACTGCGTCTGCCGCCAGCGCCTGTCCGGAGAGTGCCAGTCCGCTGGCTACCAATGTTGCTTTGATCATTTTGTTAGTCATAGATTTTTCCACCGAATTACACATTGATTTATCATCGCTTCGCTTCATTGTCTGGATAACCCTTTGTATCACAGTGGCTTTGTGGCGTGCCAATCAGGCCCTTAGCCTGTTTGCTGCGGTGCAGTACGGTTTTGTCACCGGAACAACACTGCTATGACTGCATTTTAGTGCCCTGTGATTGTGCGAAATTCGTGATGAATAAAGTGCTTTGTACGAAACTTGGGGGAGTGGGCGAGCGGCAGCTTGGAGGGGTGGAACGAGATTATTTTGCGCACTGCAATAAGCTCGAAGTGCTATCTGGCGTGGATAATATAATTGATCTGGCACCAGCTTCTAAGTGTATGGCGACGCTGGGAGGGCTCAAATCGCCGGGCTTCGAAGGGCGCGTGCGGGATATGCAGCTATACGCGCGAAGCAAGTGCAGAGAGTGGGGGGGTGTTGCGGCGCTGACACAGTGTGGCCCGCACACTGCCCTTAGCGAGACAGTGAGGCGCGGCAAGTCTCAGCAGGGACTCGGCCTCACTGTTTTCAGTTTTCTACAGGGATTTCGGTGCCGGTGAGGCTGGCACTGATGGAGTAGACATAACGCTCCACAATGCGTTGCGCCAGCTCTTCCCGCAGTTTCTGGCGAATCAACAGCTGCTCTTGGCTTTTGCCAAGTACATTTGATTCGTCGTAAGTGTAGTCGCGGGTAGCGGTGAATTTTTGCCAGTCACCGCGCACCTGCCCGCTGCGCTCGCTGACCTCCAGGGTGTGCTCTAAGCGATATTCGGCCGCGCGGCCGTTGGCGTCTACCGCCAACAAGCGTTTCCCCACCTGCTCGCCACGCAACATGAGCACCACGTCCGGCTCAGTGCCAAAGGTCGGTATCTGCCGCAGTTGCAGTTCCTTGGTCAAACTGTTGCCAATCAGTGGGGCGCCGTCATCGATGACCTGAACCTGCAGGGCTTGCGCCCCGGGGTTGGGCGTTAACAAATGGAATCCGCAGCCGGCCAAGGGTAAGCAGAGCAGTTGGGCGGCGACAAACAAAGGACGGAAACGCAAAAGTCAAAACTCCGGAGCGACTGTGCAGCGCGGTGGCTGAAAACAGTGGATTGAGGGCCAAATTGGTTTCAAATCATAGCTCATCCTCTTTAAATCGAGTGTTTTATTCGTCGCAGAAACGCCTATTCCACCGCAATTACTGCTCTGTTATTCGGGGTCTAGGAGGCGATTTGTCCGGCTCGTGATCCAGTGCGCCAACAGCGGTATCGAATTCACCAGCGCGCAGCGCAAGGCGGCAGTCGTGGTCGGGACGGTTGTATCTCAGAAGAGCGCTGTCGTTCAGTGAGGAGGGGTTGCGAGCTTGGCTCAGTCTCTCTCAAAGCCTAGCGCTTGGCGCATCACGTAGGCGTATTGCTGGGCGCCTTTCTCCTCAGAGGGCAGCGGCGCCTGGCTGTCGGCCAGCAGGCGCAGTATCTTGTGCGGCAGCTGCCACATCAATAATCCGTTGATATCAATCCGCTCTCCACGATCGAGCAGCAGTGCGGGCACCTGAAAGTTGCTGTGTTGATAGAGCAGCGGCGCGCGGATCACATTCGGTAGGTGGTCACTGGCGATCAACACAATGGCATCGGGGTCGGCGTCGTAGACGCCGGTGATGAATTCACCCAATGCCGCTGTGCGATAGAAAAACTGATTGCTGAGATCGACCGCGCTGGCCTCGCTGGCCAATGGCCCGCTGAGATTGATGCGATCTGGGCGGATGGCGTGGTTGCGGTGCAGTGGCACATGGCCGTGATAGCCCTTGATGTAGTGAAACACCGGAGCTGGCCCTGAGGGGATACGCAATGCCGCGCGCAATAGGTCTTCGTCGTGCAGGCGGGTATCGCCCGGCTGCGGTTTCACCAGATCTTCGCAGTGGGCAAAAAAGCAGCGTTGCTGTAAACCGTGTCCGCTGTAAGCGCGTTCAGCGTTGAAAAACCGCGGTTGAGAGGCGATCGTCGCGCGGCTGTGGTAGCTGCCGAGCAGGGCGCGGACAAATCCGTCCGCCGGCGTGCCCCTGAAGTTATTGTGTTCGACCCCGCCGTAGTGTCGTTTGGCCGGTGTACCGCTGAGAAGCTCGAACTCGGTCTGCGCGGTGTTGCCACCGAACACCGACGAGATGACCAGATCAAAGCGGTCGTTGTGCAGCCAGGGGCTGAGTGAGTGGTGCAATGGGTCCCGGTCAAACACCGCGCCGTGCAGGTCTCTGGGGTCGACCAGGCTCTCCATCATCACCATGTAGACATTGCGGGCTTGCACCGGAGCTGGCGCGAAGAAGCCCTCGACCGCACTGGCCGGCTGCGCACTGAGGCGAATCAGATTCTCGCGCTGCCGGCCTCGCTGCACCAGCATGTAGACGGTGCGGCCGTAGCGGCGAATGCTGCTGTCGTTGCGCGCCTCGCGCCATTTCTTCCAAGTGTGGGGCTGCTCAGCGGGTATGCCCAGGTAAAAGCCGCTGCCCAGCAGCAGGGCGAGCAGCGTCGCGAACAGCGCGCGCGCGCGGCGCTGTGCAGGCTTGCTAATCCGCCACGCGGTGATCAGGCTGGTCAGTGCGCAGCCGAAAAATAACAACAGAAAGACGATCAAGGCCAGGCGCATCGCGCCGCCTAGCGCCCAAACTGATACCAAATCCAGTATGTCGGAGAACAGCATTGGGCGCAGCATGGTCGCGTAGAGTGCGTCGAAGCTGGCGTAAAAGATCAGCAATACCGCGCTGCTGGACGCACTGAGTAGCTTGCCGCGCATCCCCAGGCCGAGGGTCAGCACAGCGCAGACAGCTAAAAACAGCGGGACTTCCATCAGTAACTGACGGAACCGCAGACCACCAAAAGGAGCCCAAGCCGAACTTGCAATAATGTAGAGGGCATAGACCAAAAAGGCGCGACCAAAGGGGCGTTGCCAGGTTGAGCTCAGGCGGCGGCGCAGTGCGAATAAGAGACGGGCCATGGCTTATGGCGTCTCCGTCAGCGTGCTGTCAGGGCCGCAGCCGAGCGGAGTACTGCTGCGCTGCGCGGCTATCGGGCGGTCATGGGGGCGACAAAAGGCGTGCTGATTCATGCTTTTTCTGGTGTTTGAGTCATCGATAAAGCGAGGGCGAGAGCACCCAACCAGATCACAGGGAATCGCCAGTCTGCGTGCGTCACCATGACGTCACCAAAGGACCACAGGCCCAATGACAAGCCGCCAGCTATCAGGAAACTGGCCACAGGGCGTTCCGGGCTGTCGGGCTTTAAGCTCGCTTGTGCCCGCCAGACATGCATGCACAGCAACAGCACAAATGCCGCCAACGGAAGGCTGCCGAGCAGCCCCAGCTCCACCAGCGTTTGCACATAGGTATTGTGGAGATGGCCGTGTGCCGTGAAATCAGGATCCTGACGAATCAGTTCACGCACTGCGCCTGGGCCGTGGCCCATGAGTGGGCGATCGGTAAAATGCGACAGGCCAAAGGTACTTAAGTGTACTCGGCGGGCAAAATACACGTCCTTATCGCGCGGTAATTGGCTTAAATCCAGTGAGTACACACTGGTGTCAAAGGCGACATTCACCACGCGTTTCTCTATTTGAGCCCAGTTTTGTATTGCCAGAGTTGCCATTAACAATGCCGCAAGTCCTAGAGAGATGGCACCGCGGCGGCTGCACAGCATTGCCCAAATGGTGCGGCGACCACGCCAAAGCAGCACCAGCACGGCGCTGAACAGGGCCAATAGGGCCAGCCTAGACCCGCTGGCAACCAGGGACTGGGCGACAAGCAGGCCTGTGGCAAGCAGTAGAACGGCACAGACGGGTTTTGGCCAGCGCCGCCAAATTGCGGGTGAAAAGACCAATAAAGCAAGTGTGGCCAAATAGGCTTGCAGGCCAAAAGCGACATGGTAGCGACCAAATCCCTGCAGGCTCGAAGAGAACAAGGTGGTGGTCAGGGAGTCAATATCGGTGTGGGAAACCACGCGGGCCACCACTGCAAGGGCAGGGAAGGCAAACAGTAATGGCCAGTAGGGGCGCAAGCTCAGCAGCAGTTGAGCAAATGGCAGGCAAAGCAGCAGACTTGCCCATTCTAGGTGGCGCTCCAGGGTGCGCGCCGCATCTATCTCCCCCTGCCAGAGGCGAAGGGCCAGAGAGCCGGTCAGCAGCAGTAGCCAAATCCAAGCCAGGCTGCGCGCCATGCTTGGCAAGCGCGGACGCAGCTTTGCCGGCGTCAATGCGAACCAGCTTATGCACAGCAGTGTACCGGCGATAAAGGGGCCGTCAATACCGCGCCAGGTCCAGCAAAAGAGTAACCAAGCTGCGATGGCCAGTTGCTGGCGGCGACTGCTACTCATGCTGGCTTAACTTGGCTGTGTTGCTCAATTGTTTGATCCCGTGCTCGGTATAGCTGATCTTGTTCCGCTCGCAGGACTGGCGCAGATTGCGGTTCCGCGTTACGGCGGCCGGATCCACATAACCACGTGGGTGATCCAAGTGCAGGATAACTGCCCGGTATCGCATGTGGCTGGTGCGCAGGCCGCTGTTGCGCAGGCGAACCCCGAATTCGCGGTCCTCGCCGCCCCAGGGCATGCGGTGGTCAAAGCCGTTGACCGTTAGCGCGTCGCTGCGCCAGAAAGAAGAGTTTCCGCCTTTGAGTGATTTGGGCGCGAAGGAGAGATTGTCCATCAGCCCAGCCAGCTGGGGCGGGCACCACAGGCGCAGGCTTTTGCGGTCATATTGCAAGCCGTTGCGGAACAGCCAGCGCGGTTCAAAACACTCGCCACTGATAATCAGCGGGGCGTCTATTTCCTCGCTGAGCGCCAGTGGCATGCGCACAAAGCCGCCGGTCAAAAACGTGCCCGGTTCGGCGGCATCGCGGTGTTGGCGCAGAAAATCTCGGCGCGGTATGCAGTCTCCGTCGAGCAATACAAGGTAGTCACCGCTGGCGGCGACTATGGCCCTGTTGAGGATTTCACATTTGCGAAAGCCTTCGTCCGGGTGCCACACATGCTTTACTGCTTGGGGCATGGATGCCGCGAATGTCGCAATCAGTGCCCGGGTCTCTCCACCAGATCCGTCATCCGCAATGAGCAGTTCGAAATCGCCGATGTCTTGCTGCGCGAGACCGAGCAGCACCTTTTCAAGCCAGCGCGGGGAATTGTAGGTGGAAACTATGACCGAAAGCATCACGCCAGTGTGCCTAATTGATCAAGGCAGCGCTGCCGCAGTTCTGCGGTGCTGCTGAGGTGCAATTCGCCGTATTGGCTGCCGCGCGTGCTGCCAAATAACTGGCAGCCGATGATCGGGCCGCCGCCCCTGTACACACGACCGGAGTAGTGCAAGGGCAGCATGAAGTGGCTGGGCAACAGGGTGGCATCGTTGTAGTCGTTGCGGCGCAGGGCCTGAGTGAGGGCGCGAGGGCCGGAGGTTTTCCAGGCGCGCTGGCGCTTGCGCCGCAGCGCGTACCAGACAAAGCGGTCGGTCACATCCTTGCGGTTGTGCAGGTAGTTCACCAGCTCAGAGACAAGGGGGTTTGCAGGCTGGGTGCCAACAAAGCCATTGGAGACTAAGCCGGGGGCAGCTAACTCGTTTTCGTAGCAGGCGAACAAACTGCACTTGAGCAACCAATCGGGCACGCTGGAGAGACAGATTGCGTCGGCGTCCAAGGCGACACCGCCGTGCTCTTCGAGGATTTCCCAGCGCATCAAATCGGCCACGCCGCACAGCTGCCCGTTGGCTTCGAAGCCCTGCATGTGCTGTTCGTTGCGCCACTGCTTGGCGGCTCTCTCTTCGTTGCCCCAGATCTTGAATTGCCAATCCGGGTGTAGCTCGCGCCAGCTGTCGATGCAATTGTCGGGGCGGCGGCTTTCATCACCCACCCAAACGATATGAAAAACCTGCGGTATGTTCGTATTGCTCAAAGGTGTCTCACTGTCGCGCGCGGGCGACGCGCCCGATCTTCAACCACGAATTTTAGCACACCGAGCACCGCGGCAGCCCTCTGGATATCCCGTTTTGAAGGGCTTGAGCTCTGCTGTACTTTGGGGGTCTCCGATCAGGTCGGAGCCGCCCGCTGCGCATCCATGTTCAGCCCGCACGGGTATCGCTAAATTGCTGATACTGTGGCTAATGTGAAAATCTTGATTTTCACCGAGCGGGAGCTTGGCGGTGGGCCTGTCCTGAAGGGGCCGAAGCGCGCCTTCTTCAGCCCTCGCCCTTGAGTTTGCTGGTGACTTGGCGCACCAGTGAGCGCCATCGATTGGACAGGGAGCTGCCCGTGTACCGGCCTTTATGCAAGTGGCGGATGCGAAACACCCCCGGTACGTCGATTGGCGTTCCCTGCGTCTCCAGCAGCCAGCGAAAGGCGCGGTCTTCGTGGGCTTTGCACCAAGTATCTGAAGGAGTCTGGTACAGCGCGATACACTCACAGTAACCACAGCTTCTGGCGACATCACCGTGCGTGATCTGCAGCGGGCCGGTGGCTCGATCTCGGTGGTGGCTGTTGAAGTTGTCGGTGCTGATCGCGAGTACCTGGGGTTTGGCGCCCGCGACCAGCATGGGGTCGTCTTCGGCCAACATGTTCGTGGTGTTTTCGATGGCGGGGAAGAGCAGGGCGTCCTGTCGGCCCTGCAGCTGCTCGGCGAGCGCATCGAGGCAGTTGCCGTGAAATACGACGTCGCAATCGGTAAACCAGATCCAGTCGCAGGCGGTTTCTCGGGCCGCAATATTGCGGCCAATACCGCGTCTAAAGAGCTGTTTGCGTGTCAGTTTTCGCCAGTTCCAGCGCACGTTTTTTAGCTCGATACCGCCATAATATTGCAACAAATCAACGGTGGTTTGATCTTCTTCGCAATAGAAGACCGTCATCATGACCGTGAGTTTCTCGGGCGGGCTGAGTGCGAGCGAAGAGAGCTGATAGGCGAGCAGGTTGCTGTAGTTCCAGCAGTGGCTGACGATTTCCAGGCTGAGTTCGCCGCGGCGAGCCGCTCGATCCTGCTCGGCTGGCAGGGACTTCATGAACCAGCGCGCGGGCACCCGGCCGGAGGCTGCAAATCGCCACCAAATACTGGCCAGCGGGGCGCTCCAATGCGGGGTGGGAAGTTTGAAATCTGCCAAAATTTAGCGCCGTCCAAATGCGCGCAGCATAACATAGGCCCGTTGGGCCAAGGCCAGCGGATGCGCGCAGACTTTGCTGCATTGCAGTTTCATATACGGTGTGCAGCGCAGGCGCCGCTTTGACAGTGATGGCGGTGTGACGTGTGGGTCTTAAGTCGGGACTCGGGTTGGGTCAGTGCGTATCTAGGAGGCTGGGCGAGAACTAGAAACCCTACTGCGGAAGGCTATTTTTGGCCGCATTTCCGCGCCGATTTCGTTAAATAGCCAGCTATTCGCCTCAATCAGCACAAAAATCCGCAGCTACGCGCCCCGCTCAAAACTATCTCTTCCTCATGACGGGCCCAGTCCTCGCCAACCTCCTAGGCGCAGGCGCAGGGCTGTTATAGTGTGCAATTATTTTTTGATTAGAAATGTTATGGCTTCGCTTTTCAAGCGCCAAGACAAGCAACAGCTGCTGCTGGCAAGCTCAGTTGAATCGTGGGGCAGCGATTGTTTTGATCTCGAACACCTGCGCGCGCGCAATTGTATTGTCAATGCGGCTGAAGGCCGTGGCAGCGCGTGGTTTGTGCGCCTGGGTGAGACGCAGGCAGTGTTGCGGCACTACTACCGCGGCGGGCTGATCGCCAGGCTGAGTGAAGATCAATTCGTCTGGACAGGGCTCGCCCGCACGCGCGCCTTCGTGGAGTTCCGGCTGCTGGAGTCACTGCATCAGGCCGGTCTGCCCGTGCCCGAGCCGCTGGGTGCGCGGGTGCTGCGCAATGGGCTGTTTTACCGCTGCGATCTGCTGACTCGCACACTTGATAATACGCAAACGCTCGCGGACAGGCTGTCCGAGGGGGCATTGTCTGAAGCGCTCTGGCGTGAGGTGGGGGCCGTCGTTGGCCGTTTTCACGCGGCGGGCGTTTATCACGCAGATTTGAACGCGCGTAATATCCTCATCGATGCCAGTGACGCGGTCTATCTCATCGATTTCGACAGGTGTTATCGACGCTCGGGGCAGGCGTGGAAGTCAGCCAATCTGGCGCGGCTGCAGCGCTCGCTGCTCAAGTTCGCCGGGCAGCGCGAGCTCCACTACGACGCGGCACGGGATTGGCCGCTGTTAGTCGCGGGCTACCAAGCGGCCAAGGGCATCTAGGTAGTCAGGGAGAATGCGCTCGTTGCCCTGTATAGCCGCTTTAGCCGCCTGGCCTAGCGCTTGTGCCGCCGGCAGATCTGCCAGCAGCCGGCCGATGCACTCAATCGCCTCCGCAGCATCGGCTGCCACCTGCAGGGCTCCCGAGGGCGTCAGCAGCGCCGCTTCCTCTTCGAAGTTGTGCAGGTGTGGCCCGCTGACCTGCGGCGCGCCCACGGCGGCGGCTTCAATCAGGTTGTGGCCGCCAATGGGCACCAGTGAGCCCCCCATGAAGACCGCGTCCGCGTGCTGCAGCCAGCGCGGCATCTCGCCGAGGGTGTCCGCGAGATACACTTGCGTATCGCTATCTATGGGCTGATCTAAGCTGCGAACAGCCAGCTTCAGCGGCAGCGCGCCCAGCTGTTGTTGGATCTTCGCACTGCGGCGGGGGTGGCGAGGTGCGATCACCAGCAGGTGGCAGTCGGGCAGCTGATTGAGCAAGCGGCAGAGCTGCAGCTCCTCATCCTCGTGGGTAGAGGCTGCCAGCCAGTAAGGCCGGCCTATGCCGTCGTCGAGCGCGCTTGCGTCCGTGGCCAGGCCGGCGAACTTGAGATTCCCCAGGGTGTGCACTGCGCCGGGTAGCGCGCCCAATTTCTGGAAATTCTCCGCATCTTGCGCCGACTTGGCGAGCACGGCGGTCAAGCTCGCGAGAGTTTGCCGGTAGATGTTTTTCAGCCAGCGCGGTGCACCGAGAGTGCGCGCACTGAGGCGCGCGTTGATCACCACCACCGGCCGCTTGTGCTTGCGCAGGGTGTGGATCAGCTCGGGCCACAACTCGGTTTCCATGATGATCAGCGCGCGCGGCTTGATCGCTTTAAAAGCGCGCCGAGCAGCGCCGCGGGTGTCGATGGGCAAATAGACATGTTGCACGTCCTGCCACTGCTGCTGCGCCAGCGCGTCTGCGCCGGTGGGGGTGGCGGTCGATACCCACAGCGGCGACAACGCCGGGTCTTGGCGCAGCTGATCGATCAGAGGCAGCGCGGCGCGGACCTCGCCCACGGAGGCGCAGTGCAGCCACAGGGGCTGGGCTACTGCGGTGGGGTAGCGAAAACCAAGGCGTTGCAGCAGCAAGCGGGGCTCGCGTCTCTGCCAGCTCTGCCAGAGATACATCAGTGTTATCAGCGGGTAGATCGCGCGCATGAGCAGGCGATAATGAAGAGGCGGAGAGGGCATGAGCGGCTGTGCTGACTGTGGGGATTTGCCGCTCAGTATAATGAATTTTCGGACAAAGCGATCACGACTCTGGCGGGATCTGCACAGGAGATAACACCCCCAGGCGATTTTCGATATGATAGGCGGATGATCACTGGGCCGTTGTGGTGCCGGTGCTGAATATGAACTGAGGGCGTGCAATGAAGGTGTTGGTAGTCGTGCCGAGCGCTGCAGGTTGTGGGGCTGAACGCCAAGCATTTCTGCACATGAGCGCGCTTCGTTCGGATTCACACGGGGTCAGCTGCGTCTGTGCCGAGGGCTCTTGGTTGGCGGCGCAGTGCGAACGCGTGGGCATAGCAGTTGTATCCAAGCGCGGTGCCGGTGGCTGGTTCGACGGCTGGACACTGAGCCGAAACGCGCGCCAACAAGCGGTAGATAAAGTGTTTGGCTACGGCGAAGAAGGGCTCAAAACAGCGCTGAAAATCGCCCGTGGCAGCAAGGCACAAGCCTACGGTTTTGCCTACGACAGCATCGAGCTGCGCCACTGGCGCGGCGCGGCCACGGTGTTTGCGGCCTCGCACGCGCTGAGCCAGTCGATGACGAACCTCAATGAGGGTGATGTCCGGTATCTGGCCCCAGCGGTGCCCGATAACCGCGATCTCTACAGCGCGCAGCGCGCGAGCGAACGGGCCCGCTTGAAATTGCAGCACGAGCAAATTGCGGTGTGTGTGCCTGGGCCTATTCACCCAGATTTGGGTCAGGAAGTGGCACTGGAAGCCCTTGAACAGCTGGGTGATTTTAATATTCGGCTATTCTTGCTCGGCAGCTACCAGCACAGCTACGGCAAAGAACTGCGCATGCTCGCGGCGCAAAATCCACTGGCGGCCAACAGCATGATCGGTCAGCCGGCGGACGCGGGGGTCTACACTGCCTTCGATCTCTGCCTCGCGCCCTTTCAGGCGGGCCACGCCGCGCAACACGCCTTGACCGCCCTGAGCTTTGGCCTGCCACTGGTGGCGACGCCCGTCGGTGCGCTACAAGACATGGTGGAGCCGGGCGGCAACGGTTACCTCGCCACATCGGCCAGTGCGCAGAGCATCGCCGAAGCCCTGCTGGTGACCCTGGATGAAAGCGGGGCGCTGGCCAGAATGGGCAAGCGCTCTCGCAAGAAATTCAAAGAACACTTCACACTGCGGCACATGGCGCGCGAGCTGGTGGCCGCAGTGGACACGCGAGACACAGCCAAGGCGTGAGCAAGCGCATCGCTGTGAGCCCGTGGAGCCCGCGGCAGTGGCCTACTTTGCTGGGCCTTGGCTTTGTCTGGTTATTGGCGCAATTGCCGCGCCGCAGTTGGCCTGCTGTGAGCCGCTGTTTTGCGCGTGGCCTGCAAAAGCTTGTGCCCTCCAGGCGGGGTGTTGTGCAGCGAAATCTGGAGCTGGCGTTCCCCGCGAGCGACGAGCAGTGGCGCACCGACACCAATCTCAAAAGCTACCAAGCACTGGCCTTGAGTTTGCTAGAAACCGCCCAGCTGTGGTTCAAAGAGCCCGCGTGGTTGGACGACTACGTGCAGATAGAGGGCTTGCAGCACCTGCGTGACTGCGCAGCGCGCGGGCAAGCAGTGATGCTGGTCTCCTGCCACTACACTTCCATCGAAGCCGCTGGTGCCGCCCTGTGCCGCGCCGCGCCTTTTTACCCTGTCTACGCAGCCGCAAAAAACCAAAGCTTCGACCGCTTTCAGATCGACAAGCGGCGCCGTTTTGCGCCGGATGTTGTGCTGCGCTCGGACATGCGAAAGGCCATGCGGGTGCTGCGTTCGGGGCAGGTCCTGTGGCTGTTGCCCGATCAGGCGGTGGACAGCAGCCACGGCTCGGAGCCTACGCAGTTCTTTGGGCAGCCGGTGTTGTCTTCCACTGGGCCTGGTAGATTGCTGAAGCGCAGCGGCGCGAGCCTGGTGGTCTTTGAATTGTCGCGGCAGCCGGGCGGGATTTTGCTCACCATTAACGAGCCCTCAAACGCGGCGAATGAGATGAGCCCGGTGGGTTTGGCTCAGCACTTGAACGACACCTTTGAGAGCATGATCCGCGCTGAGCCCAGCGAATACTTCTGGCACCACAAGCGCTTCAAATCCGGGCAGCCCGGCGTCAATCCCTACCGCTGATCGGGCAGAGAGGCTTGGGCCGTTTTCATCGCTGGGATGGCGCTGCATGTGCAGCGCACAGTGAGTCTATCGCCGAGCCGCGTGTGCAGCTTTGCGCTTCATCTCAGTCGGGTTTTGTGGCCACTCTGAGCTGCCGCTTGAGCCGGCTGACAGCGTCTGTCTTGGCGTTCAGTTGCTTCAGAAAACTGCGCGACTGTTTGTCCATCGCAAGTTCGGCACTTGCCTTGTGTTGCAGGAACTGGCTTTGCAGCTGCTGCAGCTCCAGTTCCATCGTGCTCATCACGGCGTCGTTGTTGGTGTCGCCACCCTTTGCCAGCTGTTGGATGTGCGTCTCCAGGCGGCGCAGGCGGGCGGCAGCGGGCCTCAAGGTACTCAGCTCTAACAGCAATTGCGCGATCTGTACTTCTTTAGGGTCCTCGCTGTCCGCATCGCTCAGCTTCGCTGCTGCACTGGGGGCAGTGGCTTGAACGCTCTGTTTTAGCAGCTGGCCGCGCAGCCGCGTAATCTCTCGGTCGCGCTCCGCCAGCTTGGCGATGTTTGGCTGCTGACGTCGATCCAACGCGGGCAGCGTGGTCTCGCTTGACAGCGAAGCGGTGCTTTGTTGGCCGTCCAGCTGACGCAGATCCTGCAGCTCGCTGTCCTTGTCCGAGACCTGCTGCCGCAAATCCACCAGCATAGTTTCGAGCTGGCCGTGGCTGTAGGTGTGCAAGCTGGCATCGTCGTCTTGGTGTTCAGTGAGGTCCATGCCTTCAAGCTTTGATTCGGCGTCCGCGATTTGCTGGTTCTTTTCGGTCACCAGTTTTGCGTAGCGCTTGCGTTCGCTGTCCCAGCGCTCGTGCAGTTTTTCGTAGCGGGTATCACAGTCACTGTAGCGGCGTTCCAGTTCTGCGCTGGCATCCGCACGGATTTTCAGCAGCTCGCGCGCGCGTCCGACATCGTTCAGGTAGCGGTCTTTCAGGTCGGCGTAGCGCTGTTGTTCCTGGCCGAGCAGTTGGGCCTTTTGGCTGAGGTCCAGCGTCAGGTGGTCGGCGTCGGCCAAGCGAGACTGCAAGCCCAGCATGTCCTCGTTCTTGTTGTCCAATTCCCCTTGGATCTCGCGGCGCGCGTGGGACAGGCGGGCTGCCTGCTCGTCTAAGCGCCGTTTCAAAGATTTTCTCGCCGAATTCGCGCACAGCAGCCACGTGAGCAGGGCGCCCACAAGCAATGCGGCGATCAAGTTATACGGGAAAAAGTGTAAAAAGCTTTGAATGTCCATGTCTAAACTGTGTCTCTTGGGACGAGCTAAGAGCTAAGAGCTACCCGTAGCGCCTTGCTTCGTGCCTAAATTACGTGACTGACTAGGCAGAATGCGGCAAGCGGTAGCGCGCTTCAAATTACAAATTAAAAGTTGTGACGTGGTTCTGGTTTTCGCACGGATCAGTGAGCCAGCAAAGCTCTCATCATATCGCAGTTTTCGGAACTGTCCATGCGCTTGAGGCCGCTCTGTGGCTGTGGTTTACTGGCATTATCTTGCAGCTATTCAGGGTTTCGTCATGTACAAAAGCATACTTGTGCCTACCGATGGATCTGTTTGCAGTGAAAGGGCGATTGAGCATGCCTTAAAACTGGCAAAACTCTGCGATGCGGCGGTGCATTTTTTATACGTCGCTCAGTCGAGTTACACGGTGGGTATGGCGGAGGTGGACGGCTTTGTCGGCTACGCCGATCAAATCGACGAGGACATTTGCCAGTTGGGCAAAGACGCACTGCTCGCCGCGATGGCGGCGGCTGAATCAGCGGGCGTAGTCGCCACGCAACAGCTGAGCGAGGACGGGGGTGCTGCGCAAGTGATCGGCGAGGCCGCGGACAAACGCGATTTGGTGGTCATGGGCGGTCACGGCCGAAGCGGTCTGGCGCGGGTGTTGTTGGGTTCCGTGTCCGAGGCGGTGATCCGTCTGGTGCACACGCCAGTGCTGGTGGTGCATTGCGACGACGAGGACTGAGAGCGGGGCCGGCTATTTAGCAGTTCAGCGCGCCTCGGCAGTCGTTGTTGAGTAGTCGCCAGCGGAATTCGGCATCATCGCCTTCTAAACGGGAAGCTCAGCAGCCACAAGACCGTGAACGTGGCAGCGCCCACGCTGGCACCCGCCAGATCAATCATCATGTCGACGCCGCGGGTGCTGCGGCCTACAAAAAACAGCTGCACCCCCTCGGTCAGCAGGGCCAGCAAAATCAGAAAGCATACAATGCCCAGCCAGCTCGCCCCCAGGCGTTTTTTCACGCAGCAGCTGAGCAGCGCCAATAGGGCAAAGGCCAGGGCGTGGCCGATTTTGCTGACGCTGTACAGCCCCAACTCGCGCAGATAGGGCAGGGCACCACCCGCGGCGTGTTCTATTGGCAAGGTCAGGCGTTTGAGGTCCTCGCTGGGCATGGACACACCGGCAGCGATGACGGCGATCACAGCGATGGGGATGATCGCCACCCACAAGTTTCCGGCCTTGGCCAGCGAGATGAGGACCGTCAGAGCAAAGACCGACCACACCGCCAATACGCCGAGGATCACTGTTCTATAGCCCGCCCAGGGAGCGACCACCTGCAGCGAAGGCTGGCGCATGATGGCGGTGCCGGTGCTTTCAAACATGCGCAGCCCCACGCCCGCTTCGACTGCCTGGGCGGGTAGCTCTATCTCGCGGGAGTATTGCGCTGGGCTTGTATTGCCGCGCAGCGCCTGCACGGTGCGCGCGGCTTTTCTAATGCGGTCGCCGTTTTTATCGTAAAACCAAATGGTGTAGAGCAGTCCGTGCCACACTTTCTCTCCGCCGGACACAGCCTCAGCGCTCAGCTCGGCACTGGCGAGCAGCTTAGTGCCGGCGTTTTTTTTCTCAGGCAGCGGCACGCGCAACTCTACGGTAGAGATGCCGGCTGTTGTGCGCTCGACGCGGATGCTGTCGCCGTCCACCGAAAAGCCCGCCAGGGTGTCGATGTCTTTCCAGTTCTCGCGCAATCGCCAGTCGCCGCTAGCGCCGGGGAAGACGGCGGGCACGGCCGATGTCTGCACGGTGTAGCGGTCCACCTGGGTACCGATCAGCCAGGTCATGCCGGTCAACAGCGCCATCAAAATCAACAGGGTACGGAGGCGTAGAAAAGACCGGTTGGGCGATGTCATCAAATATCCTAGTGTTCTATTGATTCGATTGTAGTGGTGTATGGCGTGTCTGTCGGCTGTTGATCAGGGACGCTTGAACCACGGTCTGGGTTCGGCTGCTGTCCCTGATACGATAGGCCGCCGCATCATCAGACAGCGCTTGCCGGAATAAGTTTTCATCGAGTTGCAGCGGTAACTTTTCTGGATCTGCGAGCAACTTGAATAGCTTGGCCGGTGAGAGCCCGCGCGCGCTTCCGGTGCTCCGGTGCAGCCAGTCACTGAGCGTCAAAAAACGCTGAAAAGGGCTGTCCCCCAACAACTCCACAAGCACCCGTTTAAAGCGGCCGCTGTTGGCGATCAAATCCCAGTGCCGAGCCATGCGGTCCACGCGCTGAATGGTCTGAAAGTCGGCGCAATCTGTTTGCAGCACGCGATACGGTGTTTGTGTATCAAACAACATGCCGTATGTCTCAGCGTGGCGGGCGATGGGTGCGCCAGGCAATAATTTGAGTATGCCCAGTTGGATTTCTTGCGGCTCCAGCCCCACCAAGGTATCGAAGCTCTGCGCAAAGCCCGCTAGATCCTCGCCCGGCAGGCCGAAGATGAGATCCGTGTGCAGATGAGCCTCCGTGTGTTGGCGCAGCCAGCGCAGATTGTCCTTGGCTTTTTGGTTGTTCTGGCGACGGCTGATGCGGGCCTGCACTTCGGGGTTGAAGCTTTGGATGCCCACTTCGAGCTGCAGCACGCCCGGCGGAAACTGCGCTATTTTGACTTTCAGTTTCTCCGGCAGCTTGT
This sequence comes from Granulosicoccaceae bacterium, assembly GCA_033852095.1. Lineage (GTDB taxonomy): Bacteria > Pseudomonadota > Gammaproteobacteria > CALCKW01 > CALCKW01 > CALCKW01. Next base: position 4,728 of record JAWSVD010000034.1, on the reverse strand, counting down.
CCGGCACCAGTTCGAAGTGCAGGCTCAGCTTTTGGTCCAGCCGGGCCAGGAAAAAGTCCAAAATCGCGTTGCTCACATCGCTGCGCAGGTTAAAGGTGCGGTCCACAAAGCGGAAGTTGCGCGCGCCGCGGTCGTACAGTTCCCCCAGCCCCTCCAGCACGGCGTCCAGCGGGAAGGGCCAAGCAGTCTCGTCCAGCGCAGAGAGGCAGAATTCGCACTTAAAAGGGCAGCCGCGCGAGGCCTCGACGTACACATTGCGGTGCGCGATATCGTCCTCATCGTATTCTTCGTACGGCAGCGCCAAGGTGTCGAGGGGCGGTTGCACGCCGTCGATCAAGGTGGGCCACTGTGCGGCGTCGTCGATAGCGATGGCGTGGCACAAGGCTTGGAAACTCAGCTCCCCCCAGCCGCGGATGGTGTAGTCGGCGAGGGCGGACAACGGGTCGCTCGCATCCCCATGACTGACCTCCGGGCCGCCAATGACAACAACGGTGTCGGGGGACAGGATTTTCAGTGCTTGTAATACGGCCAGGCATTCGAGCCGGTTCCAGATATAGACGCTGAGCCCGATCACGCGAGGCCGGGCGTCGAGCAGGGATTCCACCACGTCCAGCGGCCGGGCCTGTATCGTGAATTCCTGGATGCTGCAGCTCTCTCGATAGGGGCCTAGATTGGCGCGCAAATATCGCAGGCCCAGAGCAGCGTGGCTGTAACGCGCGTTGAGAGTGGTCAGTACAATGGGAAATTGAGGCATGGCTACTTTATTGGAAAATCGGACGTGAAAGTGGCATGCTCTAACAGCGCACCGTTGAATATGTTCATAATTGTCAAATGTTTGGCGAACAGGCGTGTTTGCTTCGGCCATTTGGGGCGTGAGTCTGCCGAGCCCTAAAGTCAGTGGCTCCAGCGTCACCGTCGAGGCTGTTGCGCTCTATATAAGGTAGAAGATGGCGGATATCATACCCTTTCGCAAACCCGATAAAGGGGAAAAGTCCAAGGGCAGGACGATGTGCGATCACGGTTTTCATAAGTGGCTGGTGGTCAAGGACAGCGATTTTGACAGCAAACAAGGTCGCTTGGTGACGCGTTATCGCTGCGCTAGATGTAAAAAAGAAAAGAACAAAGCACTGTAAGTGAAAAGAGCCGATGCACGAGCCATTAGCCCATTTGGGGCGTGAATTATGCATCAGTGCCAGTATTCCCATTGTCCGTCTTTGGCGGGGCTGAAATACACTAATTATGATCGATATCCACTCTCATATAATTCCGGGCATTGACGATGGTCCGGCGAATCTCGCTCAGTCGAAGGCGCTGCTGCGGGCGGCCATTGCGCAGGGCACCACCTTCATGATGGCGACTTCGCACATCACGCCCGGTGTGTACCCCAATTCCCCGAAGAAAATCAAAGCGCACTTTGACAAGTTGATGGTCGATCTGGGTGATATCACCGATCAGATTCAGCTCGGCTGCTCAGCAGAGGTGCGAGTTGGTCCGGAGATGGTCCCGCTGGTGGAGCGCGATGAGATCCCGTGGTTGGGCGAGCTCGCCGGCCATAAGGTGATCCTGCTTGAACTGCCGCACACGCACGTGCCGCTTGAGGCCAAGAACATCATTCGCTGGTTGGTGACGCGCGGTATCTTGCCGCTGATCGCCCACCCTGAGCGAAACGCCGAGATCATGCGGGTGCACAGACGTGCCCATGAGTTGGCGGATCTGGGCTGTTTATTCCAAGTGACGGCCTGCAGCCTCTACGGTGCCTCGGGTCCGCACGCACACCGTGCCGCCGAGCGCCTGGCGAAAGACAATCTCATCTACCTCATCGCCTCCGATGCGCACAACACCGAGTACCGTCCGCCGGGCTTGGAAGCTGGCTACCGTGCTGTGGAGCGCTTGTTGGGGCCCTCGAAAGCTGCCGACATGGTCTTTGAGCACCCGTGGTTGATCACACAAAAGCATTTCAGCAGCGTGGAGTCTCCGGACGTCGTTGTTTAACAGCGCTCTAAGCCGCTAGAACACCGCCTCAATGGCGGTGTTTTTGTTTGTGCTGCTGAATCCCGAACTCTGATGTTCAGCTAGGCCAGCGCGGGCTATGGTCAGTTCGTGGTCGTCGTCAGCGCCAGGCCTTCGAACATGCGGTGCTGGGCTTGAAGCTTGCAGTTCAATTGCCCCGCGGCGCTGTGCTTGAGCTGTACTCAATAGGTCGCTCGTAGGGCCGATGTCATCCGATTGCACTGCTCAAAAACACCTATTTTGAACGGGCTGCTATAAACTATGCGTTTTATGTAAGAGGGACAGTCAGTGAGTGAGATATCCAAGTTGCGCTGGCGCTGCCGACGCGGGATGAAAGAGCTGGACGTCTCTATGACGGCATACCTAGATAAATTCTACCCAGACGCCATTGCAGAAGATCAGGCGGCTTTTTTGCGCCTCATCGACTTGGAAGACCCCGAGTTGATCAACATGATCATGGGAAAAATCGATGCACCCGACGAGCAAATGAACCGTGTCATTCAAACAATTCGCCGTGCCGTTACAGCTTGATCTACGGCCCTCAACCTGGTTGCGCGCCCTCATAGCGGCTGTGCACGGGGGGCTCATCGCCGCCTTGTTATTGTCCGGACTGAAGAAAGAGGCCGTGGCGCTCGGCATGGCCGCCACTTTGTTGTCGCTGATGTCCGCGCAGTTTTGGGTGCGTCGGCCGGCGTCGCTTGTCTGGCGCGAAGACGATCTCTGGCAGGGCAAGCTGTGGCGCAATAAAATTCAAAACGCGAAGTTGCTGCCCTCCACCTATCAGAGCCAGCGGCTGGTGATTTTGCACCTGCAAGAGGACACCGGCACCACCTGGCGCGTGCCGGTTGCCGACGACAGCGTATCGGACGATACATTTAGACGGTTGCGTGTGCGGCTGCGCACTGGCACGCCCTTTAAGGAAGAGAGCTAGCTCATGAATAAATCTATTTTATTAGGGGTCAATGTCGATCACGTGGCCACTGTTCGGCAGGCGCGCGGCAGTGCCTACCCCTGTCCGGTGCACGCGGCGCTAGCGGCTGAGTTGGCAGGCGCAGATGGCATCACCATGCACCTGCGCGAGGATCGGCGTCACATCCAAGACCAAGACGTGCGGCTCTTCAGTCAGTTGACCCAGAGCAAGCTCAACTTAGAAATGGCGGCCACTGCGGAAATGCAGCTGATCGCGCTGGAGCTCAAACCCGCCGACATCTGCCTGGTGCCCGAAAAGCGCCAAGAGCTGACCACCGAAGGTGGGCTCGACGCCTACGGTCAGCAAAACCAGCTGACCGAATACTGCGCGATGCTCGCGGACGCTGGCTCGCGGGTGTCTTTGTTCATAGATCCCGACCTGACCCAGATAGAAGCTGCAGTGCGCATCGGTGCACCGGTGATCGAGCTGCACACGGGCACCTACGCTTCGGCGGCCAATGAAATGGCCCGCGACGCGGAGCTGGTGCGGCTGGAGCTGGCGGCGCAACAAGCGGCCGAGCGTGGCTTAATCGTCAACGCCGGGCACGGCCTGACCACGCACAACGTCAAAGCCATCGCCGCTATCCCGCAGATGAACGAACTCAACATCGGCCATGCGCTGATGGCCACGGCGCTGTTCGAAGGGCTGCCCGCCAGTGTGCGCGAGATGAAGCGCCTGATGCTGGAGGCGAGGGCGGGTCTGTGATCATCGGCACGGGGGTGGACATCACCCTGATCTCGCGCATCGAAGGCGTCACCGCAAAATTCCCCGAGCGCTTTGCGCACCGCATTCTCCATCCCGTCGAAAGACAGGCCTGGCAGCGCGCACCTTACCCTGTGCGTTTTTTGGCCAAGCGTTTTGCCGCCAAAGAAGCGGCCTCCAAGGCGCTGGGCACGGCCATCCGCGAGGGTGTCAGCATGCAAGATTTTATCGTCGAGACGGGGCAATACGGCAAGCCGCTGCTGCGACTCGAAGGGCGCGCGGCCTTCGAGGCGGCCAAGCGCGGCATTCATCATTGGCACCTTAGCCTGACAGACGAAGGCGATTCTGTTTTGGCCTGGGTCATAGCGGAGAGTAATTGATGGCCTATGCTCGAAAACGGCAGCTGCTGTTCATCGCCCTGGCGGCGGTGATTGTGCTGACTTGGGCGCCCCTGCGGGCGGCGACCTCCAGTGATGCGGTGGTGTTTTCCGTGGTGCTGACCATGATCATCGGTGGCTACTGGGCCATAGTGCGGCTGATCGGCAAACCACCTGAAGATTCCTGATCGCGCCACTGAATAAAAATTCAAAACATTAGAGTGAGGCTGTGCATTGACCACCCAAATTGAAAACGTGCGCGGGCAGCGTTTGGCCTGCGAGTACAGCAGTGGCACCGGTGTGGGTGTGATGTTCCTGCCGGGTTTTAAATCAAATCGACTCGGCACCAAAGCCCTGTTTTTGGCCGAGCACTGCAGACAGCGCGGCACGCCTTTTTTGACGCTTGATTACAGCGGGCACGGGGATTCAGACGGGGACTTCGCGCTCGGCAACATCAGCGACTGGTTGCAAGACGCCGCCGATGCGCTGCGCCAACTGGGGCATGGCAGGCATTGGGTGCTGGTAGGCTCCAGCATGGGCGCCTGGGTGTCGATACTGCTAGCAGCGAAGATGCAAGATCTGGTGTCCGGCATCCTCACCATCGCCGCCGCCCCGGATTTCACCGAGCGCCTTATCTGGGATCGATTGCCCGAAGACGTGCGCAGCCTG
>JAWSVD010000337.1:0-588 GCA_033852095.1 Granulosicoccaceae bacterium | reverse complement strand
GCACCACCAAGAGATTGGGCTCTACAAAACGCCCATAGGACAGCAACAGCAGCGGAACCAACAAACAGACAGCTGCCCAGCGAAGCAAGCCAATACGGCGCCACGTCAACAACAAACAGCCCGCCATCATCGGCAGCATCAACCAGCTCAGCCAATACAGAAAGGATTTGAAGTAATTGATCGCGCGGTGATCAGGCGCACCCCAAGCCAATTCGAGTGAAAACCAAGCCAGGTACGACAGAACGGAGCACGCGGCGAGAGAAATGACACTAAGCCATAACACAGTGCGAGACGCGATAACATCACCTTTCAGCAGATGAGCTGCAGAGAAAAACTAATGCACAAGTATAGTTATATATCGTTCTTCTATCAGTTCAAAAGAACAACCTCGAAGGTTAGCACCCAGTGCCGGGTGCCAACCGCTATCAGCAGATTGTGCACAGTGAATAACTACCCAACTCAGGTGCCTCTAATTAATGATAATCCACTCTTTCAGCGTGACACGGTCCTCACCGTCGTTGCCATTGCTGTCACTCGCCCTGACACTGATGGTCGCCACATAGGTTCCTTCATTACTGAAGTCGATGC
>JAWSVD010000033.1:0-16568 GCA_033852095.1 Granulosicoccaceae bacterium | reverse complement strand
ATGCCAAGTAGAAAACCAATGAGCACAGAACTGCATGAGTGACGGATGCGGCGGATAGCCTCCCACCAAAGCTGCGTCCAGCTTGATCAGACAGAGCTAATACAGTTATCAAGTGAGATCAGATGGGAACGGCTAGACCTAGACGCTGCTGAACGTTTGACTGATGTTTGGCAGAGTAGCTGTAAGCAACAGCGGCTGACAGCAGATGATGGGACTGGAATCTCGCGGAAGCGCTCACCGATACGCGGATCAACGCTCAAAGCCAGTATTGGCAGCTCCCCAGAGGAAGCCATGGGATTCCATGCACTCTATTGAATTCTGGGTTGGCTCGTTCTGCCCCCCGACGACATACTACAACCGCGCTGTTAACAAGAAGACCGGGTAATCACCCTGCGACTTCTGCACCTTGCCAACAGAGCTGGTTTCAACATCACGAAAACCTGCTTCTACTGCCAGCGCCTTAAAATCGCTGGGATCGAATCCACAGTGAAACACGCCAGTGTCCTCGCTGTGGAAGCTGCCATCTTCGCTTTCCAGATCTGCCACGGCGATAAAACCACCCGGTTCGAGCAGCGCATGCAAGGTGGCAAACATTTTTTTGACATCCTCAACATGGTGAAAAGTCATCGAAGAGATGACCCCATCAAATCGCTGCAGCAGAGGGGTTTGGCAAAGATCTACCGCCAGTATGTGCAATTCACAGGCGAGGCTTTCACGTTTGGCGTGCAGTTGCGCGTTCATGGCCGCAGATACATCGACGGCAGTGATATGTGAGACTGCAGGCGCGATACGCTCTAACAACAATCCAGTACCACTGCCGAAATCCATGATGCGCATGTTGTGATTGAGCTCGATGCGGCTGCTAATCGCCTCGGCGATGCGCTGCACGTTGGACACACGGCGATCATCCAATTCGTAACTGCCCGCTTTGTCCTGAAAGTAATCCTTAGTCATGTGCATCCTTTGATTGACCAGAGCGGCCCGCTCTGCGTTTGTATCCCGCTATATTCTCACAGCAACAGCTTAATCAATTCGGCCAGACAATTTCCAGCACCTTAAAAAATGCGTCGATCACGGGCTGCTCGCGTTCGGTTATACGCGTTGCAATGCTCAGTGATACCGGCACGGTGATGTGCGGAACAACGGACAGCCCCGTCGCCTGGCGCTCGTGCAGGGCGATAGATTCTCGGCACAGGCAAAGCCCTACACCCGAGCGGGCCATGGCGATCATGGAGGGCTCTAGATCGACCTGCGCAACGATGTTTTGGGTGCACTTGTGCTGTGCAAAAACACGGTTGAGCAGCCGCGAGTGCACGGACTCGGGCGGTGTACCTATCCACGGGAGCGCTGCAATCTCTTGCCAGCTCAACCCTTCTAGTCGCGCCTCCCAGCCAGGCGGCGCGACGATACGGTAGTTAAAATCGGTCAACTTGTGCAACACCACACCGGCTGGAGCCTGCCCTTCCGCCTCACTTGGCCCCGAGTCGTCTAGCAGTTCACTCAGATAGAAAGCCACATCGACCTGCTGGCGCTGCAGGCGATTGATCGCTTCTCCACTGGTGCCATGGCTCAGCTCCGTCTGTATGTCAGGGAAATCCTCGAGCAGCCCGGCGAGCAATTGGCCCAGGCGAATAAACTGCGGGTCGACAATGGTGCCGATGCGCAGCTTGCCCCGCACCTGTCCCGTCATGCGCTGAGCCGCTTTGTTGAAGTCAGCCAGCGCGGACAATACGCGCTCGGCTTTGAGCAGCAGCTGCGCCCCGTCGCGGGTCAGCTCAATGCCTTTGGCCTTGCGCTTGAACAGGGTCAGGCCGGTGTCTTCAGCGAGGCGTTTGAGCTGCAGGCTGACAGCGGGCTGGGTCAGGTGCAAAGCCTCAGCGGCCCTGGACACATTGCCCTCTCGGGCCACCGTGACAAAGGCCTGCAAACTGCGGATTTCGGAAGTTCTGTTCATGTTATTAATTATACTTATATTGCACAGTGTCAGTCGTCATTGGCTTTTTCAGGGCGATTTTGATCTGATAGCTCTTCAGTCTGCCAGAGAGAACAGCATGGAAGAGCAATTTGATTACATTGTCGTCGGCGCGGGCTCTGCCGGCTGCCTGCTGGCCAACCGCCTGAGCGCCGACCCCAGCAAGACCGTCTTGCTGCTGGAGGCCGGCAAGGCAGACAACTACCCCTGGATCCACATCCCCGTGGGCTATCTCTATTGCATCGGCAACGCGCGCACCGATTGGCTCTACAACACCGAGCCGGAAAAAGGGCTCAACGGCCGCTCCTTGATCTACCCACGCGGCAAGACGCTCGGTGGCTGCTCGTCCATCAACGGCATGATCTACATGCGCGGCCAGAGCCGTGACTACGACAACTGGGCTCAACTCAGCGGCGACACCGCCTGGAGCTGGGATAACTCCCTGCCCGATTTCAAAGCGCACGAAAACCACTACAAATTGGACGACGGCGCAGACCCGGAGACAGGCTACAACGAGCGCTTCTCCGACCTGCACGGCCACGGCGGCGAGTGGCGAGTGGAGAAGCAACGCCTGAGCTGGCAGGTGCTGGATTCATTCGCCGAGGCCGCCACCCAGGCCGGCATAGAGCGCAGCGATGACTTCAACAGCGGTGACAACGCCGGTGTGGGTTATTTTGACGTCAATCAAAAATCGGGCTGGCGCTGGAACACGTCCAAAGCCTTCCTGCGACCCGCCAAAACGCGCAGCAACCTGACCGTCTGGACCGAGGCGCAGGTTGAGCGATTGACACTGGAAACTGACGCCGCAGGCAAGCTTCGCTGCACCGGTGCAGTGATCAACAAGGGCGGTCAATCCATCGCCGTGGGCGCGTCGCGAGATTCGGTACTTTCAGCGGGCGCCATCGGCTCACCGCAGATTTTGCAGCTGTCCGGCATTGGCCCTGCTGAGTTGCTGAACAGCCACGGCATCGAGGTGAAACTGGATGCGCCGGGTGTCGGCGAAAATTTGCAGGATCACCTGCAAATTCGAGCGGTGTTTAAAGTCAAGAACACCAAAACACTGAACGTCATGGCCAACTCGCTGCTCGGCAAACTCAAGATCGGCATGGAGTACGTCTTCAAGCGCTCCGGCCCCATGAGCATGGCACCCAGCCAACTCGGCGCGTTTGCCAAGTCCTCCCCCGAGCGGCCGCACGCCAACCTGGAGTACCACGTGCAGCCACTCAGCCTGGAGGCCTTTGGCGAGGATCTGCACCCCTTTCCCGCTATCACAGTGAGCGTGTGCAACCTCAACCCCACCAGTCGCGGCCATGTGCGCATCCAATCCAACGATTTCAGAGACGCACCGTTGATCGCACCGAATTACCTGTCCACAGACGAAGACCGGAAGGTGGCAGCAGAGAGTTTGCGCCAAGTGAGAGAAATTGTCGGCCAATCCGCCATGAACCAATACCAGCCTGAAGAACACAAGCCCGGCATACAATTCCAGAGCAATGAAGAACTGGCCAAACTGGCCGGCGATATCGCAACCACCATTTTCCACCCGGTGGGCACGGTCAAAATGGGACGCGACGACGACCCCATGGCGGTGGTTGACTCCCACCTGCGGGTCAAGGGTGTGCATGGCCTGCGCGTGGTCGACGCCAGCGTGATGCCCGCGATCACCAGCGGCAATACCAACGCCCCTACCCTCATGATCGCGGAGAAAGCCGCCGGATGGATGGTCGACGGCGACTGAGCCCTCACGGCCAGGGCTGCTCAGCAAACGTCCGCTCAGTGCGGGGCGCTAGCCGCGCGGCATCTCCCGTGCCAAGCTACACACGGATAGCCCACCCCCACCGTGAAGGCAGACACCGCTATGAACAACAAACCAGCCTTCTGGCGCGACGCAGCCATGCCGCACGTCGAACTGCGAGAGATCGAAGACGGCGGCAGTGTCAGCTACGCCGCACACTCCCACCGGGAGTGGTCCATCGGCGCCATCGTTCGCGGCGAGAGCAGCTTTCAGTGCGGGCCGAATTTGCACGCTATAGATGGCGGCACACTGGTGATGATGAATCCCGATCAGATGCACGCCTGCAATCCGGCCAACAAAAGCCGGTGGGCCTACCTGATGCTGTATATCAACAGCCAATGGCTGGCCTCCCTGCGCTACCAATTGGGCTATCAGCCCACCCCAGCTTGGCAAGACATCAACGCCGAAGTGCTGCGACACAAAGCGACTTTCGCGCACTACTTGCATTTCGCCGAGTTGTTCAAGGACAGCTCTGCAGATTTGCTTGAAAAACAAAGCGAACTGATCGAGTTTTTCGGCCAGCTCTTCAGCCAACTCGAGACAAATGCACTGCACGCCACCGGCGCACCCGATGAAAATACCGGAGATCTACACACCGTCCGCCTTTACATGGACGATCACTGCAGCGAAAACCTCTCGCTGGATGTGCTGACCGCTCAAGCAAACTGCAGCCCCGGCTACTTCATCAAAGCTTTCAAAACCCACAGCGGCTTCACCCCACACGCCTACCTCATCAACCGCCGCATCCAGCTCGGCCAGCAACTGCTAAAACAAGGCATGCCCATAGCCGAAGCAGCACTGGAGGCTGGTTTTTCAGACCAAGCGCACTTCCAACGCATCTTCAAAAAACTGGTCGCAGCTACCCCGCGGCAGTATCAGTAACAAACCTCCACTGACCGCGTAGGGCCGCTAAAACCCCGGTGCTTCGGCGGCTTGCCTCGCAAGCAAATGCCGAGACAGGCTCGCGCTGGCTGCATGAGGTGAGATCAAGTTTGCTTCGCAAACCCGGATACCGCTCCGCTACTTCCGGGCTACACACTACCTTGCATCGTCGAATCAGCGATATCGCCGATCAACCCAACATCACCAGGCCCGTAGCCCGCCATGGAGCGAAGCGCAATGCGGGAAGCGCCGCGAAGCAAGCTTCAAGTCGCCCAGCCGAGCGCAATGCCGTGAGCCACATACCTGAGCCCACATACGGTGGGTGCCCGTCGCAGCACACAGTGCTGATACAGAGTTGTCCAGCTAAAGCAGAACCTACAGAAAATCCCGCAGCAGAAACAAACAGCTCACCACCAACATCAGCGCCAAGCCCCGATTGACCAACCGCATCAACGCAGGCCGCTGCACATAGCGCCGCAGATACGCCCCCGCCAACACCCAGCAGCTCAGCGACAACCAACAAATAGGCCCGTACAACAGCGTAAACACCAGCGTCAGCTGCAAGTCCCCACCACCTGCGTAAGCCCCGATGCCGGCGGCAGAAGCCAGCCATGCTTTCGGGTTCAACCACTGCATCAACGCCCCGTAAGCAAAGCCAGGCGCTGCGGCGTCCGAACATTCAGATACCTGCCCGTCTTCACGGAAGAGCTGATAACTGAGATATAACAGAAAGACGATGCCTGCCCAGTGCAGGACGGCACTGAAGCCCGGCAGGCTGGACAGCGCGGCGTGCAGACCGAGGCCAATCAACAGAAACAACAACTGAAAGCCCAGCGTGGCTCCGGTAACAAACCACAGCCCCGTGCGCAGCCCGTAACGCGTACCGCTGCTGAGGCAGACCAGATTAACTGGGCCGGGGGAGATGGAGGCGGCGAGCGCGAATGCGGCCATGGGCAGCAGCGTTGAGAGGGTCATCTGGAGTGTCCAATGAACGAATGTCAGACAGCTTGGGGGACGCGGCCGGCCATTTATTGAACAAAATTGCTTTGCAGTAATAGACAGCGAAAACGCACAACGGGCTGGGGGCTTGGTGATGACGGTAGGCCAGCGATACCTCGGATCCAACGGTGCCGGCTTGTGTAGCCCGGAAATAGCGGAGCGCTGTCCCGGTTTGCGAAGCAAACTGGATCTCAGGTGCACGCCACGCGCATCCGGATTGCACGGAGGGTGATTGTGGGCATGCCGCGAATGCCGTAGGGAGTATAAGCGAAGCGCATCCGCGGCGATATTGGCTCTGGCGCGTGGCTCACCATAAAACGCTGTGGTCGACGAATTAAAGCTCCCTCCGCTGCCCCGTCAGGACGAGGCAGGTAGCTGCTATGTGTGAGCTAGAATCGCTCAGTCTTGCAGGCGGATGTTCAATTGCTCTGATGCGCTGGGCTCTTCAAAAAGACTGCTGACCAGTCTAAAAGTCTCTGGCGTATCGAAGGCCGCACGATCCGGCTGCTCAGTGCGCCGCTTGGCGATTTGCTCCAGGCACACGTCATCACTCACCTGCACGTAGAGCATCTCATGCTCGACCCGGGCGTCGGTGGCCAACTGCAAAAACCAAGCGCGCTGTTGAACGGTATTGGCCGGAAAATCCATCACCACACTGGCACCCGCGTTCAACACATCGATCAGGTGGATCGCCAGTAGCGGCTTGAGCATGCTGGAGTACTTTCGGTAGTCCTCAAAATTCCGAATCTGATCGGGGTAAAGTGCGTTGAGCCAAACGTCTTCGGACAGCAAGACGGCTTTGGTTTTGTTGGCCAAGGCTGTCGCAGCTGTGGACTTGCCCGCTCCCATTTTTCCGCACATGAAAAACAATTTGCCAACTAACACTGTGCATTCTCCTGATTAACTGTTGATGATGGAGTGCAAAACTGACCCCAGAATATTAATTTATAGCCACAATCACGTCGACTGCGCAGCTTAACAGCTCGTTCAAAAACGACTACCTACTGCGAGCGCGCTGTTAGGCGCGGCTGACGTCACTCATGTCCCCCGTTGCCAGCGCATGGCCTGAAAACGGTAACCCTCGACATCCCCCACCTGCCCTTCGCAGCTGAACCCCAGGCGCTGGTAGGCGGCCACGGCGTAGAGGCTGGCGCGAAGCCTTACATCAAACAGCCGCTTCCTGATGACCACATGCTGCCACAACTCACGAGCCAAGCCTTGCCGGTGATGTGTCGCAGCGGTGAAGAGATGGTAAAGATAATTGCCGTCACGCAATGCCAGATAGGCGCAAATGCTACCGCCTTGCAGCAACAGGTAACTCTGGAAATTCGGCGCAGCCAAGCGCGCGGCGCAAGCCTCGGGGCTCAGGCTCTGCGCCAGCGAGGCGGGCAACTCAGCCGACCGCTCTTGCAATAAATAAGGGGCGAGCGAGAAAAGTAGCTCGCTTATACGCTCAGCATCTGCAGCAGTGGCGACGCGGATCGAGGCTATTGCAGGGGTCAATTACTTCACCAGCGCCGCGATGTGTTCGGGCCCTATGCCGCAGCAACCGCCGATCAGTGTGGCACCGCTGCGCTGCCACTCATCAGCCAGGGCGGCGTACTGCGCCGGTGACACCTCGCGCATATCGGCGCTGTCAGCGTTCGCCTCTGCACTGGCATCGCGCGGGGTGAAAGTATTGCCGTAGCCGCCGAGCAGCAGCTGCGGCGCTTGTTTATCGCGCAGCGGGCCGATTGAGGCCAGCGCTCTGCCGATCACTTCGGGCAAGCTGCAGTTGAACAACAAAGCGTCGAACCGCAGCTCCTGCGCCAGTGCCAGCACCGCCTGCAGCGATTCGCCCGAGCGCAGTGTGGGCACAACGTCCTCCACATCGTCTCGCAGGTTAAAGGAAATCCACAGAGGTTTGTTGCTGCCCGACACCGCCGTCGCTACCGCGCGCGCTTCCTCAAGGCAGCCCATCGTCTCGGCCAGCCAGAGATCGACATGGGGCGCGAGCGCACGCACGATCATGGGGTAAGTGCTGGCGGCGAAGGACACATCAAAGCGATCAGGCCGGTAGGAGCCGCGCAGCGGAGGCATGCAGCCCGCCACCTGTACGGTCCCAGCCGCCTCATCGGCCGCCTGCCGCGCCAACTCACCGGACAGCACCGTCAGTGCCTCGCCGTCCTGCGCAAAGCGCTCGTCACCCAAGTGAAAAGGCACCACCGCGTAGTTGTTGGTGGTGATCACCTGCGCGCCGGCGGCGACAAAACTCTGGTGCACCTGCAGTACCCGCTCAGGGGCCTGCATCAAGGCTAGCGCCGACCACTCCGGCTGCTGAAAAGGCGCGCCCACGCGCTTCAGCTCCCGGCCCATTCCCCCGTCCAATACTGTGCGCATGGCTCTGCCCTTCCTCAATTTACTTATTTATAGTCGCATGGCCTTGTTGGCGGCGGTGATGATGCCGCGCAAAATCTGTATTTCCGAGCGGCTCATTGCCGCCCTATTAAAGAGTCGGTGCAAGCGGCGGATCAGCTGCTTGGGTTTGGCCGGGTCAAAATACTCGATGTCGGTGATGTATTTTTCCAGCGCGGCGAAAAAACCCTGCAGCTCATCGTGGGTGGCCAGCGGATCGCGCTGGAACTCATCCGCGGCTACCGTAGTGACAGCGGGCGCACCACGCTTGTTGTTGGTGCTTAGCTCGTAGGCGAGCACCTGCACCGCCGAGGCCAGATTGAGCGAACTGAAATCCGGATTGGTGGGCAGATTGACCCGCGCCCCGCACAGCTCCAGCTCCTGATTGTCGAGACCGGAGTTCTCGCGGCCAAAGACAATCGCCACCTCGCCGCGCTCCGCTTCGGCGGCCTCGCCATCGCTGCCGCGCAACACACGATCCGCCAACTCCCAAGGGGAGTAGGTGGGCCAATCGATGCTGCGCATGCGGGCACTGGCGCCGTACACCGCACTACAGCCGGTGAGCGCCTCGCTCAATGTCTCGGTCACCCGCGCACGCGCCAGCAAATCATCTGCCCCAGAGGCACGCACGGTGGCCTCTGCACAGGGGAATTGTTTGGGCGTTACCAGCCACAATTGGCTCAAACCCATGGTTTTCATGGCCCTTGCAGCTGCGCCAATGTTGCCCGGATGACTGGTTTCCACCAAGACGATGCGAACTTGTGCCAAAAGAGGGTCGATGATGGTCGTCTTATCACTCAAAATTCGCTATCCTTAAGGGCTGATTGTTGCTCTTTGAAAAGATTACTAAACATGCATCCGATGCTCAATATCGCTGTGCGCTCTGCGCGTGCCGGCGGCAAGATTATCACGCGCTACCTGAACAGGGTTGATCAAGTGCGTTTCTCCGCGAAAGCGGCCAAAGATTTCGTCAGCGAGGTCGACCAAGCATCGGAAGCTGCAATCGTAGCCACGCTACGAAAGTCCTTCCCTGATCATGCGATTTTAGCCGAAGAATCCGGCGAACTGCCCGGCAGTTCGGACGAATACCGCTGGATCATCGATCCACTCGACGGCACCACCAACTTCCTGCACGGCTTTCCGCAATACGCGATCTCTATTGCACTCGAGCACAAGGGACGCTTGGATCAAGCGGTCATCTACAACCCTATCTCTCAGGATCTGTACACGGCGAGCCGTGGCGCGGGCGCTGAGCTGAACAGCCGCCGTATCCGCGTGAGCAATTGCCGCCACCTGGAGAGCGCGCTGCTGGGCACCGGCATGCCCTACAAAGAGAGCGACGATTTCGAAAACGGCTTCAAAGTGTTGAGCGAATTCTCCAGGCGCACGGTCGGCATCCGCCGCCCCGGCGCCGCGTCTCTCGATCTGGCAGCCGTGGCCGCCGGTCAATTCGACGGCTTCTGGGAGCCCCGCCTGAAAGCCTGGGACATCGCTGCCGGTGCGTTGATGGTCCGTGAGGCTGGCGGTCTAGTGACTGACCTGAGTGGCGGCGAGGACTGGTTGAAATCAGGCTCCATCGTGGCTGGCACGCCCAAGCTGCTGCCCGAGATGCTGAAGGTGATCCGCCCGCACGCTGTGGCAATGGCCGGAAGCTATAAATCAGGCTACTGATACCCGTCCGACCTCCAAGCCCGGCCACAAGCGCCGGCTAGGTCTACTTTGTAGGGTCGACTTATCGGCTCGCCGACTCCGCCACACCCAGTGGCAGCGAGCTGTCCACAGCGGTATGCGCCATCACCACATGTGACTGCACACTGCTGATCAAGCCGCCCTGCATCAGCTTGTGTCGCTGAAAATCATCGTAAGCCTGCACGTCGGTGGTCACTACCTTTATCAGGTAGTCGTTCACCCCGGTCACCCGCTCACAGCTCACCACTTCTTCCAATAGAGCCACGTTCTGCTCAAAAACACTCATTTGCTCATGGCCGGGCAAGGCCAGCTTCACAAAAGCATAGACAGAACAATTCAGCCCCAGCCGCCCTGGATCCAGCTCGACACGCTGGCCGCGCAGCACGCCCTCGGCCTTGAGCCGCTGCACACGCCGCCAGCACGGCGACGTCGAAAGACCGATCTCCTCAGCCAGTTCCGCCACGGGCGCCTCGGGGTTTTTCTGCATATAACGCAATATCTTCCAATCAATGTCGTCTAATTGGGCAGGTTTTATCTTCACAGAGACCTCGGGAGAAATTTTTGTCCTTTATCGATAGGGATAGTACGTTTTTAAGCCCACTGAATCCAAGTGGCATAACCGCGAATTGCGATCGAAGCTCTCGCAGTGGCTAGAAATGACGAAGACCCTGCGCCAAGGTCTGCTCGAACTGTCACGCGCTCACCCCTCTGTTAACTCCCTCTTTGATCGGGCCAAGCAAAGCAGCAAGCATCCGCTGAACGAAGCCGTGTACACAGGCTTACCGCCAGGCAACACGGGCAATAGATCACACAGCAAGTGGCATTAGAGCGCAATTCCCCCCGCTCACCAGCGCCATGAACGGAGCACAAACGCAGCCTCTGGATACCACTGGTCATCAGGTCTGTAAGCAGCCTGTCGATAGATGGGGTACAGCAACAGACACGGCCCCTGGCCTTCGACCCCATGAGATTACTCGTACTCTGCAGCCTGCTTATGTTCTCCACCGCCGCCGTGCAGGCGGAGCAACAGCGATTGCCGCTCAGCCACAAAAGCTCTGGCACGCTCTACGTGCAAACGCAGCTGGGCTCTTCAGAGATCACGGGATGGCTGGTGGACACGGGGTCGGACTATTCGGTGATCGACAAAGCATCGGTCGATCGTTTGCTGGCCGCGGGCCAGGCGCATTTCCTGAAGAACTTGCGAGCGAAACTCGCCGACGGCAGCGAGCGCATCATCCCGCTCTATCGCGTGGACAAATTACAACTCGCCGGTCACTGCGAGCTGCGCAACGTCAAAGTCGCGGTGCTGCCGAAGAGTTCGCGCCGCATCATGGGCCTCTCTGCCCTGCGTCAGCTGGCACCTTTCTCTGTCTCTTTCGATCCCCCCATGCTGACCGTGAGCGGCTGTCAGCCCACAGCTGTACCGCAGCAGGCGGCGCTGAGTGCCGCGCCCGAAACAAAAACGCCCGCGCAGAGCGCGGGCGAGATTGTGGCGAAGAACAACCGCTAGAAGAATCTACCGTGTTGTCACCTCGCTACAGTGTCATTTGCCAAAATCCCCGCAGGGCTCAGCAAATTGGCCACTGGGTCTTACTTAGTGACGCCTTCGAGCAACTCACCAGCTTTCTCAGTCACAGCTTCAACAGCACCGCTCACAGCTTCGAGAGCAGTGTCAGCAGCAGTGGCAGATGCATCTTCAGTCACTTCAACAGCTGTGTCAGCAACGTCGCCGGCAGCGTCAGTCGCGCCATCAAGAACCAGCACAGGCTGCATTTCTTCGAACATAGCGAACTCAGCTTCGTCCAATTGGCCGTCAGCGTTGATGTCCAGCTGTGCCCATGCATCAGCTGACATGCCTTCAACGTTCAGTGCTTCTTCCTGGCTGATCACGCCGTCCTGATCCAGGTCCAACTGGTTCAGTGCGTCGTTAGCGTTAGCAGAAACAGCAAAAAGAGCAGCGGCAGCAAATACGATGTTTTTCATTTTAAAATCCTAGAGATAGTTTTTATAAGTCGGAGCCAATTAATTCGTCTCCGTGTAAAACCTACTCCAATTGCCGTGCCAACTTTTTATATCACTATATATCAACAGCTTACACCACCAATAGGCATGTTTTACAACTGCGGAACTGTCGCCGTCAGGAGACAGCTTGTTTGCGTCCTCGGGGCTAAAGCGTTGAATTGCAGGGCCTAACAGGGTGTCGCCAATTGGAGACATTTGAACTTGCGCAGAACAGCTCACACAATGCGCATAGACATCTGCCCTGAGAACACCATATTGCGCCTTGCCGTAGCGACATCCATCAGACAACTCATCCAGATAGGACTGTTCCTGGTCGCCCTGCCGCTCACCGTCGGGCTGGTCAGCGCCATCTATCAGGTGAATCAGCTGCACGATGTCACCCGCGACACCCTGCGCGAAACCACCAGCGCCATCGCCGCCGGGCGCGCCCTGGTCACCCTGGCGCTCAACATGGAGCGCATCGCCGGTCAGTTTTCTGTGCTCGCAGAGGACGAGCTGTTTGAACGCTATAAAAAGCAGCGAGGGCCCTTTAACGGCACCTTGGACAAGCTGCTGAAACTGTCGCTACAGGCAACGGCCGCCGAGCACCTTAAGGAGCTGCAAGAAAGCGAGGCGGAACTGTATCAATATTTATACGTTTCCTCGAGTTCAAAGCGCAAGCCCGAACAAACAGCACCGGAAATAACACTCTACCGCCTGGCCAATCGCCTGCAGCTGGACATCAACCACACCGTTGCCAGGCGCGCCGAGCAACTGGAGCAACGCTCCAAACGCGTGCAAAACCTGCTGTGGCTGCAGGCCCTGGTGCTGATACCGTTGGCCATGTTGCTGCTGATCTTCTTTGGCATCTTGATCACCCGCCCCCTGAACGAGCTCAGCCTGGCGATACGGCGCATGAGCGCTGGCAACTACGCGGATGTTATCGCTGTCTCCGGGCCGGAGGACACCCGCGAGCTGGGCCAACGGCTGGAGGGGCTGCGCCAGCAGCTGGCCAATTTGGAGCAGCAAAAGCTGACCTTTTTGCAGCACATGTCTCACGAGCTCAAAACCCCACTCACCTCACTGCGCGAAGGCGTATCGCTGTTGCGCGATAGAGTAGCGGGCCCGCTCACCGACACACAATCAGAAGTCTTGGATATCCTCGACGCCAACGGCCAACTGCTGCAAAAAGAAGTGGAAGCATTGCTGGATTTTAATCAAGCGTTGCACGATGAGCGCCTCGCTGTGCCGGAAAATTTACAACTCGATGAACTTGCACAACAGTGCATTGAAAAGCAGCGACTGCCCCTGCGTGCCGGCAATATACAGCTGCAACAGGCGCTCATCCCGGCCACCGTACACGGCGACGCCAAACAATTATTAACTGTAATGGATAATTTGCTCTCGAATGCGATCAAATACGCACCAGCACACACGTTGATACAGATGCGAATTCACAGCACGGCCGACAGCGTGCTGTTCGAGCTGATGGATCAAGGTCCCGGCATCAGTGACAGTGAGGCAGAGCACATTTTTGAACCCTTTTACCAAGGCGCCATCGCGCGTCGCGGCGCAGTATCCGGCACCGGCTTAGGATTGGCTTTGGTGCAGCGCTACGTCACCTTGCACAACGGCACAGTGACGTTGGAAAAAAGCGAACAGGGCGCCCATTTTGTGGTCGCGCTACCGCTAGTAACTCATGGATGATCGACAGGATACTCTTTGCATGACAGACGCCCGCACGACCACCCTGGCCATTGCCTTGCTGTGGCTAACAAGCGCACCGGCCAGTGCCGCATCGCTGCTGAAACAACCTTCGGCCGCGATAAGCTGCGTGGAGATCAGTGAGTTTTATGGCCAGATTTCCGCCGAAAGCGAAGCCTGGCAGGCCCAGCTGCGAGAGCGACTGCGAGACCCTCAGTCCCCTTGTGCGCGCTTGAAGCTGGGCCTACTGCTCAGCCACCCCGTGGCGCGCTTCCAAAACGACGCCGACGCCCTGGATCAACTCAGTCTGGCGCTGCTCTCGCTGGCCGATGAAGCTGTCGACAAGCGCACCCTGAGCATGCTGATCGATCACATCGAAGAGCGCCAGGCGCTGCGCAATATGTTGGGCTCCAACAGCCGCCGACTGCGACGCAAACAGGCCCATATCGACACCCTGCGCGGCCAGATAGACCAATTGAAAAACCTTGAAACAGAATTGGAAGACAAGGCCCGCGAAGCCATTGCACCGGCCGCGGACGCACTTGCAATTGAAGAGTCCCCTGCCCCCAGCCCCGAACGAGCACCCGCAACACAATGAAGCAACACCGCGTTCTACTGGTCGACGACGACGCCAGCCTGCTGCGCCTGCTGAGCCTGCGGCTGCGTGCCGAGGGTTATGAGGTGGATACCGCCGATTGTGCTGAACAAGCGCTGGTCAAGCTCGACACCTACCAGCCGCAGCTGGTGATCACCGACCTGAAGATGGACGACATGGACGGCATGCAGCTGTTCGAGCACATCCACCAAAAGCAGCCCACCCTGCCCGTCATCCTGCTCACCGCGCACGGCAGTATCTCCGGCGCTGTGGACGCCACGCGGCGTGGCCTGTACAGCTACCTGACTAAGCCATTTGACAGCAAAGACCTGCTCGGCGAGATGAGCCGTGCACTGCAATACGCGCCGCTGGATGCCGAGCCGAACGACGCCGAGCCCGAGCAGGACATCGGCTGGCGCGCGCGCATCATCACCCAGAGCAGCAAGATGGCGGAGCTGCTGGCCCGCGCCGAACGCGTGGCGCACAGCGAGGCCAGCGTGCTGATCCAGGGCGCCAGCGGCTCCGGTAAAGAGCTGATCGCCGAGGCCATACACGCGGCCAGTCCGCGCCATGCGCACCCCTTCGTCGCCATCAACTGCGCCGCCATCCCCGACAACCTGCTCGAATCAGAACTCTTCGGCCACAAAAAAGGCGCCTTCACTGGCGCCGACCGCAACCGTATCGGGCTGGTGGAAAGTGCCAACGGTGGCACTTTGTTCTTGGACGAAGCGGGCGACATGCCGCTGGAGTTCCAAGCAAAGTTACTGCGTTTCCTGGAGGAGCGCCGCGTGCGCCCGGTGGGCAGCAGTGAGACCATCGCCGTGGACGTACGCTTGGTGTCCGCCACACACGTCAATCTGGAGCGCGCAGTGGAGGACGGCCGCTTCCGCGAAGATCTCTACTACCGGCTCAACGTGGTCACGCTGGAGGTGCCGGCTCTGGCCGAGCGCCGCGAAGACATCAGCCTGCTGGCGCAGTATTTTCTCGGCCACCTGCTGGAGCAAAACCCGCACTGCCAGGCGCGGTCGTTGTCACCCGAGGCACTGAACCGATTGATCAGCGCCCCCTGGCCCGGCAACGTGCGGCAGCTGCGCAACGTGATGGAGCAAGTGTGCGTGCTCAGCAGCACCGCCGTGATCAGCGAGCAGATGGTGAGCAACGCCCTGCGCGGCAAGGACGAACGCATGCAGCCCCTGGCCGAGGCGCAGACAGCCTTTGAGCGCGAGTACCTGATGGGTGTGCTGCGCACCACGACGGGCAACGTCACCAACGCTGCCAAACTGGCCAAACGCAACCGCACCGAATTCTATAAACTGTTGGCCAAGCACAAGCTAGACGCTGCGCTGTTTCGCAAAGCGCAGTGAGCCGTTTTTAAGAATGCACCCAGCACTGTGGGGTGCGTACAGGAGTCCACCATGCGCCTACTACTCGCTACCGTCACCGGTTTGGTGTTGCTGAACACAGCCGCCTATTCCGCCAGCTACGAAGAGCAACGCGAAGGGGCCATGAGCCCAGAGTTGCGCAGTTGGAGCGACGCCAGTATCGCCCTGTACCGCGCACACGAGACCACGCTGCGCCTGAGCGGCAGCACTGGCGCGCCACTTGTGGCTGCGGATGTCGATATTCGCCAAACTCAGCAGAGCTTCTGTTTTGGCTCAGCATTCAACGAGTGGGTCATCGACGGCAACCCGGATTTCAAGCCTGGCGATCCTGCCAAGTTTAAAGAATGGTTTAGCGAGACCTTCAACTGCGGCACCCCTGCCTCCACCCTGCACTGGAAGCTGATGGAATCCTCCCCCGGCGAAGACGGCGTGGGCGTATGGCACGCCGACGAGGCCATCCAGTGGATGTTCGACCAGGACATGCAAATGCTCGGTCACGCGGTGAGCTGGGAAAACCCCGAGCTGGTGCCGGACTGGGTGAAATCGGCTCCCGACGCAGAGGCGCTGAAAAGTCTATTCCAAGGCCGCATCGATCGCCTCGTTGGTCGTTATAAACCCTGGATATCGCACTGGGTGGGCATCAATGAAATGCTGGATTATGACAGCATCTCCCAACAATTCGACAAGGGTGACTTTAAGTTCCGCCCTTGGCTTTACAAAGAATTAAAAGCCTACGACCCCACGCTCAAACTGATGGTCAACGAGGCGCATATCCTGGCCGAGCCCGGTCGTGTCGAAGAGTATAAATCGCTGATCAAAAGGTTGATTGCGGACGGTGCGGAGATCGACATCATCGGAATTCAGGCGCACTTTTGGCCCAAGGATCAGGAATTCATCAACTTCGAAACGGTCAAACAACGCCTCGACAGCCTCGCTGAACTCGGCCTGCCAATCTGGATCACCGAATTCGACTACGCCCATGAATCTGAGACAGTGCGCGCCAATCAGCTGGAGGGGTTTTACCGCCTCGCCTACGCTCACCCCGCCGTACAAGCCATCAAGAGCTGGGGCTTTTGGGAGGGCGCACACTGGCGCGCAGACTGGGGAACCCCCGTCGCACTGGTCGACAGAGATTGGCGTGTGGCGGAATCGGGG
>JAWSVD010000336.1:0-3433 GCA_033852095.1 Granulosicoccaceae bacterium | reverse complement strand
CTGCGTTCGGGGCGGGACAACCACGTGCGGTGCAGGTGATTCAGCGTGGCGCTGCTCAGACCGCGCGGTGCTTCATTGTCATTGTCCGCGCGAACAATACTGTCGCAGCTGGTCTGAAGCTGTGAGAGCAACTCACTGGTGTCCAGCCACAGGGTGTTTTCAGTCGATCGACTGAATTCACTTTCGGTGGGCTGGGTGTCGTTGTCGAGATTGACCGCGTAGCATCCTGCGCCGCTGTTGTTGGGGTGGTCACGCAGAGTGACGTCATTGCACCAGAGCTGTAATTTATCGCTGTAGCGCTGCAGCTCGCCTTGGCGCAGGCCCCAGGCGTCTACGAGGGTCAGCATCAGGGCGTGTTTGAAGGCGTGCTCGATGGTCTCGGGCTGGTGCTTCAACTGTTGCTGGGTGTAGCCGCCCGCTTGCGCCAGCCGATACAAGGCGTAGAGATCTGTCAATAAACTGGTGGGGATGGCGTGATAGCGGTCCAGTGTCATTTCGATTTTTTGACGGCATATGCGAATGCCGCTGAGGCAGGCCCAAGCGCGCTGTACGTCGCTTAACTGCTCGTCTTGGGCGTCGTCGTCAAGTGCGATCATGAAGCAATAGCTCTGCTCGGTGAGCAGGCTCTGGGCTTCGTGGTAGGCACGAGCGGCGCCGTCTGTCATGGGCAGGTCTTGGGCGCTGAATACAGGCAGCAGATCACTGAGGCGGCGCTGCCAAAATGATTGCAGCTTGCTCGCTACCGCCAGCCGCGCCGTGGCGCTGCAGTCAGTGCGGTTAAATTGTTTTATCTGTTGGCTCAGGGAGCGAGCGCGATCGTTTTCAGGCAGGCGCTCCAAGCCGTGCAGCCACTTGGTCCAGGCCGCAGCGGTTGCTGGCAGGGATTTATTGGCAGCTTGTCGCCGGCGCGGAATAATCAGCGCGGTGGGCTGTCTTTCAACTGTGCTAACGATTGCCGTGTCCCTCTGGAGCCAGGCAGCAAAACGCTGCCAATACTTGCTTTTCGCAAGGTTCATACCCAATTACCTTTAACAGCGGGCTGCACAGCGCAAGCCACCGAGACGAGACGTGTCTCGGCCAAGAGCTTCTTTCGCCATTTGCTGTTGTAAATCAAGGTCATAGAGTCTGACTCGTGCTTCCAGAGCGCGGTGAGAAATCTGTCCGAGCTGGGCCCATGAGGCCAGCTACAATCAAACACTGCTGCCGTATAGTACATCGGGTGGCATAGTCAAAATGTGAACAATGCACGGAGTGTGAAGCGTGGAACAATACAGAGGGACCACGGTTGTCGGCGTACGTCGCGGCAACCAGGTGGTTATCGGTGCCGATGGTCAAGTGACTTTGGGCAATACGGTGATGAAAGGCAATGCCTGCAAAGTGCGCCGTTTGTATAAAGGCAAGGTTCTTGCCGGATTCGCTGGCGGGACGGCAGATGCCTTTACGCTGTTTGAGCGTTTCGAGGGAAAGCTGGAGGCGCACGGCGGGCAATTGACACGCGCCGCGGTGGAAATGGCCAAAGAATGGCGTACCGACCGCGCCCTGCGCAAACTAGAAGCGCTCTTGGCTGTAGGGGATGAAACAGCGCTGCTGATCATCTCTGGCAACGGCGATGTGATCGAGCCCGAGCACGGCCTGGTTGCCATCGGTTCCGGCGGCCCCTTCGCTCAGGCAGCAGCGCGTGGATTGCTGGCTCACACAGAGATGAGCGCCAAGGAGATCGCGGAGGCTAGCCTGAATATTGCCGCCGATATCTGCATCTACACCAATCACAACCTCAACATCGAAACCCTCGACTACTAGTCGGCCGGAGCCCCAACGCATGTCACAGATGACCCCCCGTGAAATTGTCCAGGAACTGGATAAACACATTGTCGGCCAAGATGACGCCAAGCGAGCTGTAGCGATTGCCCTACGCAACCGCTGGCGCCGGCAGCAGATCGACGAGCCGCTGCGCAGCGAGATTACCCCTAAGAATATTTTGATGATTGGTCCCACCGGTGTGGGTAAAACAGAAATAGCGCGTCGTCTGGCCAAGCTGGCGCAAGCACCTTTTATCAAAATAGAGGCGACGAAATTCACGGAAGTGGGTTATGTGGGCCGCGACGTGGAATCGATTATCCGTGACCTGGTGGATGTCGCTATTAAAGATACCCGCGCAGCAGAGAAGGCGCGGGTGCGTCAGCGTGCGCTCGACGCCGCTGAGGACCGCGTTCTGGATATCCTGTTGCCGCCGCCGCGCGGCGAGGAAGCGCCCAATACCGACACCCGCCAGAAATTTCGCAAGAAGCTGCGCGAAGGGAACTTGGACGACAAAGAAATAGAGATCGAAGTCAGCGCGCAGCCAGCTGGGGTGGAGATCATGACACCGCCGGGTATGGAGCAGATGGCTGAGCAGCTGCAAGGTATGTTCAGCAACATGGGCCAGGGCAATAAGCAGAAGCGCAAGCTGCGCATTGCGGAAGCGATGGAGCTGTTGGCCGATGACGAGGCACGCAGCCTGGTCGATGAAGAAGAGATCAAGCGCAAAGCGGTGCAGAGTGTCGAGCAAAACGGCATTGTCTTCCTCGACGAGATCGACAAGGTGGCACGCAGCTCAGCGGCGGGCGCCAGCGGTGGTGATGTCTCCCGCGAAGGGGTACAGCGTGATTTGCTGCCACTGGTCGAGGGCAGTAGCGTGACCACCAAGTCCGGAACGGTCAACACGGATCACATCTTGTTCATCGCCTCCGGTGCGTTCCACGTCTGCAAGCCCTCGGACCTTATCCCTGAATTGCAAGGACGTCTCCCGATCCGCGTGGAACTCAAGGCGCTGAGCGTGGATGACTTTGAACGCATTTTGCATGAGCCCGATGCCTCGCTGAAACAGCAGTACGAGGCACTGATGGCCACCGAAGGCGTGCGCATTCAATTCGCCGATGGCGCAATTCGTCGCATCGCCGAGATCGCCTACCAGGTGAACGAGAGCACTGACAACATCGGTGCGCGTCGTCTGCACACACTGCTGGAGCGCTTGTTGGAAGAAGTCTCCTTCACAGCCCCAGACCGTAACGGTGAAGAAGTGGTGATAGACGCCGCCTACGTCGACAAGAACCTGGGCGAACTGGCCAAGGACGAAGACCTGAGCCGCTACATTTTGTAGTTTTCGGTTGTAGTGGCCCATAAAAAAGCCGCTGCCCGGTGTGGGCAGCGGCTTTTTGGTTTTGTTGTTCTGAATAAATACAGTTCAACAGGACCTATCGTTGATAGTGCTCCCTAGCGTCGACGACGTGCTGCAGCGAATAAACCAAGCCCTGAGAAGGCCAGGCCGCCTGCACCGCCGCCCCCATCGGAGCTAATGCTTGATGTGCTCGTTTGTTCTGCTGGTGCTGCATCGCTTTGCGTCGCAATGTTCACTGTTTGCACATCTGCAAGTGTGGTGTCAGTGCTGGCATCA
>JAWSVD010000335.1:0-2185 GCA_033852095.1 Granulosicoccaceae bacterium | reverse complement strand
GAGCAGCGTGCTTGTGGCTGTATGGCTCCGGCTTTCGCCAGCTGGAGTGTGCGGTTAGCTGGGCGAGCATCTGGTCTAGGCATGCGTCCCGTACGATCTCAGGCTCGTCGTGGTGTAGCGCTGAAAAAGCAGCGGCAACAGCAGCAGCCAGTCGCTTGTCTTGCGACAAGGTACTTGCAACCGAGAGTTCAAAATTGTCCGGTATGTCCTCAAACTGCTCGGCTAGATGTTGCTTTAGCCATGTGGACTCGAGGAAAAGCATGCGGTAGGTAAAGCCCTCATCGGCCGGCGCGTCACCATCATGTACCTCGCCGGGTTCTAGCATGAAGCTCGTACCGGGCAAGCAAATTTGTTTTTGTGCACGGCAATGAAAGCGCTGGACCCCTTGTTCGGTGAAGCCAACCAGATAGCTGTCATGCCAATGCAGATCAAACGCGTGGCCACCAAAATGCGCGCGCACCGATTCCAGACCCGTCTGCCTGTCGTGTTTCAGATCGACCCAATCTTGGTTATTGGCTCCCATGAACGATTCGCCTGCTTTATGTATCACGTTAACTAATCACAACGGGTCGTGAGTAGATAGAAGATTTGTGCAGAGACTGGAGTACACTGATCAGCGCCGATGCAAGTTCGCGAGCATAACATGTGCTGTGAGAGGGTCCTGCGGATAGACATCTCCTCTACGGCGGGTGTCACCTCTTAGAAGTCATCTCTGTGGATTCCTTTGGGTAAAAGCATGGCCACTCCACACGTATAGCGCGGTTAGCTTGATCGCCAAAGATTCCACCTTAGATCGGGGAATAAACACACAGGAACAGTTAAATGAAAGCTCTATTCAAAGTGCTGGCTTTGCTTTTAGTATCGGCAATTGTATATCTTGCTGTCGCAGGCAGTAAGGTCCAGACAATAGCGACGGAAATCAGCATTGAGGCAACTCCGGAAGAAGTCTGGGCAATTCTTGTCGACATTGAAGCCTGGCAGCAATGGAATCCAACGATCAATGCCTCCTCCGGCGACGCAGCTGTCAATGCGGAGCTCAGTATCACAATGATCGGGCAAGAGGCGGGTCAAGACGGTCCCCAGTACGCACCCATCATCACCCGGTTGGACGAGCCCCGTCTCTTTCATTGGCGTGCTCAGATGCTGGCGGGCTTTATCTTTAGCAATGAAAAGCTCATTGAGTTGGAAGCAAGTGAAACCGGCACATTGATGCGCCACCGTGAAACCTTTAGAGGAATGATGGCAGCATTGATGCGAGGGCAAATGGAGCTTGGTGTTCCCCCAATACTTAACGCGCTGAATGTGTCCCTGAAGGAACTTGCAGAGAGATAACCATAAGGCAAGTCGAATAGGTTTGGCTCTTTACGCTATTTTGGCGAGGGCAAAGCCGAATGTCGGACTGAGTTTTCAGGCTAGCTTGCTCATTGGCCTGATTTCATCGGTGCAGTTGAGCTTGTTAAACGCGCCGGGTCTAGTGGGTGAGTGGTTGATCGGTGTGATTCGCTTCGCTCAGCGTGCTCACTCGTGGGATACCGCCCGCGGCCTGGACGACCCCGTTCGAGCGAACGCTCGGCGCCACGCAGCGCTTAGAGTCGTGCAGGATATTTGTTGATTTCCTGTGCTTTTGTAGGGTGCTGTTGAGCCTGCGAAACGCACCGAGTTGTATCGCGCCTAGATGACGGTCCGTGCAGAGGGTTGGTGCGAATCGCTTCGCTCAGCGACACCCTACGGTGCTTCGGGGAGAGTAGAGTTGATTAAATAAACCTGGCCCCTTTTATTTTTATTTACTCTCTCCGTGGGAGGTCGACCCCGTTCGACCGAATGCTCGGCGCCACTCCGCAGTTTGAAGCGAGGATTTGTTCGATTGTTGGACCTGACCCCGATTTTCTCTACACGCTAAACCAGTGGGACAAGCTCAAGCACTACACCGACAACGGTGCGCTGCACATCAGCAACGTGCTGGCTGAAAACGCCATCAGGCCGTTCGTGATTGGCCGCAAAACTGGCTCTTCGCCAACACCCCCAAAGGCGCCCACGCCAGTGCGTGTTTTTACAGCTTGGTTGAAACGGCTAAAGCGAACGGCGTCGAGCCCTACGCATACCTCAAGCATGTAACCGTTCACGCCCAAATCTCTGCACTGCAGCCCTTTTTGATCTAAAGTTTGGTTAGCTTCAGCAACGTTTG
>JAWSVD010000334.1:0-6592 GCA_033852095.1 Granulosicoccaceae bacterium | reverse complement strand
GCGGCCAGCCCGTTGTTGCGTCCACCGCTTGGCGCCAGACAATGCCCTTGGTGGAATCGACGTAATAGGCGCAGGCGCGCGCCTTGTCAAAGCAGATGGCGTTGGTGACGGTGATGTCCGCAAACAGACGCTTTAGCTCGCCCCGGTAGTAGCGGTAGATAGAACCCGCTCCCGGCTCGGAGTTGAGGCCCATGGTGCCAATCCAGAAGCCGCCCCAGGGGTCGGCGCGGCCGTCATTGCTGCGAGTCACCTCATTGTCGGCCTCCAGCGCCAGCAGTGGCTCGAGTGCACGGCTGGTGATGTCGAAGCGGTAGAGCGCGGTAGCACCTGCTACCACTAGGGTGTCTCGATCGACCCAGCCAGCCGCAGAACACATCTCTGGCATTTGCCAACTCTGGTGCTGCGTGCCGTCACGGCTGTGCATGGTCGAGGCGAGGATGTCGAACCAGAACAACTCGCCGCGCTGCGGGTGCCAGAGCGGGCCTTCGCCCAGCTCACAGCGCGAGTCATCAAAAACACCTACATCAGGCACGCCCTGATCATCACCGCTTTGCTCGCTCACCATACTAAATCAACTCCCATTGCATTAGACCTCACACCCGCAGCGCCGGCTTTATCCACACGACGCTTTGGGGAGAGAAACAGTTTAAATTGATTGTGCTGATGTCCCGTTGATGGGCACGCTCAAAACATCAATCAAACTCGGCGGGCAACAGCTCCGCGGGCAGGTTCTGATAACACACCGCTTTGAGGAATCGCCGTATCGCCATTGTACCCACGGATGTGCTGCTGGCGTTAGTCGATGCGGGATAGGGACCCCCGTGCACCATGCTCTCGCACACCTCCACACCCGTTGGGAAACCATTGGCCAAAATACGTCCAGCCAGGCCCTCAAGCACCGGCATCAATTGCCGCCCCAGAGCAGTATCAGCGCTGTCCAACTGCAAAGTGCAAGTGAGCTGCCCGTCCATCTGAGCCAGCAACTCCAGCAAGACTGTCTCGTTTTGCACTTTGACCACGAGCCCAGCTGGGCCGAATATCTCCTCAGCGACTTCTGGCGAGGCTGCAAAATCGAGGCCCTCGCACTGGTACAGAGCAGGCGTAGCGCTGCGGCCATCCACCTCTGCTGCCAGCAAGGTTTTGACCCCAGTGGCTGCGGCAAGCTTCCCACAGCCGCGCCCGTAATTCGCAGCGATGCCATCGCTGAGCATGGTCTGCGCGGCAACGTCTTTCAGAGACGCGGCACTGGCTTGTATAAAGGCATCAGCGGCGGGGCTGTCAATCAAGAACACCACACCGGGGTTGGTGCAGAACTGACCCGCACCCATAGTCAGCGAAGCGGCCCAGCCCTGTGCAATCGACTCGCCACGCGCACGCAGTGCGCCAGGCAATACCAGCATGGGGTTGACGGAGCCTAGCTCTCCGTAAAAAGGGATAGGCTGAGCGCGCTGCGCACACAGATCGAACAGCGCTCGGCCACCCGCGATGGAGCCGGTAAAACCCACCGCCTTGATGGCCGCGTGCTGCACCAGCCGTGTGCCGATGTCGATGCCGCTGCTTTGCACAAAGGAGAAGACCCCTGGGTGCAGTGCACAGGATTCAACTGCTGCGCCAATGGCCTGCGCCGCCAGCGCACTGGTGCCAGGATGAGCGGCGTGGCCCTTGACCACCACCGGACAACCCGCCGCCAGCGCGGATGCGGTGTCGCCACCCGCCGTGGAAAAGGCTAGCGGAAAGTTGGACGCGCCGAACACTGCCACCGGCCCCAGGGGACGCTGGACACTGCGCAGCTCTGGCCGTGGCAGGGGCGCACGATCGGGCAGCGCCTCATCGATGCGGATATCCAAATAACGGGCATCACGTATGTGGCCAGCGAATAACTTCAACTGCCCCACGGTGCGGCCCAGCTCGCCCTGCAGCCGCGCCGGCGGCAAGCCGGTCTCCTGTACGCCCTGCGCACAAATTTGCTCGCGCATCGCCTCGAGATTATCGGCGATGGTGTCGAGGAAAGTCGCCCGGTCAGCGCGCGATATTGAGCCGTAAGAAACAGCTGCTACTGCAGCTATTTCGCAAGCCCGATCAAGCAGCGTTTGATCACATTCACTGAACTGCTGTGACGCACCGCTGGCCGGTGCCGATGAAAAATGCGTGTCGGTGGAGATCCACTCGCCGGCAATAAGGTGTCCTGTCTGAATCACTGTTAAACCTTGTGTTTAGTATTTGAAGGGTGAAATTGTGCGGTGATCAATGGCTCTCGCGGCCAACATCTGCGCCCCTGCAACCCTGCAGAAAATCGAAATCCGCGCCGGTGTCCGCGCCCTGAACATGCCGGTGGTAGAGACTGACGTAGCCGCTCTTGGGCCGATCTGTGGGCTCTTTCCAGAGCGCCAGACGCCGCGCGAGCTCCTCGTCGGAAATCATCAGCTCGAGCCGTCGTGCAGGCACATCCATCTCGATCATGTCGCCGTTCTCAACCACGGCCAGTGGACCACCCACCGCGGCTTCGGGTGTGGTGTGCAGCAAAATGGTGCCGTAGGCCGTGCCGGACATGCGCGCATCCGACAAGCGAACCATGTCCTTGATGCCCTTGCGCAGCAGCTTGGGCGGCAGGCCCATGTTGCCCACTTCCGCCATGCCGGGATAACCCTGCGGGCCGCAGTTTTTCAGCACCATCACGCAGTTTTCGTCGATGTCGAGGTCTTCGTCTTCGATGCGCGCCTTGTAGTCTTCGATGCTGTCGAACACCACGGCACGGCCACGGTGCTGCATCAGGTGTGGGCTGGCAGCGGATGGCTTCAGCACCGCACCCTGTGGTGCCAGATTACCGCGCAATACCGCAATGCCGCCCTTCTCTGTCAGTGGTTTATCAAAGGGGAAGATAACGTCTTGGTTCCAGTTGCGGCTGTCCTTGACCTCATCCCATATCTCGCCGCCAGAAACAGTCAGCGCGTCCTTGTGCAACAGGCCACGCTCGCCGAGCGCCTTGATCACCACGGGCAAGCCGCCCGCGTAGAAGAACTCTTCCATCAGGTACTTGCCGGAGGGCATCAGGTTCACCAGTGTTGGCACGTCTTGCCCGCAGCGGTCCCAATCACCGAGCGTCAGTTCCACACCCATACGACCGGCAATGGCCAACAGGTGGATCACAGCGTTGGTGGAACCACCGACCGCTCCGTTGACTCGAATCGCGTTTTCAAAGGCGTCTTTGGTCAATATGTCCGAAGGTTTGAGATCGTCTTTGACCATCTGCACGATGCGCAATCCGCTGTGGTGCGCCATGATACGGCGGCGGCTGTCCACGGCGGGAATGGCCGCATTGCCCGAGAGCGCCAGCCCCAGCGCCTCAGCCATGCTCGCCATGCTGCTCGCGGTACCCATGGTATTGCAGGAACCCGGGCTGCGGCTCATGGCCTCTTCGGCCTCGAGGAATTCCTCCGAACTCATCTCGCCCGCTTTGATCGCCTCGGACATCTGCCACAAGGCAGTACCAGAGCCGACGCGCTCACCCTGAAACCAGCCGTTCAACATAGGGCCACCGGACACCACGATGGCCGGCAAATCACAACTCGCCGCGCCCATGATAGTGGCCGGTGTTGTCTTGTCGCAGCCAGCCAACAATACAACGCCGTCGAGTGGGTTAGCGCGAATCGCCTCCTCCACGTCCATAGCGCACAGGTTTCTGTACATCATCGCCGTCGGTCGCAGGCTGCTCTCACCGGGTGAAAACACCGGAAATTCCACCGGCATGCCGCCCGCCTCGTAGATGCCGTTTTTGACCCGCTGTGCCAGGTCGCGCAGGTGCGCGTTGCAGGGCGTCAGCTCTGACCAGGTATTGCAGATACCAATCACTGGCCGGCCATCGAAGTGGTGCGCCGGGATGCCTTGGTTTTTCATCCAACTGCGGTGGTAAATGGCGTCTCTTGATTCGCCGCCAAACCAGGCGCGCGAGCGCAGCTCTCTCGGCCATGCTGCTGCCTTAAATTTATTCACGCCCAACCCCCATCAACCAAATAGTTTTGCCCTGAACACATACTCGATGCATCCGAAGCGAGAAACAAAGCCATCTGCGCCACATGCTCTGGCAACACTTCCCCGCGCATGGCTTGATTGTCGGCAATTTGCTGCTTGCCCTTGTCGTCCAGCCACATCGCTTTTTGCTTTTCCGTCATCACCCAGCCTGGCACCAGCGTGTTAACACGGATACCCTCGGCCCCCAGCTCTCGGCACAAGCCCTTGGTCAGGCCGTGCACGCCCGCCTTTGCCGCCGCATAAACCGGGTAACCGCTGTTGTTGATCATCCAGCCGAAGGAGCCGAAATTGATCACCGCGCCGCCGCCCAGCTGACGCATCATCGGAACCACCTTTTGAATGGCAAAGACGTAGTGTTTTAAGTTGACCGCGACAAATTTGTCAAAGGTCTCCGGCTCTAAATCACTGAGCGTGTGTCGCTGGTCGTTGGCTGCGTTGTTAATCAACACCGCAAACGGCCCCAGCTGCGAAGCCAGAGCGTCTATACAAGCACGCAGCTGCTCGATGTCGCAGACATCGCAGGGCATGAACGCCACCTTACTGCCTGCCGTAGTCAGTGTGGCAAGCAGCTCTTCCGCCGCCGCCACGTCGATGTCCACAAAAGCAACACTGGCACCCTGAGCACAAAAAGCCTCGACCAAGCTTTTGCCAATGCCGGTTGCGCCACCGCTGATAAACACAGAGCGACCTTCGAGGTCGGGGTAGCGCACAGCGGGCTGATTGTTAGTTTTCACAGCGAATGCACCTCTACGACTTCAGCTGCATCGACCGCGAGTTTGTTCTTCAGCGGCAAGCCAAAGGCCGCCGAGCTGATATCAAACTCATCGCCGGGCTGGCAGACAATGCCATCACCGACCGACAGGGTTGCCGTGCCGAAGACATGCACCTGCAAATCGCCGGGCTGCCGAAACTGTGTGTATTTGAAATGGTGGTGTTCCAAGTTATCAATGCTGTGGGACATGTTGTCCTCACCGGACAAAAACTCTTTTTCCCAGTGCACGGCCCCGTCGCGCCAAATGCGCGAGACGCCCTCAATGTGTGCGGGCAGCTCACCCACCAACAACTCGGCACCAAAGGAGACAGGCCGCAGTTTGGAATGGGCCAAATACAGGTAATTCTGCTTTTCCGTGACATGGTCGGAGAACTCGTTGCACAGGCTATAGCCAACGCGAAAAGGCACGCCATCGTCACTGATCAGGTAGAAGGCCGCGATCTCCGGCTCCTCTCCACCATCGAGTGCAAAACTCGGCGAACACAGATCATCACCCGCCGCAACTGCGCAGTGTCCGCTGCCCTTGTAAAACCACTCCGGCTGCACACCTTGCTCCCCGGCCACGGGCTTGCCATCCGACAAGCCCATCTGGAACATTTTCATGGTGTCGGTCATGCTTTCAGTGTTTTGATCCTGGTGCATCACATCACGCGCCGAGGCCGATCCCAAGTGGGTCAACCCCGTGCCACTGATCTGCATATGAGCGGGGTCTGGGTGGCGCATGGGGCAATCAAATGCCCCCTGCGCCAACAGCGCCTCCATGTCTACCTGTTCGCCCAGACCCCGCTGCTCCACCAGTACGGCCAAAGAGACATTTGCAACCATGGCCTCTTGCGCCAGCTCGTACACGGTCTGCGCATTTCGCACGCGCTTGGCCGACTCCCCGACGCGGCAGACAACACCTCCGTCTTTGAGTTGAGATAAATGCATCACAGCCCCTTAACCTTGTTTGTTCTTGTTATAGACATCAAAAATAACCGCCGCCAACAGCACCAAACCTTTGATCACCTGCTGGTAGTCAATGCCGATGCCCATGATGGACATGCCGTTGTTCATCACGCCCATGATGAAGGCACCCACCACCGCGCCGACGATTTTGCCCACACCGCCGGACATGGATGCACCACCGATAAACACGGCGGCAATAACGTCCAGCTCGAAGGAAAAACCAGCCTTAGGCGTCGCAGTGTTCAGGCGAGCCGCGAAGATCAGACCTGCGAGTGCCGCCAGCAAACCCATGTTGGCAAAAGTGAGGAAAGTCAGCCGCTCAGTTTTAACACCGCTCAGCTTGGCGGCTTTCTCGTTGCCACCCAGGGCGTAGATACGTCGACCGAGTACTGTGGAGTTGGTGAGAAAGGTGTAGACAGATGCCAGCAGGGCCATGGTGATCAAAACATTCGGCAGCCCTCTGTAAGTGCTCAGCAAGTAGGCGAAGTAGCTGATCGCCAGCGCGACCGTGGCGTTTTTCAGAATGAAAATCATCTGAGGTTCGGCTTCGGCGCCAAAGCGCAATTGCTGGCGTCGCTCCATCCACTGACTCAGCACGATAGCCCCTGCCGCACCCACGCCCAGCACCAGTGCGGTAACGTTGGGTTTGCCTGTGCCGAAGACATCGGGCACAAACCCTGTGGACAGCAACTGGAATTCCTTGGGGAAGGGACCGACCGATTGGCCTTCGAGTAACCACAAGGTCAGACCGCGAAAGACCAACATGCCCGCGAGGGTGACTATGAAAGAGGGGATGCGCCAGTAGGCGATCCAATAACCCTGCGCCGCACCGATGAGCACACC
>JAWSVD010000032.1:0-20679 GCA_033852095.1 Granulosicoccaceae bacterium | reverse complement strand
CGTGAGATCAAGTTGCTTCACAACCCGGATACCGCTGCGCAACGATCGGGCTACAACACATCCGGCATCGCCGACTCCGCGACATTGCCGGACCTGTAGCCTGCCATGCAGCGCAGCGTTTCGGTGTTATTTACGCAGCTGAAACACGCCGCCTAGAAGTGCTGTTTTCTGCACGTAGTCAATGGCGAAAGGGTTGAACGGTTTTCCCCGTTCCTCGTCGTCTTGAGTTTTCTCGAGCAAACCAAAATCTCCCGCAAAGCGGTGTATAAACTGGAAGCTGTAGCTGAGCAATAGCAAATCCAAAGCTCCCTGATGTACACCGCTCAATTCATCCCGCAGCATCGGAAACGCTTGCTCCACCCAGGCACTGTACTCGCCCACGGGTCGCCGCTCCGCCCCATGCTGCGACAGCAGATACAAGCTGAACAGCCAGCTCTTTTGGATCAGCTCGCCGCGGTCAAAGCGGCTGATGTAACCCCAATTGAATTCGCTGACGTAGGCGACAAACAGCGCCTGGTAGAGCGCGGCGTGGTCCGCCTGCTCCAGCATTTTGCTGCTCTTTTTAGTCAGCACAAACTTGCCTTTGTATTTGCGTAACAAGCCGGCAAAACCAGCGGTCAAACGCACGCTGTGCAATAGGGAAAAGTCCTGCTCGGTGCTGATAGTACGTGGCCTGATCGTAGGCGACTCGTCGGGATACTGGGACAGCGTGCGCTGGTACAGCTCCCTACAGGCGTTGCGCGGCAGGTTGCCTTTGGCGGTGGCTTTCAGACCTTTCTCGCCCATTTCCTCAGCCAGCCATAAAAACACCTGCAAAAAACGCGCGCCACTCAGGTCTGCGGGCAGATCAGCGAACAACGAACACCAGTCCTGGGGCTCTAACGGTGTGTAGAGCGCGCTGTGCATTTGCCCGGGTGAAAGGCCGTGAAAGTCATCCACCATTGCCTGATTGCGCTGTTGCACACTGGCTCCGAATATAGCCTGCAAGTCATCGATCGATTCAAGCTCTTGCCCATCCAGCTGTTGCTGCAAACCGGGAAACATCTGCAGCAAATCGGGCGATAATTGCACGCCTGAGATCGCTTCTTCGGGAAGTGATTCGGTTTTGTTTTCGGCAAAACCTATGGGCACCACCGTTTTGTCGATACAGCATTGTTTATACTTTCGACCACTGCCACAGGGGCAGGGATTGTTTCGCCCTATTTTCGCCATCATCAAAACCTTTTGCGTGCGCTGCTAAACAGTATGCGCGATTTTGGATCAAGGGAGTAGAGCTCAGCCAAGCGAGGCCGCTCACACTGGCCTTCAAGTGCCTGATGTGTATAACCTGAGCAACAGGGGCGCAGAAGGCTCAAGCGAGAAGGTTATTGCGGCACAGCCCCACCGGACAATAAGTGCGGCAGGTGCCCCACGTCAGCGATAACAACGTCGGCACAGGGGCTTAACGAATCTTCGGTCGCAGGCCCTGTCAGCACAGCAATCGCTAGGCCCGCTCCCAAATGCTCGGCGGCCTTAAGATCGTGAATGCTGTCCCCCACCATGGCAACATGCTGCGGCTCTATGCCGGTGTGTTGGCAGAAGGCCTGCAAGGTGTCGGCGGCGGGTTTGGGTGTGTAACCACTGTCGCTGCCCAGCACCAGCGCAAAGCGATGAGCGATATCTGCTTGCTTTAGCTGCTGCCTCGCCGCGGCTTCCAGATCGTTTGTCACCACGCCGAGCGTGAGCCCCATCGCTGCGAGATCCTGAGTGAGCTGCGGTAGATCGGCGAGCGGCTCGGGTTCCAGTTCAGCGACAATACGCCGACTCAGTGCGAGCACCGATTCGTTATCTTCCAAACCCAGCAGGCCGGCCCACAGCGAGCAGATCTCTTCGATGCTGCCGCCCACGATCAGCGAGCCCGCGACAAAGGTTTTGGCACGATGATCATAACCACACGCGGCAGCTAAGCACGCCCTTTTGTCCTCGTCACCGCCCACCAGTTCGTCGAACATTTGATCACAGTATCGCGTCCACGTGGACTCAAATTCAAACAGGGTGCCGTCCTTGTCAAAAATAACAGCACGTATTTGACTGGCACGCGCTCGCAGTTCTTCTTCAGTCAAGAAATGATTCCTCTTTCATCGAATCAGGCACCTCAATGCCAAATCGGCTGAGCACCGTCGGTGCAATCTGGTTGATCTGTAGCAGTACGTCTGCATTTGGGCCCTTTGCGGGCCCGAAATAGTAGAGCGCAGCGTCCTGTTGCTCTTCCCCTCTGCCACCGTGGTGCCCTCGCTCGGACTGGCCGTGATCGGCCGTCACAATAACCTCATAACCCGTTGCACGCCAACGTTTTATATACGGCGCCAACTGGGCGTCCAATAACATGCAAGCATCGTCCATCTCCTCACACGCATGCTTGAAGCGATGGCCCATGCTGTCGAGCGTGCAGGTGTGCAAAATACCGTAATCGATGGCAAAGCGCTCCGTCATCATGGTCAGAGTCGCAAAGAGATCCGCGTCACTGGGCGTCATCTGATTGGCATGCCCATAGCCCGCCATGGTATGAAAGCGGCCGTGATTAATACTCGGGCTCGCGGTATCGTCGTATTCAAGATCACGCACTGGATCAAAAGGTGCGCGGTTAAAAAATTCCGACCAAAAAGAATGTGTCACAGCCCCCGTGATACCGCCTCGCTTGCGAACTTCCGAGAATACATCGGGCAAATCCATCTTGAAGACATCCGCATTGCCCGTACAACCGTGCACCGCCGGCGGCACGCCCGTATGTATCGAGGCATAGCAGGAGGCCGAAATAGAAGGCAGTGGCGCGCGAATTTTCCACACTTGCGCGTCGCCTGCGTCCACCCAGCCCTCCAAATTTCCAAACAGCGAGCGCCAATTGCGCCAGGGCACTCCGTCAATGATCAGTAACAGAAGCTTATTATTCATCAAACACCCATTTCCTAAAAACTGGTTATAAGGGTCGCATCAGGCAAACCAACTGAGCTTGGCAACGTTACCCGTGAGCATTTCTTTGTAGTGCGGAATAACACCGGCAACTTTGTCAGAATAGCCGTCAATGAATTGATTGAACATAGGATTAATCAATCCGCCGTCGTTGTGCACCAGTCTGGCCATTTTGGCGTAAATGGCCTTTTTTCTCTCAAGATCAACTTCGGCACGAGCCTCAACCAACATCGCGTCAAACTCTGCGTCGCTGTACCGCGTATCATTCCAGTCTGCCCCCGAAAAATACGCCGTGGAGTACATCTGGTCTTGCACTGGCCTTCCCCCCCAGAATGACGCACAGAAGGGTTTTTTATTCCATATTTCGGACCAGTAGCCGTCAGACGGCAAACGATCTAGCTCGAGCGGTATCCCCGCCGCTTTTGCTGTCTGCTGGAAAAGCTGTGCGGCATCAACAGCCCCTGGAAAGGCGGCATCGGACACCTGAAGCACAATAGGCGATCCATCGTGCCCCGACTTCTTGTAGTGCTCGGCGGCGAGTTCTAAGGAAAACGGCCGCTGCTCCAGCGTTGTATCAAACAAGGGGTAAGAATCATTGATAGGAATGTCATTGCCGATGCTGCCGAACCCGTTCAACACCGTCTCAACCATGCTTTCACGGTCAATCGCATATTTGAGTGCGAGGCGCAGATCCTTATTATCGAAAGGCGCCGTATCGGTGTGCATGACAAAAATGTAGTGGCCTGGCCCCGGTGTCACCACAATCGACACCCCCGGTGCTCGGGCGGCTAACTTGGCAATTCGCGGGGGGACTTTGTCAATCGCATGCACCTGACCCGACTGCAGTGCCGCGACTCGCGCCGTGTCATCGTTGAGAACAATAATATCGTGACTGTCGTAGTGCCCGACCTGGTCATTCCAATGCCGGTCAAATTTTTCAAAGGTGTAGCGAATGCCGGGCTCCTCTACCTTGAGGCGATAGGGGCCTGTTCCAATCCCTGCGGAAGGATTGTCCACACCACCGTCAGGTTGGATCAACAAGTGGTAGTCAGACATCAAGTAAGGCAAGTCTGAATTAGCGGACTTTAG
Organism: Granulosicoccaceae bacterium; assembly: GCA_033852095.1. GTDB lineage: Bacteria > Pseudomonadota > Gammaproteobacteria > CALCKW01 > CALCKW01 > CALCKW01. The sequence goes on along the minus strand of JAWSVD010000032.1, from coordinate 16,641 downwards.
CGTCACAGAGAACACATCACCCGCAGTGCTCATGGACTCAATGCCTCGCATAATTCCCAGCGCCCCAGACTTTGATGATTCATTGGAGTGTCGCTCCATGGTCAATTGCACATCTTTGGCTGTCAATATTTTTCCGTTATGAAACTCCACCCCTTGTCTTATTACGAAATCCCAGGTCTTGCCCCCATCCTTGCTGCTCCAGCTCAGCGCCAGACTGGGAATCAGATTCCCAGCAGCATCAAACTCGACCAAATAGTCGCCAAAGGCGTAGAGCGCATAGGAGCTAGCACTGCCCAGATTGATGGCCGGGTCGAGCGTGTCGGTGCTCTCTCCGCCTTTAAGGCCGAGCACAAATTTGCCGCCTTTTTTGGGCGTATTTGCGTAACTGGTAGACGGCAGTAACGATGCCATCGGTGCCGCCGCCAAGGCGGTCAAAGCGCTTCGCTGCATAAACAATCGACGGGACATTATTTTATCAATTTTGCTCATCATTTCCCCTAGCAGGATTAGTTGCAGTGCATCAAGTTTAGAAAGCAAGCTTTCGTGACACTGTCTTTATAATTCTCAATCGTACTTGCGAACATAGCCAGTAAATGGAAATATGACCAGTCCACTTCTAAGTGAATCTTTAGGGAGCCAACCTCATGGGAAGGCAAAACGACGGTGTTCAACTTGACGGGCTGGCATGCGACGAGAGCCTTAAAATCCCTTTACACCGCCAGCTCTACCAACAACTCCGCGAGATGATTCACTCGGGCGTGCTGGCGGGTGGGTCGCGTGTGCCTTCCTCTCGCGTGCTCTGTACCAGGTTGGGAGTGTCTAGGTTCACCATCGTGACGGCCTTAGATCAGTTAACCGCAGAAGGATATTTGAGAACCGTCTCTGGCAGCGGGACTTTCGTAGAGTCGATTCCTGAGTTACTGCTGCAGAGCCCACGACCAAGAGCACACGCTCATCAGCCTGCGTTCGACTCATCTCATCTGCTCTCGGGCAAGGCAAATAATCTCGAAGAAAAGCAGCCCTTAGTCACCACTGTCGAGCCGCGTTATTTACACATGTCAGCACCCGACCACCGATTGTTTCCTGTTGACGTTTGGTCGAAGTTGACCCGCGAGGTACTGCAGGGACTGAACACAGAGCTCGCGTGTTATCGGAGCGGCAAAGAAAGCAGCCTACTGGAACAACAGATCGCTATCCACGTGGCGCTAAACCGCGGCGTCACATGCGTCCCCGAAGAAGTGGTCGTCACCTCCGGAGCCCATCATGCGGTGAGCTTACTAGCGGAATTGCTACTCGACCCAGGTGATTCGATTGCCTTCGAAGAACCTGGCATGCCCGCCGTACGGTCCATCTTTAAGTACCATGGCTGTGTTATCCATCCCATGCGGGTGGATGAGCTGGGCGCCGACCCCAGCACAGTAAAGAACGTTCCAGTGAAATTGGCGTTTGTGACGGCAGCTAAACAGCAACCGCTGACCGTGTCTATGCCGGTGCGACGAAAAACCCAACTTCTCAATTGGGCCGCAAAAAACAAAGCGCTGATCATTGAAGACGACTTGGGCAGCGAATACCGCTACGAAGGACTGCCGATCCCCCCACTCAAAGCCATGGACAGTGAAGGTCAAGTGATCTATATCAGCGCTTTTAGCATGTCGCTGTTTCAGTCGCTGCGCGTCGGATTTATGATCATGCCTAGAACCCTTGCCAAGCATTGCAGAAATCTTATTCGTGTGCGTTACCGAGCCACCCATCAGGTAACGGAGCAAGTGCTTGCTCGATTCATACAAGACGGGCACTACTCACGGCATCTACACAAAACTCGGCGCATTTACGAAAACAGACAAAGACATTTGCTGAAGCTATTACGAGAAGATTTCAGTGAATTTTTCCTCACGATGAACCTCACCGCCGGCTTTTACATTTTGTGTTACTTCCGAGATCAATCCATGGATGAAAGTGAGGTACTCTCGCAATGCAGTGCAAAAGGACTGGATATCGAACAATTGTCATACTACTACCCCAACAAGCGTCCCCCCAAGAAGGGGCTGCTGATTGGCTTCGCCATGAACACTGAAAACGAGATCACTTTGGGTTTAAAAACACTGCGCAGCGTCCTCCTGGAGAAGACGCTTTCTCACTCAGAACAAACAGCGGTGAGTGCTCAATCATCCGTTTCCAACAAGTGAAAACCCGCCCTTGTTGTCAGCGCTTACATCGTACCTTTCGATGGCATGCCTGCAAAACTACTCGCCCGTATTCAGCAGGAAAAAATGGGAAATAAAACGGCCTGTTATTAAGTTTCACGCTCAGGCATCAGCTATTGGCAGGCAACGTTCTTGGGGATTTTATATCTTCAGCAGCTTTCACGTAACCACTCAGTGATAAACGGCTCCGCTACCTGCCTTCTTCACAGCCGTAGGTCTTTTTGCTCGCTTCAAATCTGACAGGGGGATGCCATTGGAAATCTCCGCGCAAATATCTTCAGACCTGTGCTCACCGAGGTACAATCGACACCGCCTACACACGCCATGAGCGCCGCATGTCTGAAATATTCCGAGCTTTTGACCGCCTCGACACCACCACGTTGAACACCCCTTGTTTTGTGGTTGACGCCGCACGGCTCGAACAAAACCTGCACGTGCTCTCGCGCATAGAGGAAGAGAGCGGCGCCAAAGTGCTGCTCGCCTTGAAAGCTTTTTCCATGTTCCACTTTGCGCCGCTGATCATGCGCTATTTGAGTGGCACCTGCGCCAGCGGGTTGCACGAGGCACGCCTGGGCCGTGAGGAGTTTGGCGGCGAAGTGACGACCTTTTGCGCCGCCTTTAAAGAAGACGAGCTGCGAGAGATCTTGACGCTGTCGAACCACGTCATCTTCAACAGTTTGGGCCAGTGGCACCGTTTTAAGGACATGGCCCAAGCCGCCCAGCAGCAACGCCCCGCGCTGTCGTTTGGCCTGCGGGTAAACCCTCAACATTCCGAGGGTGCTGTGGGCGTCTACAACCCCTGCGCACCCTGCTCTCGACTGGGCATCCCCATCGATCAGCTGGTGACCGCGGACCTCAGCGGCATTGACGGGCTGCACATGCACACCCTGTGCGAGCAGGACTTCCCGCCGCTGGCGCGCACACTGGATGTGCTCGAAGACAAACTGGGCGACAGGCTAAAGGAGATGCGCTGGCTAAACCTCGGCGGCGGCCACCACATCACCCACGAGCACTATCAAACAGACGATTTAATCGCGCGCTTAAAGCTATTGCAGTCGACCTACCAACTGCAGGCCTATGTCGAACCCGGCGAGGCCATCGCGCTGAACGCCGGTGTGTTTGTCACCGAAGTGCTGGACATCAGCCACAACGAACGGCAACTGGCGCTGCTCGATTGCTCCGCTACTTGTCACATGCCCGACGTGCTTGAGATGCCCTACCAACCACCGCTCCTGGGTGCTGACCAAGGCGAATCCGGCGCTTACCCCTTTCGTTTGGGCGGCATGACGTGCCTCGCGGGCGATGTGATCGGAGACTACAGCTTTGAGGCTCCGTTGAACATTGGCGACAAACTCATGTTTGGCGACATGGCCATCTATACAATGGTCAAAACAACCACTTTTAATGGCATGGCTCTGCCGTCAATCGTCGCTTGGGATTCCCGCGACAATTCACGTCAGACTGTGCGTGCTTTTGGCTACGATAACTTTAAGGCTCGACTCTGATGACAATGATCAAAGCAGGCAACGGTGTTCGCTGTTCCGCACACGTTGAACACAACGGCATTGGCTATTTTGTGGAAGTCCCGCCGAATGCCGACGCAGACTTTGTGACACAGGTGCGCGAGACGCTGCAAAGCCTCGACGCTGAAATGCGCGACGCGGGCACGGAGCGCTCACAGTTGTTGATGGTGCACATCTACCTCACCGACATTGCTCGCATCGCTGAATTCAACGTCATCTGGGACGCTTGGCTAGACGGTGCCAAACCGCCCATGCGTGCCTGCGTTGAACCGGCCAAACTGGCCAACCCTAAGTATGTGGTGGAGCTGGTTGCCAACGCCGCCGTCCCTGCCTGACACGACGAGACCTAACATGGACATCAGCGAGCAATTGAAAGAAGGCGACTTCGCCTTCAACAATACGCAGCCCTACGGCACCCGATCAGAAGCGACCTATGCCGGTGCCCTGAGCTTCTTGCGCCGTCCCTACTCGCGCGATCTCGCCAACGCTGACTTAGCGATCATGGGCGTGCCCTTTGACCTCGCCACCAGCAGCCGTTCTGGCGCGCGACTTGGGCCCCGTGCTATCCGCGAAGCATCCAGCGAGCTGGCCTGGGCGCGGCACTGGCCCTGGGAGTTCAATCCTTTCGACCGCCTGCGCGCCATCGACTTTGGCGACTGTGCCTTTGACCCCGGTTACCCCGAAGAGGTACCGCCCTCGATCCAGGCCTGGGCAAAACACATCATCGACACCGACACCGCACTACTGAGCTTGGGCGGGGACCACTTCATCGCCTACCCGCTGCTCAAGGCGCACGCGGAAAAACACGGCAAGGGCTTGTCCCTGTTGCACTTCGATGCGCACTGCGACACCTGGCCTGACGAAGACGGCCGCGTCGACCACGGCACCATGTTCTACCACGCCGCGCGTGAGGGCATCGTCGACCCGTCGCGCTCCATGCAAGTGGGGCTGCGCACCACCAACGATCAAAACCCGGGCTTCAACATCATCGACGGTCGCCAGGCCAACCGCATGACCCCCGAAGCCATCGGCGAGCAGATCAAGGCGGTGGTCGGCGATAACCCGGTCTACCTCACCTTTGACATCGACTGCCTGGACCCTGCCTACGCCCCCGGCACGGGCACCCCTGTCTGCGGTGGCCTGACCACTGGCCACGCGCTGGAGATCCTCTGGAACCTGCGCGGCATCAACCTGATCGGCATGGACGTGGTGGAGGTCAACCCGGCCTTTGACCACGCCCAGATCACCGCACTGGCCGCAGCCACAGTGGCCATGGAACTGGTGTGCTTGTACGCACACCGACACGGCAAAGACCCCGCCGCTAAGGCTTGATAGAGCCACATTGAATGGGGCGAGACCTAGGTCGGTGAATGCTTTGATTTCACCGGCCGCTGAATCAAAGCTGTGGCGGCCTTGATTGAGCCCAATAGCGCGCAGTACCACGGCAGCCCTAAAAACAAAGTTGTTCAAACCGCTTCCATCGTTCTGCCAACAGCCGCGCGGCGCTGCACTGACTCAGCGGCAAAAAAACGCCATCGCCCCCACTATTGTCAGCGGGCGGCGACCTTCGGATCCATAACCGCTTTAGCCCTAAAACACCCTGCAAGCCGTATCGCGCCTTACACTATTCTTCTGCGAAAATCGACGACCGGACTGTTTATAGTCGGCCTAATTTAAGCCGCTAAATGCCGTGTTTTATCAAGCCCCTAGCTCAGGGGAAAATTCACATTTTTTGCACGAACTTTGCACCAAAGCAAGGTATCATTGGCCCGATTAGCTGCGCGTGGCATAGCCTGCGGACGCGCTGCGTCACAGCTTGCGCTGAGATTCGACATCCAGTCGTGGCAGTTGCCCGCCCCTTTTGCGGGCTGATTGGAAGCGACCACAGCTGCGAGTCGACAGGTGCGGCAAGACCGCCGATCGCACGGCCCCGGATCAGCCCTTGGCTTCGGCATTCCAGCGGACAACGGGCCATTAAAATTTAGAGTTTGGAGTTAGACCATTGGAAATCAGAGACCTACAGGATATCGAAGACGCGACGCGCTTCGGTAGACGCGAAACCTTTAGGATGGGTATCGCGATGCTGTTTATCGTCGTGATCATGCTCTACGTGGCGACCCGCGGCACGGTTAATGTCGAGCTGGTGGCAGCCGCCATTATCGGCGGCTACATGGCCATGAACATCGGTGCCAACGACGTCGCCAACAACGTCGGGCCAACGGTGGGCTCCAAGGCACTGACCATGACCGGCGCCATCATGATCGCCATGGTGTTTGAAGCAGCGGGCGCGTTGATCGCCGGTGGCGACGTGGTCTCCACCATCAAAAAGGGCATCATTGACCCCGCCTTGATCAGCAGCACCAGCGAATTCGTCTGGCTGATGATGGCCGCCCTGCTGGCCGGCGCTATCTGGCTCAACATCGCCACCGCCGTGGGCGCGCCCGTCTCCACTACGCACTCCATCGTGGGCGGTGTGCTCGGCGCGGGCATCGCAGCCGGCGGCTGGGGCATCGCCAACTGGGGCACCATGGCCAAGATCGCGGCTAGCTGGATCATCTCACCGGTGCTCGGTGGCGTGATCGCCGCGCTATTTTTGTATTGGATAAAAACCTCCATCACCTACCGCAGCAACATGCTCGCTGCGGGCGAGAAAATGGTGCCGCGCATGGTGTCGGTGATGGCCATGGCTTTCGGCGCCTATATCGCCCTGAAGGGCCTGAAAAAACTGATCAAGCTCGATCTCTTTTCCGCCATCGGCATCGGCATGGCTGCGGCAGCCGTCACCTTCCTGATCATGAAACCGCTGGTCAAGCGATACACCCAAGACAAGGAAAACTCCAAGGCCACCATCAACGGCATGTTTACCCTGCCGCTGATCTGCGCCGCCGCGCTGCTGAGTTTTGCGCACGGTGCCAATGACGTCGCCAACGCCGTCGGGCCACTGGCCGCCATCAATGAAGCCGTGACCACTGGCGGCGTCACCGCCAAGGCCGAGATCCCCATCTGGGTGATGATGATCGGCGCGGTCGGCATCTCCATTGGCTTGGCCCTGTTCGGCCCCAAGCTGATCCGCACGGTGGGCACCGAGATCACCGAACTCGATCAAATGCGCGCCTTTTGCATCGCCATGGCCGCCTCCATCACGGTAATCATCGCCAGCCAACTCGGCCTGCCCGTCAGCTCCACGCACATCGCCGTTGGCGGTGTGTTTGGTGTGGGTTTTCTGCGCGAATACATCAAGGCGAACTACGGCAAAGTCATCGATGAGATCCACGACCACCACGCCGACGACGAAGACCAAGCCGAGGTGGACGCCTACCTCGAACGCTTTCACGCCGCGACCCTGAACGAGCAAAAGATCATGCTCAAGCAGCTCAAAGCCAGCAAGAAAAGCGAGACTGTGCTCACCAAGAAAGAGCGCAAGTCGCTGCGCAATGAGTACAAACAGCAGCTGGTCAAGCGCTCTGCGCTGATCAAGATCGCAGCCGCGTGGATCATCACTGTGCCGGTGTCAGCCTCGCTGGCGGCGCTGTTGTTCTTCACTATTCGCGGCATGATGCTGCCGTAGCGACTCCCCTGTTCTGCTAGCACCTGCTGGGTGCTGGCAGACAGTGCTTTGTTATTCCCCACCCGCTGGTCGCTAACGCACTTCGGCAACGGTGGCGAACTCTCCCCGCCAACTTGCGCACACCCTCCTTCTGACGAACCTTAGCCAAGCAAAACCTTGAGCCTTGGTACGGATTCGAGGACACTGGTTTCTTGCTAAGCAGCCGGTATCCCTCATGCGATTGATTTACGCACCCGCCTCTCCCTTCGCCCGCAAAGTTCGCGTGCTCGCCATCGAGACACGGCAGGATGGCGACATTGAGCTGATCGATGCCACCGGCATCAGCCCGGTCAACCCCACTGACACTGTGACTCGGGTCAACCCGCTGGCCCGCATCCCCGCGCTGCTCACAGATGGCGACGAATTGATCGTGGACTCGCGGGTGATCTGCGAATACCTCGACAGCCGCCACAATCACACACCCTTAGTCCCACAGGGCGAGAAGCGCTGGCAGAGCCTGACGCTCGCGGCGATGGCCGAGGGGATATTGGACACTGCCGTGCCGCTGCGCTATGAGACAGCGCTGCGACCTGAGCAACTGCGCTGGCCGGAATTGATCGACTGCCAATTCAATCGCATCCTCCGAACACTGGACTACTTGGAACAAGATGCCGCCACCTTGGGCGAGCAGGTCTGCATCGGTCGCATCGGCCTCGCTTGCGCACTGGGCTACCTTGATTTTCGCTTTGATACCGTCGATTGGCGTACCGGTCACAGCGACTTAAGTGCGTGGTACAGCGAATTCTGCAATCGTGAGTCGATGCGACAAACCGCGCCTTATTGAGCACGCGCAATGCGCACGGTTGGCACCAATTCGCGGAGGCCAGCAGCGTGAATTGACACCGTGCACAGGGACGCCAGCTGTCACGCAACGAGCTAAAATTTCTGTTCACTCAGTGATGTGATGGAGAGTGCGCCAGAGCAGCAAATCACGCCGCAAAGGCAAGGTGCCAGACTCAGGGCTCTATCGCGTTGTACCACTGGAATACAGCTGCACTTTTTCTGATCAGATCAGCCAATTTGAGTCAATGCATTAACGCGGTCGAAAAAACTTCTGGCGGCGTCTTTGCAGGTTAATAACATCGCGCCATTGCTTGATGATTAACTCTGCCCTCGTTTCTAACACGCGCAAATCACAGAAACCGACCACCATGAATTCAGATGCCACTGCAACTTCACCTGCCCTGATCAATCTCAGCTACCGAGAGCTCAAAACCCAGCGGCGCGCGAACAAGCGCTTTATCATGATTTCAAGTGCACCTGCCGTGTGGCTGAACACTTTCATGATCACCCTGTCGCTCGGCTTGATGGTCTACGTGGGTTTCACCAAAGAGCTGTTTTTTGAGGGAGAGCGCAACAGTGAGTTTGTCTTTGCGGTCACCATGAGCACTGTGTTGTTTATCTGGTACGTGCACCTGGCCAATCAACTGCTGAAGATCAGAAAAATCGAATTTTTCGCCAACGACGATGGCGCCTATATCCTCTCCAACCGCAGCCGCCACGATTATTACTTTGTGCCCTGGAGCCGCACCGTCAATCACATTGTTGCGCGTGGTTATTACAACGGTTCGGCCGCCGCCATCACCCTGCACACGGATTTCACTGAAACGCCCGACGCCATGATCACCCGGGGCAGCACCCACGCGGTGCTCGAGAACGGCCGCGCGCATTTCAGCGTGATCCCCAAATGTTTCATCCGCCACGAAGAAATGGAGGAAAAAGTCTCCACGCTCCGCGGCATTGTCGCAACCGACACCTGAGGGCACAGCGGCGATCGCAGCTGGAGTGAGCACCGGCAATCACTGCCTTTAGCAGCGCTTCGACTGGCTACTCCACTTGCCCCCTTGGCCCACGCCAGCCGCTGCCAAAGGGCCCTTACCTCAACAATTCCCCCTCTGATCGCACTCAATAGCAATGCGAAATCGTCAGTACGCTTAAGTCGCTGAGCGCTCTTTTTCCCCTCTTGCTTGACCGCGGCAAAGCGCCCTAACACCGGCTAAAACGGCACCACCACTGCCATTTGCGTGTTCTGCAACTAACTCCCTGTCGCTTTCACGAAAGTCCACTGATTTCGAAGCCCTTGCCTGTTCAATTTGACAGCCTCCTCCAGCCCCTGTATTTTTTTAATCAAACGTTCAATAAAAGAACCTGAGAGCTTCGATGCCGAAAGTTGGAATGCCCGAAATACGACGACCACAACTCATAGATGCCACCATTGAAGCCATCAATTCGGTCGGCCTGCACAAGGCGAGCGTGGTCATGATCGCGGGTTATGCGGGCGTTTCCCCCGCCATCATCAATCACTATTTCGGCGGCAAGGACGGGCTCTTGGAGGCGACCATGCGCTCGGTGTTACGGCACTTGGCGCAGGGCGTGCTCGAGCGCCGCCGCCAGGTGGCACCCGCTGATGCAGTGGGCCAGCTGGCGGCCATCGTCAAGGGCAACTTCGACGACTACCAGCGCGACAGCAAAGTGGTCAAAACATGGCTGGCGTTCTGGTCGCTCGCCATGCACAACCCCGCCCTGGGTCGCCTGCAGCACGTCAACGAGCGGCGGCTGCTGTCCAATCTGGTACACGAACTGAAGCGCCTGCTGCCAGCGGAGCGGGCGGTGTTGGTGGCGCAATCGATCGCAGCGTTGATCGACGGCATCTGGCTGCGCGGTGCGCTGACCCCCTCGGGCATTGACCACCTGCAGGCGCAGCGGATCATCGGTGACTATTTAGAGCTGCAGCTGCCAGAACATGCCACCCAGATACGCAGTCACTTCCAAGGCCACGAACTCAATGCGCAAAGCGCGTTAAATAACTGACAGCAGTGCTCTTTACAACCCGCTCGACCCAGCACAGTCAAGAGAGGCTATAAATGCTGGGGGGCTAGCGGGCAGCACTTTTTTAGATGCAATTATTCTTCATTAACACAAGGCGTAAACAATGATTAAAAACACAGAGACCAAAACCCTGAGCACTCTGCTGAAGGTGGGCTTAGTCGCCACTTCCCTGCTCTCCGCTTCCACAGCATTTGCCAGTCAGTGCGACACCGTGCGCTTTTCAGACGTGGGCTGGACAGACATCACCGCCACAACAGCGGTCACCACCGAGCTGGTCACAGGCTTGGGTTACGGCGCCAGCACACAGCTGCTCTCCGTGCCGGTCACCTACACCTCGCTGGCCAATGGCGACATCGACGTGTTCCTCGGCAACTGGATGCCCACCATGGAAGCCGACATCGCCAAATACCGCGACGAAGGCTCGGTGGAATCTGTGCGCGCGAACCTTGAAGGCGCCAAATACACACTGGCCGTGCCCAAATACGCCTTCGACGGCGGCGTGAAAACCTTCGCCGACATCACCAAATACAAAGACCAGTTAAAAGGTAAGATCTACGGCATCGAGCCCGGCAATGACGGCAACCGCATCATTGAAGGCATGATCGACGAAGACGCCTTTGGGCTCAAAGGCTTCAAACTGGTCGAGTCCAGCGAAGCGGGCATGATCTCGCAGGTCAGCCGATCGGCCAAGCGCGATAACTGGATTGTCTTCCTCGGCTGGGCGCCACACCCCATGAACGCCAATATCGAGATGGAATATCTGGACGGCGGTGACGACTTCTTTGGCCCCAACTTCGGCGGCGCCAGTGTTCACACCAACGTGCGCAAGGGCTACCTCAGCGAGTGCGCGAACGTCGGCAAACTGCTGCAGAACCTCGAGTTCTCACTGGCAATGGAAAATGAAATCATGGGCGCTATCCTCGACGACGGCCAGAAACCAGAAGATGCGGCACGCACGTGGCTCGCAGCCAACCCCGCCGTGCTCGATGCTTGGCTGGACGGTGTAACGACCAAAGACGGCGGCGAAGCCGTGGCAGCTGTGCGCACGCACCTCGGCCTATAACACCGCAAGACAGGGGCGGTGCACTGCAGCACCGTCCCGACCCTGAGCAAGATCATCTCCCGCCGCACAACCCTCAGCCACCGGAACAGTTATGGATTGGTTTACAGAGAATAAAATTCCGCTCGGTGAGTGGATGGAATCATTTGTCGATTGGCTGACCTACAACGCCGATTGGTTTTTTGATGCCATATCCGTTTCGCTTGAATGGCTCATCCTTGGGCTTGTGGGTATTTTCCTCTGGTTTCCGCCAGCTGTACCGATGCTGCTCACCGCACTGACGGCCTGGTTTTTACACCGCAGCATCGGCCTTGTCATATTTTGTGTCTTGGGTTTGCTGTTGATTCTCAACCTGGGTTACTGGCAGGAAATGATCGAGACATTTGTGCTCGTCATCACCGCCACGGCTATTTCAATCAGCGTCGGTATACCGCTGGGCATTCTGGCCGCACACCGGCCCTGGCTGTACACGTTAATCCGACCCATCTTGGACCTGATGCAAACGATCCCTACTTTCGTCTATTTGATCCCTACCCTCGTGCTCTTTGGATTGGGCGTCGTACCGGGCTTGATTTCCACCATTATTTTCGCCCTGGCAGCTCCGGTGCGATTGACTTACCTCGGCATCAGCCGGGTCCCTGAGGATTTGATTGAGGCAGGCAAAGCCTTTGGCGCCACCCCCTTCAAATTGCTCTACAAAATTGAACTGCCGGCCGCCATGCCCAGCATCATGGCCGGTGTCACCCAGTGCATTATGTTGTCCCTGTCCATGGTGGTTATCTCCGCGCTGGTCGGCGCCGATGGACTGGGCAAGCCCGTGGTACGGGCACTCAACACCGTGAACATTTCCCAAGGTTTTGAAGCGGGGCTGGCCATTGTCATCGTCGCCATTATTCTCGACCGAATTTGCAAAGCCCCTGGCTCATCTAAGGAGGGTTGATCATGCCGACCATTAGCATCCGAAACCTCGACGTGATTTTCGGCAAAAACAGCAAAGCGAGCCTTAAACTGCTAGACCAAGGCAAGACGCGCCATCAGATCATCGAAGCCACGGGCGACGTTGTGGGCGTGCAAAACGCCAATATCGACGTGCGCCAAGGTGAGATATGTGTGCTGATGGGCCTCTCGGGCTCGGGCAAATCAAGCCTGCTGCGAGCCGTCAACGGGCTCAACACCATCAGCCGTGGCGAGCTGATCATCCGGGACGGGGACAACAAGGTTGATATTGCCCAGTGCAATGCCGCCGAGTTGCTCAATCTGCGCATGAACCGCATCTCAATGGTGTTCCAAAAATTCGCGCTGATGCCCTGGCTGTCGGTTCTGGACAACGTCGCTTTTGGCCTGGAGATGAAAGGCGAGAGCAAAAAACAACGCACTGAGACGGCCATGCAGCAGCTGGAGATGGTCGGCCTGACCCAGTGGGCGCACAAACGACCGCACGAGCTCTCGGGCGGCATGCAACAGCGCGTGGGCCTGGCACGCGCATTCGCCATGAACAATGACATTCTGTTGATGGACGAGCCCTTCTCGGCGCTCGACCCGCTGATCCGAGCGCAGCTGCAAGACGAGCTGATCGAGCTGCAAAACAGCCTCAAAAAAACCATCATCTTCGTCAGCCACGACCTCGACGAAGCGCTGAAAATTGGCAGTCACATCGCCATCATGGAATCGGCCAAAATTGTACAACACGGCACCCCTGAGGACATCGTGCTGAACCCCTGCAACGATTACGTCAAGGATTTCGTGGCCCACACCAACCCGCTCAATGTACTGCGGGGTCACTCCCTGATGACCCCGCTGGACAAGCTTCAGCGTACAGGCGACACGGTAGCACTGGACGAGGGCATAGAAGTTGAACTCGACGCGGCGGGCCAAGCAGTGGCGGCCAGCCACGCCGGCAGCACCGTCGCACTCGCTGATTGGCGTGAAGGGCAGGACATCTCAGCGCTCGGTGTCGGCGCCATCACCCGGGTGGACACAGGCCTGTCCATGCGCAGTGCCATCGAGATCTGCTACCGCACTGGCAAGCCTCTGCTGCTGCAGGAGAATGATCAGATCGTGGGCGCCCTCAGCAACCGGGATTTCTACCACGCCCTGCTCGGCAAGCACATCAAGACCGACAAGGCCTAGAACCGCAGCTGCTCGCACACCATCGATCAGTACGAGACAGGTCTGAGATAGGGCTGAGAGACTCCGGGGCGGGACACGGGGCATGCCCCCTGCCCTCCGCCACAACCGGCGAGCAGCGCTGCGAAGGCAGTCCGGCAGCCAGGAGCACAGCCGCCGCCGACCACCCATGCAGGCGGTACCCTGCCCACGCTTATGCCACGGCGTTTACACTGGCTCGCAATTTTTCCCCACGCGCGCAGCATTCCGCTGCCCGTAGCGCTATCATAGCCGCTCAGCTGATCGCACTCCTTTGGTAGCCCGCATGCGCTTTATCGTTAAAATCTCTTCTGAATCCTATATCAAGAGCCGCTCCGTTCGCGCATGGCACATCAAACAGCTCAAGCGCAACATGATCAAAATCCTCAGGGAAATAGACAGCACCGCCTGGGTCGACTCCATGTGGGATCGGCTGAAAGTCAACTGCGCCGAAGAATACGTGGACGCCTGCCGGGAGCGTTTGATGGATATTCCGGGCATCAGCTACATCCACACCGTCGACAGCTACGATTTGCCCGAGGGCGACCCGCTGCCGTTTCTGGCCGAAAAAGCTATCGAATATTTCTCCGATTCGCTGATCGATAAGAGCTTCGCTGTGCGCTGCAAGCGCGAGGGGCTGCACAGCTATAAATCCCTCGACGTGAATATCCACCTGGGCGCCGCCCTGCTCGCGCACTGCAAGGGCAGCCGCGTGCAATTGAAAAACCCGGAAGTCACCGCGACCCTGGAGATCCTGCACGACAAGGTCTACTTTATCCGCGACAGCAAACGCGGCCTGCGCGGCTACCCCTACGGCACGCAGGGCTCTGTGCTGAGCATGCTCTCCGGGGGCTTTGACTCCTCGGTATCGACTTACATGATGATGCGCCGCGGCTGCCGCGTGAACTTTTTGTTCTTTAACCTCGGCGGTGCCGCGCACTCGCTGGGCGCCCAACAAGCCGCTCTCTACCTGTGGCAGAAATACGGCAACAGCCACAGCGCGCGCTTTTACAGCGTGCCCCTGGACGGCTTTGTCGCAGACGTGATGCAGCTGCCTGAGACAACCTTCAATGGCGTGCTCTTAAAGCGCGCCATGATGCGCGTGGCGCAGGACATTTCGGAGCGCATCAAGGTCGACGCGATCGTCACGGGCGAGAGCATCTCTCAGGTCTCCAGCCAGACACTGGCGAATTTATCAGTGATCGACAAGGCGACGGACAACATGGTTGTGCGCCCACTGATCACCATGGACAAGTCCGACATCATCGACATCGCAGAAGACATCGGCAGCGCGGTTTTCGCCAAGAACATGGTCGAGTACTGCGGCGCCATCTCGCACAAACCCACGATCTCGGCGGCGCTCGACAAGCTCGAAGAAATAGAACAAACAATGGGAGATGACTGGTTTAAGGACGCGATCTCGCGCATGACGAATACCGCTGTCGGCGACATCCTCAAAACCCTCGATGAGCAGCCGCAAGTGGACCTGGTGAAAGAGCTCAACGGCGAAACCGTGATAGATATCCGCGCCACGAGCGAACAGCTGGAACAAGCGGAGCTGCGCATCCCCTTTCACCAGCTCAACCAAGAGTTCCCCAAATTGCCGCAGGACAAAGAGTATCTGCTCTTCTGCGACAAGGGCATCATGAGCCAGTTGCACGTGGCCTACTTGCATGAAAACGGTTTTCACAACGTCAAGGTGTTCAGGCCAGAACAAGACAGCGGACAGGACTCCGACCCTGCAGCAGAATAATCACGGCTGAAGGCCTGTGATGTCAGATTCCCCCTGTGTGCCTCGCTAGACCGACTCTGTGAGGTTTGAACGCTGAAGAAAGCGCCAGAGCAAAGGCCTGAGATCGCAAGACGCCGGCTACAGAACCCTTGGCAGCGTCAAACGGGCGGTAAATCCTGCCTCGCTTGGCTCAACAGCCAAGCGCCCGCCCATCATCTCGGCAAAACGTTTACAGATACTCAGGCCCATGCCAAAACCGTAGATCTTGGTGGTGTAGAGCGGGTCAAGCAAGCGCTGCACTGACGCCACATCCGACCCCGGGCCATTATCCCGCAGCTCCAACTCAACACTGTCCTCCCCCACAGTGATAGACAGCTTGATTTCATCTCTTGCCTCAGTCGCCAAGGCACTGTCGACACCAGCGAGTTTCAGCCGCCGGTCACCAAAACTGTCCAGGCTGTTTTGCACCAAGTTGCGCACGATTTGGGACAGCTTGAATTCATCAACCTCGACCAGCGCGGGCGTATCTCCGACGTGCATCACTAACGCAACCTCAGGCCCGACGGCAACCTCCTCCGCTATGCACTTCGACACCCATGCACGCAACTCGACCTGAACCAAGAGCTGCGTCTCTGTACCGGACAGGTCTTTCAAGTTGTGAACAATCTTATCGCACCGCACCACACTGCTCTCAATTCTCTCAAATGCACTTTGAGCGGCGGGGTTGGCTTTCAAGAGCACGCGTTTGAGCAAGAGCGTGGAGTTGATGATCGTGCCCAGTGGATTGCGGATTTCATGGGCCACCATACCCAACAGAGAGCCCACCGTCGCCAGGCGATCTCGCTCCAGCAGACGCGAATGCGCAACGCTGAGTGCGTCACTCTGGACCTTCAATTCATTTTCCACTTGAAATCGCTGCTGTTCGATAAGCTCGCTGCTGGACTGCAAACGTTCATTCAAATCGTTCAGCTCATTGACAATGTGATCAAGTTCGTCAGCGCTTGCCGGAGAGTTGCTAACGCTCAGCGGCCTGATATCAGGAAAGCGGTGCATCAGCCGAATATGGGTCATCAGCGAATTGAGCCGGGTGCGCACCACAGAGTGAAAAAGCAGCAAGGCAAAGATGGCGACACTGCATGTCTTGACTGAATTTATCAGTAATATTTCCAGCAACCGGCTCTGCATTTCAATGCGAATATCACTGCGATCGGAGATCAAGCGGATAACACCCACAGGATAGTCATGATCATTTTCCCGATACACGAGCTCCTGCTCCAGAATAAGCGTGTCCAAGCCCTGACTCGAGCCCACTGACATTTTCTCCTGTGCGTTCTGCACCACTTCCACAGCAACTACCTCATCCCAACTGAGGATACTGTTTATCAAGCTGACCGTATTGGGCCCATCCAGCAGCCAGAGGCTACGAGACACTGGCGCAGAGAAAGCCTCTAAGAGCTTGTGCTGCTGCTGCCCCATGGTGTCCAGCTCGCTGTTATAGAATCGCCAGAGATCTGCAAAGGTGATGACACAGGCCAGGAATG
>JAWSVD010000333.1:0-2030 GCA_033852095.1 Granulosicoccaceae bacterium | reverse complement strand
GGTATTGTGGGGGTTTTTTTTTGTATTCTCATCTAGGTGAAAAACGCGATTGTGTTTCTGGCTTGATGCGGACGGCCAGGCAGCACCTATAAACTTAATATTATTGGTGAGTCGTTTTTGCCAGCGTTTAGCCGCTTTCTATTGTAACTTCAGTTCGGCGGCGGGCAGGGTTTCGCCGCGCATGAAGTGCTGGGAGATGGAACTGCCGTGGTGGATCTTGTGCCATTACTGAATGACTTCCTGCCAGCTCCATTGTTTGGCGCGTTCGGTGTTATCGTGAAGGGCAGGCGGCCGGCCAGGCCGCGTGTGGTTTGATATCACAGAATATGACACGACCGCAACGGCTGCCGTATCGATTCAGAACGTGTCGATCAGCTGCTCCACGCGGCCAGCGGAGCATTCGCGTCGGTGGATGAAATTTCACCACCGTGGACGTCAATGGCTCAAAGCCATATCCGCTGTATGCTGTGGGAAACTCATCGGCGCTGCTTCTAGGCCGCCACTTTGATTGCATCTTCCCCTGGAAATTGCGCCGAAAAAGTTGTCCCTTGGCTCGATGATTTGGCCACATGGATACGGCCTGAGTGAAGCGCCATTATCTGGTGGCATATTCCGAGACCCAGCCCAGTTCCCTCTATTTCCTCGTGCCGGTGTAGTCTTTTAAAAGGTTCAAAAACCTTCAAGTGATTCTCTTCTTCGATGCCAATGCCATTGTCTGCAACAGACAGCGTGCAGTCGTTGGCGGATTTTTCGGTGGACACCGTTATTTCAATTGATCTGTCAGGGTTGCGGTACTTTATGGCGTTGCCGATAAGATTGGTCACCAGTCGCTCAACTTGGGTCTTGTCTCCCCAGACATCAGCGAGAGAAGCGTGAATTTTGATGGCATCATCCGGCAGATCATACTGCGCCTGAAGTTGGCCGGCGACACGCCTGGTCATTACATCCAGCGGCACATCGGCCAGCTGCATTTCACGGCGGTTGGCCTGGGCATAAGTGAGTAAATCGGACAGCAGGTGCTTCAGTCTGTCAGCGGAGTCACGTAGATGTGTGAGATATTTTTTGACATCATCGCCGACTTCGCTGCCCAGCTCACATTCGAGCAGTTCAACCCCCATTCTGATACTGCGCACGGGTGTTTGTAAGTCGTGTGATGCGATATAGGCAAACTGATTGAGATCCTTGTTGGAGCGGTCAAGGTCAGCGTTCGCTGTTTGTAGATCGTGAGTAAGCTCGTTAGCATGCTTGATCGCCCGAGTTTTTGTTTGGCACAGAAGCCAGTAGATAAAGGGGGGCAACAGGCTGGCGATCAGTCCAAACAGCCCCAAGCTGATTTCTGTCATGGTGATGCCGGGCTGCACGACAGATTGGCTCACACCAAATTCGAGCTGCCATGTCCGTCCGCCGATTTCCAACTGGCGCTGTGATGTGTAGAGCTGGGAAGACTCTGGTGCGCTTTCACTGGCGTAAATCCATTGGGCGTCTTTGTCCGCTGATGCATCTGTTATGTCTTTGATCACCACGGAATCAAATTTCTGAGAAACCGAGTCTCCTATCAATACTGGCAGCCTGAACACCGCAACAACCACACCGGCAAAAGCGCTCCGCCGCTCGCTGAGCGTTTTCGCGCCGTGTTCGTCATAGACAGGCATGATCAACAAGAATCCCTTTTGAGTCTTCGATTGCTGTACCAAGTTTATTGGCGCGGTGGCAACACTCATTCCAGTATCACGAGCGCGTTCGACGGCCATTCGTCGGCTGGCATTACTCCCGATATCAAAGCCAAATGCTTCCTCATTCCCCTGCATGGGTTCTATATAGGTAACGACATAACCTGGCTGCCCGGGCTCCATTGGGGGTTTTATTGCGAATTCAGGGTGTCCTCCCTCAAGAAGCGATTGGTCCTGACGCACACTTGTCTCAAACTGGCCACGAAGATCGTATTTGACGGCCTGATTCCACGACAAACCGCTGACACTGGGGTACCGTCCGGGGATATCGATAGACTCTATGAAATCGTGATACTCCTT
>JAWSVD010000332.1:0-10293 GCA_033852095.1 Granulosicoccaceae bacterium | reverse complement strand
CTTTTATTTGGAGAAGGCGCTCAATGATTTTCGTACGGGAACACGCCAAGACAGGCGCATGTCCCTTCTAGTACAAGGGCTGAGGAAATCGGATATCAAAGATTTGGCCGCCTGGTATGCGTCGGTCGCGGTCACAGTCATCGCTCCGGAATAAACCAGGGCAGTGCGATCATGCAGGGAGGAATCACGTCAGTGCTTTTCAGGTGAAAACAACGAGCTCAAGTCCGCTCTGAGTTGGTTTTTCACGCTCTTGATTCGATCAGTGTTTCGCTGGTCAGGATGAGAGAGAATCCACAGGGCATTGTCAGGGATGACATTTTCAGTGATCAGGGTTTGAAGCTCAGCTGAGCGTGCGGCAATGTAGCTGGGCAGTACTGTTATCCCCAGACCTATTTTTGCCAGTTCCGCGGCACAAAGGAAATTGCTGACAACAGTGATGCTGGCGTTGTTGGGCAAACGGTCGTTGAACCAGCGGTAAAAAGGCGTTTCTTCGAAACTGTCGTCGAGCAAAATATAATGCAAGTCTGGGTTTTCGCAAGGGAAGCAGTGTAGCTTGTGCTGACGCGCGTAATCAGGCGACGTGACAACAGCAAAAGTCACCGTGCCCACTTGTCTGCCCACGAGATCCTCAGGGGGTTGCAAACACGTCCTGACAGCTATGTCCGCTTCACGGTTGTGCATGTTACTGAGGTGGTTGTTCACTTGTAGGGAGATCTGCAGTTGGGGAAAAAGCGTGTGCAGCTCTTTAACAATCGATGGCATGACGTAGTGCGCGAGTGTATCGGTGGTGGTGATTGATACTTCGCCGTCAAACTTGTGATTCTCCCCCTCGATATTTTCAAACAGCGCGGCCATGTCTTGTTTTAGTGGCTGGCTATCCTGTAGTAGAGTTGCCCCTGCATGCGTGAGTCGGTAGCCCTGCAGCGAGTGTTCAAAGAGCTGAGTATCGAGCGACGTCTCGAATGCCTTCACACGGCGTTGAACCGTGCTGTGGCTAACCCCCAACAGCTCTGCTGCTTTGATCAGAGTGCCTTGCTCGGCAAGGGCGATAAAATAGCGCAAATCATCCCAGTTAGTCGACATTGCTCGTCCGTGCGTCGTGGTGACCTTTTGCGATTTTGCACACGCATTGTGCAGAGATGCAAATCTCTCCCGAGCTATCAGCCACTTTTTTTTGGTAGATTGTATGTTCTAGCAACAGAGGGAAACCCCATGCGGAAGAAATTGGTGATCACAATGGCCTGCGCTGTAGCACTGGCAGGTACCACCTTCATAGCGGTCGGTGCCGATAAGGGACCGCACGACAAAGCGATAAAGGCCAGGCAGGCGATGTTTCAAACCTATTCCTTTAACGTGGGCATACTCGGTGCGATGGCCAAAGGGAAAATGGACTACAACGCGGAGCTCGCTGCTGAGTCAGCGGCGAACCTTGACGCCGCTGCAAACTTCGGCCAAAGCGCCTACTGGCCCATGGGCTCTGACAACCAGACGGACGGCAATGCGCAAACACGTGCGTTGCCCGAGATCTGGAGCACATACCCCGCCATCGGTGAAAAAAGCGACGCGCTGAAAACCGCGACGGCTGCCATGAAGGCAGCCGCCGGTGAGAGCTTAGATGCGCTTAAAGGGGCTATCGGTGACGTGGGCTCTGCCTGCAAAGGCTGCCACACCGATTTTCGCGCCAAGAAGAAATAAATCGCCTTGTGCAACAAGCCAGTGGCTAGAGAGAAAACCCAAAAGATATGGGACATCTGGGTCAGATTGTTTCATTGGTCGCTGGTGTTGAGCGTGCTGTTTGTATTGTTCACTGCCGAGACCGGGACGTGGTTTTTCAACTGGCACAAAACAGTGGGTGAGTGCGTGCTGCTGTTGCTGGTCTTTCGCCTCATCTGGGGGCTGTTCGGCAGCAGCAACGCACGCTTGTCTACGCTATTGCAATCACCCCGGTCTGCAGTCTCGCACTTGAAGGGCTTGTTTCAACGGCGTCTGCACGATGAGCGGGGCCACAATCCGGCCGGTGGCTGGGCTGTGTTGGCGATGCTGTTACTGCTGAGTGTGCAGGCCGGCACAGGGCTGTTTATCGCCGACGAAGATGAGCTCATGGAAGGCGCCTTTTACGGAGCGGTTAGTAGCGAGAGCAATGAATGGCTGTACGAGGTCCATCACCTGAACGGCGAACTGCTGGAGATACTGCTGCTCGTGCACGTCGCGATGGTTGCGGTATATGGCCTCGTTGCTAAGAAAAACCTGATCGCGCCCATGTTCACAGGGCGAATGCGCTGGTCAAACGCTGAGCCACCTCCAACTGTGCAATTTACGCGTCCTGTATTCGGTGTGGTCGTGCTGTTGCTCAGTTATTTGATCGTGGCCTATGGCTTGAGCTGGGCTCCGTTTTTCTGACGAACCTTTTCATTGCGGCGTCGAAGAATCACAGCCCTCAGGGTGTGGGGTTGTAGAAACGGGCGGTCAGTGGTTGAATGCAGCTTCAACTGTGCAATTGGGGTAGCGCATGAAGATGCTCAGCAATTTTTGCTTGTTCGGGCTGCTTGGGTTATTGGCAGGGTGCGGCCATGTTTTCAAAAATGATTTTGGCTCTACCGGTGGCAAAGAGCTGGCGGGGCAGGCTGCTGCGGTGAAAACAACGGAATCCTTTGCCTTCGAAGCAGAGTCCGCGGTATTGGTGCCTGGTGGCACTAATACCTGGCAGGTCACGAGTGTTGAAGGCGCATCAGGTGATCAAGTAGTGCGCAACATCGGCGGAGGCTTTTACGCCGAAGCCCAACAGGGCCCCGCTATTGTTTGGACCGCGACCTTAGGCCTCAGCACCACCTACGATATTTGGGGTCGGGTCAGGCCCAACCCCTCCGGTGACTCGATCTTTCTCGAGTGGGATGGCGAGAGCAGCGAGCACCACTGGGGCACGGGCGATCATGACCAATGGGTTTGGACCAAGCTGCGAACTGTTCAGGCAGAGGCTGCTGAGGTTTACAAATTTACTGTTTGGGCGAGAGAGAACAGTATCGAGATTGACCTCATCGTCGTGCAAACAACGGATGCCCCGGAGCCGGTGTTATAGCCGTGGTGCTTGCACGCTAATCTGACCTCGCGACATTCCGAGGCCTGAGATATCACCGGCCCTGAAACCCAGCACGGTGGCGTACCATGCAATTGCCGCAAGCCGCGTCCTGCATGCCATGCTTGGCACAGACGTGAAATCAAGTTTGCTGCGCAAACCCGGATACCACTGCGCTATTTCCGGGCTACAGCTTGTCCAGCATCGCCGGCCTCCGCAACATCGCCGAGGGCCCTTAGTATCAGTGACCCCGTAGCCCGTCATGAAGCGAAGTGGAATGCGGGATGTCACCAGCTTTGAATATCATCACTGCAGCTGGACTCACGTGAAAATTGCGGGCACTGGAAGACTGAGACACTACTTTTGTTTCCGAAGTTCATTATCCGCTGCTCTATTGAGGTAGTTCACAGAACCGCTGTAAAGATATTGATCTTGTTGGCTAAATCTAAAAGGCATAGGCGTGGCCATGAACATTTCCTGTTTGCACAAACAGTGAAAACAGCTCATCCTGCAGCATCGCCAAGGACAAGAGCACCCGCATGAATCAACTGCAATCGACCGTCAGTAAATATTTTGGCTTCGACACGCTGCGCCCAGGCCAAGCCAAGATCATGCAGCAGTTGCTGGACGGCCACAGCTCGGTCGCGATCTTCCCAACTGGTGGTGGAAAATCTCTGTGTTACCAAGCGCCTGCCATCCTCTTGCCGGGCATCACCCTGGTGGTGTCGCCGCTGCTGGCCTTGATGAAAGACCAAATAGACGCCTTGCTGGCGCGCGGAATCGCTGCGGCACGGTTGGACTCTTCGCTCAATTTTGACGAGTACCGTGCCGTCTGCGATCGGGCCCGCAGCGGCGAGCTGAAATTGCTGTACGTCGCCCCCGAACGTTTCAACAACCAACGTTTTAAGGAGCTCGCTGCCGACCTCGATATCAGCCTGATGGCTATCGACGAGGCGCATTGTATCTCCCAGTGGGGGCACAATTTCCGCCCAGATTACTTAAAGCTCGCTGAACACGCCAGGGGTTTTGGGGCCGAGCGTGTGCTGGCGCTGACCGCAACCGCAACCCCCGACGTGGTCGAAGACATCAGCCGCCACCTGGACGTGGCCCCGGAGCACGTGGTGCGCACACCCTTCTACAGGGCCAATCTCGCGCTCAAGCTCACCCCGGTTAGCAGTGACGCCGAGCGCAAGCAATCGCTGCTGCACGGATTGCAACGCCGTCCGGCAGGCGCCGGCATTGTCTACGTCACGCTACAACAGACCGCCGAAGCTGTGGCGCGCTGGCTCAGTGAGAACAACCTCGAGGCACGGGCCTACCACGCGGGCCTTAAACCCGAAGTCCGAGAGGCCATACAAGAATGGTTCATGGCTGAACCCACGCGCCTGGTGGTGGCGACCATCGCCTTTGGCATGGGCATAGACAAATCAGACATACGTTATGTCTATCACTACAACCCCGCCAAAAGCCTTGAAAACTACGCCCAAGAAGTCGGGCGCGCGGGTCGAGACGGCAGCGCCAGTATTTGTGAGATGTACTATCTGCCCGCCGACAGGCGCGTACTGGATAACTTCAGTTACGGCGATACACCTTCTCAGCATTCAATCGAGCAGCTATTGCAGTATGTCTTCAGCCATGACGATGATTTCGAAGTGGGCAACTACGAACTCGCTACCCGCTTTGATATTCGCACCCTGGTACTGCGCACCCTGCTGGTCTACTTAGAGCTGCAGGGATACCTCAAGGCCGGCACCCCGATCTACACTGAACACAGCTTTAAGCCCCTGTGCAGTAGCGAGGAGATGCTCAGCAATTTCGACGCTGAGCGACAGACCTTTCTACGGCAGATCCTCAGCTGTTCTAAAAAGGCGAAGGTTTGGTTTTCGCTGGACATGAACGCCGCCATGGCAAAAACCGGAAGCGGGCAGTACCGCATCAGCCAGGCGCTGAATCATCTCGCCGAACGCGGCTTTGTCGAAGTGCAGGCCAAGGGCGTCAAAGTCCCCTACCAGATCATCACACACCCCGATGATATCGACGCGCTGCAACAAGCGCTGTGGGATCAAGTCGAGGCGCGCGAGCAGGGCGACATCGCCCGCATGGATCAGGTGCAAGCTCTGGTCACCGCGGACAGCTGCCAGGCATCGATATTGAGTGCGCACTTTGGCGAAGAGATCAGCGAGCCCTGTGGACAGTGCAGTTATTGTGAGCGCGGCACGGCGCAGCTAGCACAGGCAAAGGATCTGCACATCAGTGCCGAACAGCTGCAAGCAATCCGCGCCCTACAACAAGAGCACCCGGCGGTGTTTGCCGACAGCCGCGCTATAGCACGCTTCTTGGCGGGGGTCTCTAGCCCCGCGGTCTCAAAGGCTCGGCTGGGCAAGCACGCGCTGTTTGCCAGTCAGTCGGATGTCGGGTTTTCGACCTTGATGTCCGCCTGCGAAGAATTCTAGCCAGCGTTTTGCATTGCACACGCGGATCGAGCGTTCATCCGGTGGCGCAAACTGCTATATCAAGGCTTCTGCGGCTTTGATTGACCGTCGTCTTGTTCGTTCGAATTCTTTTCATCTGGGTCATAAATCTCATGACCGAGGTGCTTGAAGTCCTCCACGACGTCTTCGCGATCTTCTTTCGCCGTCAGTTTGCGAGTCGCCTCGGCGATCTTTGCGGGGATGCCGCCGATCACCGGCAGTTTGTGAAAGTTCTCAATCGCGAACTTTGTGGTTTTTTGCACCACTTGCTCGGAA
Organism: Granulosicoccaceae bacterium; assembly: GCA_033852095.1. GTDB lineage: Bacteria > Pseudomonadota > Gammaproteobacteria > CALCKW01 > CALCKW01 > CALCKW01. Next base: position 4,473 of record JAWSVD010000332.1, on the reverse strand, counting down.
AATTTCTTCACGGCGAACAGGGACACAGCGCGTTCAAGGATAAACACCAGCAACAGGATGGTCAGCAGCGGTACTAAAAATCCAGACAGTAAAAGTTTGTCGACGGTTTGTTGCGCTCGCCACCATTCCATCAGACGCGCGGCCACAGACTTGATGTATTGGTAGAATTTTTTGAACAGGTTTTGCAAACGCGAGCTCTTGCGGTGCACCCAAGCGGCCAGCGAGAGCAGTTGCGGGACGAAGATCGCCTTCAAAATGCCAGGCTTTAACACAACCATCAAAAAGCCGAAAAAAAACTTCAGCATAGCGACGAGCAAGGTGAACAGTGAAAAGAACACCACGCTCAGCTTCAGCGCCATCAGCGCGCCGAGCAATGCAAAGGCGGGCGCCAGCAGGGTCAGAAAATAGCGCCAGGCCGATTCGAGCTGCTCCCAGCCGTAGAGTGCCAGCAGGAAGACGATCAGATAGCCGACCAGAATCCTCAAACGCAGTGGTGTGATAAAGCGAGGAAGTCGCTGCAAAACATGTGCTTCTAAGCGGCCGTAGAGCGATGTTCTGCTCGTTTGCACTTCGTCACTGTCAGGCATTGAATTCTCTCAGAGCCCAATGCTTGCTGTTATTTGTCATCGGAAGAAAACGGTCTTTTACACACGTCGATCACTCGCTTTGTCATCCGTGTTATGCGTGACGGGATGGAGGTTATACTTTGTTTCATGCCTAGCAGTGTAGTCAGCAATATGTCCTTGAGAAAGGCTTGTGCTTCCGCGCGGGCCAAGTGTTGGGCTGGTTTTTGAATGCTGTCGACAATCAGCGCGTTTGCCTGCTCTATCAACGCCAAATCATCGTTGCTGAAATGCCCTTTTTGATGGCGAAACTTCGCGTACTTCAACGGAGTCCCCGCCGATAGCCCGACCAAAAAATTCGCGGTCATGACAGGGGCAACAGCCGCACCAATGCCAACACCCACAAATTTGAGACTGCCCAGGGCGAGTATTTTGAAAACGGGCAGTAGTGAGGCGAGGGGGGCGAGTAAGGGTGCTGCCATGCAGGTTCTCCAATAGGACCTCGAATTGCTTTAGAAAATCATGCCAAAGGCGCTTGATTTCACGTTTCGCTCTGCGGCGATTGCCGTGCTTTAGGGGCAAATCAAACAAAGCAGCAGGTCCAATCCTAGCCTGCGTCAACAGGCTATTATTATAGTGCTCGGCGGGCTTTTAAGCGATTGGTACCACTACGGAATCGCTCCGCTAAGATGTGCTCTGTTCGTTCAAATTCACAAGGGAAGGTAGGCGTTGATCGATTCAGAAAAAGTGGGACTGTGGGTCTACGGTTACGGTTCCATCATCTGGCGCCCTGATATCCCGTACACGCAGGCGCACTGGGCTGTCGCCGAGGGCTGGTCCAGGCGTTTTTGGCAGGGGTCGCACGACCACCGTGGCACGGTCGAGCGACCTGGGCGTGTGTTGACGCTCGTGCCCGAAACACACGCGCGCTGCGAAGGGCGGGTGTTTGGCGTCGCGAAGGACGACGTCGCCCAGGTGCTCAAGGACCTGGATCACCGAGAAAAGAACGGCTACGAACGCCAAGAGCTGCGCGTGCACACGGAAGGGCTTGGCTCGATTACCGCGTTGACCTACATTGCCCCACCCAGCAACGAAGCTTGGCTGGGAGATGCGTCGGAGCAGGCGATAGCCAATCAGATACAGAGGGCGAGCGGACCCAGTGGCCCAAACACTGACTACGTGCTGGCGCTGCACGAGGCGCTGCTGGCGCAAGGTATCCATGATGAGCATATACAAGCCATCGCGCGATTACTGCTTGACTGATATCGCTTCCAGAGCCCTGCATACCCTCACTTCAGAGCAGCTGAGTCGGAGCTGTACCGCAAATGTCAGGGCACTCGATATTTGGTCGATTTGGAGGTTTATCCGCCACTCGAAGAGCCCTGAAAGCGGGGTGGTTTGTTGCTTCTTATAGGCGGGGTATCACCGTTTTTCCATCGAGTGTTGCAACCGCCCCCCATTTTTCCGTATCTTGGGTAGATTGTGCGGTTTCATATTCCAAGGGCGCGTGAGGCTTTGGCACGCGTTTGTGGAGATGCGAGCACAGAAATGTCGCGTCGCCAACACAGCCCCCGCGATCTGTAAATCTCGCGTTAATGCATTTGAACAAGGTTGATTGACTGAATGAGCAATGAACACGAAAAAACCATCACTTGGGGCATTCTTGGATGCGGTGATGTCACTGAGGTGAAGAGCGGGCCCGCGCTGAGCAAAACAGCGCGATCCTCTGTTGTTCGCGTCATGCGACGTGACGGTGCGAAGGCCGCCGACTATGCCCAGCGGCACGGGATTTCGCATTGGACAGACGATGCGGAGGCCTTGATTGCTTCGGACGATATCACGGCTGTTTATATCGCTACGCCGCCTTCCACTCACGCCGATTACGCGATCCGCGCCATGCGCGCGGGTAAGGATGTGCTCGTCGAAAAACCCATGGCGATGAACGTGGCGGAATGCGGGGCCATGTCCGCCGTTCAAGCTGAAACGGGCCGCAAGCTTTGCATCGCCTACTACCGCCGGGCCTTACCGCGCTTTGAGAAGCTGCGCGAGATCGTTCAGCAGGGTGGCATTGGAGAATTGCGTCTAATAGAAGTACGGCAATTCACATCGCTCAATGCAGACCCTGCGCAAGCGTGGAAGGTTGACCCTAATGTTGGCGGGGGAGGCTTTTTTGCCGACATGCAGACGCACACCTTGGACTGGCTTTTTTACACCTTCGGCCAGCCTCAAGTCGCCATGGCGTTGGCCAAACGCCAATCGCGCGCTTATCCAACCGAAGATCTCGTCAACTACCTGTTGGATTTTCAAACCTTCACGGCCGTCGGGCTCTGCGCTTACGCTGTCGACCAACAAGAAGAAAGCGTGACGCTGCACGGCAGCCAGGGCACGGCATCGATGGGTTTTTTTAGGCCCTCCGGCATCACCCTGAAATCAGCCGGTGATGAGCGTCAGATCGAATTGCCTGATCCGCCGCATGTCCATCAACCGTTTATCGAGCGTGTTGTTCAGCACTTTCTGGACGACGGCCCCAACCCATGCTCCGCGCAGGATGGCCAGCAAGTGAATACCGCTTTAGCTGACATTTTGGGCGGATCGTAATAAGGTAGGTGCTACTGACGCCAGACGTCAAATATAGTGGATTGTAATTTGACTAAAGCCGCGGTAAATCAGGGAGAGCATTGCTTTTCTCTCAACTCGGCGATTCGATTATAAGAAAAGGCAGAGCTTGGGTGGAGTAGTCATAGGTGACGTTGCAGTTTGTATTTAAGTATCCACTCCAAAGGCCGGTTGCACCTATTGCGTGTCCCGCACAGGCAAGTCCAAGCTTGTCAAATACAGCAGATAGGCGATAGATCGGTCTGTTGTCGCCGTCAATACCAATTTGTTGTTTGAAGCGCAGCGCGGTTTTAGATCGCGGACCGTCGGGTGTGCGTTCTCGGTGCCAGCAGCTATCTGGTAGAACCATATTAGCTGACCAGCCGTGAGCTATATTTCCCCCTGAATCGCGCGATGGTGTCGACGGCCACAGCAAGTTATTATCAATACGTTGCCAGGTATAGTCACCCATTGGTTCATACAAGCGCCTTTGGGAGGCTCTATGGCATTCTACTAAAACTCTATGAGATGAGCTGTTGGACCAGACTTGCATTGGGATGCGATCTGTTCGGCTGCTGAATACCTGCCCGTGATACGGACTGCTGACTAAACAACCGTTGAGAAAGGTAGTGAGTAATACTGCAATGCTTAGTCTAATGTTTATTTTTATGCAAGACATATCAGCCTCCAACAACTTCCTTGTTAAGCTGAATACTATGCATCGATTTTCTCAGTGTAAATGGCTCAAACAGGGCGCTAAAGTTAGTGTGCTAGTGATGCTGATCACCATAGATTGTGGAGAGTTCAATAGATAAAACTGATGAAGCAGCTGTCGGCCTGGTCTCAGTTTTCCCATTAGTGTCTACGTTTAATGGAGCCTGAAATAGGAGTGTCAATGATTTCTCATCAAGCAAAGGGATCCTTTGACCGATAACTGTTTGATCACTGTCAGTTGTATCATTTCGAAAGCGCCAGCAGAGCAGGTCTGTATGATCGAGGTATTGAAGGACGTCTGGTACTACCCCGCAGAGGTTGGCGCGATATTTATTGAACGAATGATCGCGCTCGGGTGGCCGCTCTTTATATTGGAGATTTCCGGGACCATTTTTTGGGTGATGATGGTTTTTCAGATCATCTACTCCCGCTACACAGGGCGATACAGCAATTTCTGGGAACCGCTGGCGAATCTCAGCTTGAATTTTACGATCCGCGCGCTGGCGGCCACTACTCTCTACGGCATACTCGTGATCGGCGTCTTTCTGTTGTTAGAGAGCATCCAGCTGTTCGATCTGCCGCTCAACTGGGCCTATGGCCT
>JAWSVD010000331.1:0-644 GCA_033852095.1 Granulosicoccaceae bacterium | reverse complement strand
TGGTCTTGGCATCGCACACCCCTTCTTCCTGAAGTTAGTCCAATTACTACACTACTGGATGTTAATTCAGTTATCAATGTGTGGGTGTCTATGACCGACGTTATTCTGCCTCGCCTGCCCAATAGAACGAAACTGACCTGTATTTTACAAAACACCTCATTCATGGGGCAGAACCTCTGCAGGCTCTGCCCCCATAAGTGAAAAGGCAATGACGCCGATCGGGCGACCGCGCCACATCCAAAGCGCTGAGTTAACTCAAGCCGTGGCTTATTCCTGTGTTCTCTCGCTCAATACATGATGCACGAGCAAGATTATCGCAGCCAAAGCAAGCCCAATCCACATCACTGTTGTGGTTTTCCAGAGAATGAGCAGAGCCGCGAGCAGTCGCAAAAACATTTCACCTACACCGATGGAATGACGATCAAAGCGGGCAAGTGCAGAGGCAAGCAGATACAGCACCAGCACCAAACGCGCACCCAACATCGCAACTGCCGGCCAATTTGTCTGCGACGTGTAACCGTCGATCAATACACGCTGTCCACGCTCATCAACGATCGTGACGGCTTCTTCAATCAACAAGAGCTCCGGGTACCAAGCGAAGACAAAGGGGATTGCAAACATTACTATCCCGACCCGCACGGCGG
>JAWSVD010000031.1:0-15824 GCA_033852095.1 Granulosicoccaceae bacterium | reverse complement strand
AAGTAGAAGTGTATGTTTTGAGCAAATATGAGGGTGGTCGTCACACGCCATTTTTCGCCAACTACCGTCCGCAGTTCTACTTCCGCACAACGGATGTGACGGGCGCGGTGACGTTGCCAGAAGGTGTCGAGATGGTGATGCCTGGTGATAACGTGAAAGTGACGGTTGAATTGATCAACCCGATCGCGATGGAAGAAGGCCTGCGTTTCGCAATACGCGAAGGTGGCCGAACAGTTGGCGCCGGCGTCGTCGCTAAAATTTTCGAGTAAATCACTCGGGATAGAGGTCGAGGGGCTCGCATGCTCTTCGATCTGTTTTTTGTAAGTTTGATAGGCCAGTAGTTCAATTGGTAGAGCACCGGTTTCCAAAACCGGCTGTTGGGGGTTCGAGTCCCTCCTGGCCTGCCATTTTTTGAAAGCAACAGGTGTTTTCGATTGCGTGGCTTCCTTCCGTTTTCTTGATGGTGAGATCTTCATCTTGCTTGAGTTCAAGATTGCGTCGTATACTGGGCAGATAATCTTTGAGGCGTGGCTAACATGGTGGCCAAAGTTGACGATGGCGCCGCTCGCAATGACAAGCTTAAATTGCTTGCCGCGTGCGCTGTAGTTGCTCTTTCTGTGGCTGGCTTTTATGCCGCGGCTGAATTTCCGACTTTATACCGAGTGCTAGGGCTCCTTGCAGGGCTTGGCTTGGCTGTGTTTGTGGCTTACACAACAGCGCCTGGGCGTGCGCTGCTGGGGTTTGTAGAGGACTCTCGTACAGAGGTTCGCAAGGTTGTCTGGCCCACTCGCCAAGAAACCATGCAGACAACTCTGATCGTGATGGTCATTGTGGTCATCATCGGTGCTTTTTTGTGGTTGCTTGACTGGGGTCTGGGTGTTGCTTTCCGCGCTTTGACCGGCACGGGGGGTTAGGGCGCATGGATTGGTACGTTGTACAAGCATTTTCCGGCTTTGAAATGTCTGTGAAGCGCTCTCTGTTAGAGCGGATTGAGCGATCCGGCATGGAAGAGTTTTTCGGTGAGATACTGGTTCCCACCGAAGAGGTCGTCGAAATACGCGGTGGCCAGAAGCGACGCTCGGAGCGTAAATTCTTTCCGGGTTATGTGCTGGTGCAGATGGAGATGACCGATGAGTCATGGCACCTGGTTAAAGAAGTGCCGCGGGTGCTGAACTTTATCGGTGGCACGGCAGACAGGCCTGCGCCTATCTCTGATAAGGAAGCGGCCGCGATTCTGAATCGTGTGCTGGAGAGTGAGGAAAAGCCGAAGCCTAAGGTGCTCTTTGACGTGGGTGAAGTGGTCCGGGTAGTTGATGGGCCGTTTAATGATTTTAATGGTGTGGTTGAGGAAGTGAACTTTGAGAAGAATCGCCTCTTAGTTGCTGTGCAGATCTTCGGTCGTTCTACACCTGTTGAGCTCGAGTTTTCGCAAGTCGAAAAGGCGTAGTTCGTTTTAGATTCGATTGTGTGTTGTAACACGCAGTCCGCTCGGCCATTGGCCGGGCTTTTTTGAGTCCTAGTGGCTCTGTTTTTCGCAACTCACTGGGGAGCCTAGCAGGCGTTCGCACCCACGGAGAAAAAAATGGCTAAAAAAGTTACCGGTTACATCAAGCTGCAGGTCCCTGCAGGTAAAGCTAATCCTAGTCCACCCGTCGGTCCCGCGCTGGGGCAGCACGGTGTGAACATTATGGAATTCTGTAAGGCGTTTAACGCGTCGACGCAGAGCACCGAGCAGGGCATGCCGCTGCCGGTTGTTATCACTGTTTACAGTGATCGCAGCTTTACGTTTATCACCAAGACGCCACCTGCGTCGATTCTGATCAAGAAGGCACTTGGCCTCAAGTCTGGTTCTGCTCGTCCCAACACGGACAAAGTGGGCAAGATCACTCGCGAGCAGCTTGAAGAGATTGCGAAGGCGAAAGAGCCTGATTTGACAGCTGCTGATCTCGACGCGGCTGTACGCACGATTGCTGGCTCTGCCCGCAGCATGGGCATTGATTCGGAGGGAGTGTGAAATGGCTAAGTTAACAAAGAAAGTCAAAGCTATTCGCGAAAAGGTAAGTGCGGTAAAGGTCTACGATCTGGATGCGGGCTTGTCACTGTTGCGCGAGTGTGCAACTGCCAAATTCGACGAATCTGTCGATGTGGCGATTAACTTGGGTGTTGACCCGCGCAAATCCGATCAAGTCGTGCGCAGTTCCACTGTGCTGCCAAACGGAACAGGTAAAACTGTTCGCGTCGCGGTATTTGCCCAGGGCGAAAACGCAGAGAAAGCGAAAGCTGCCGGTGCAGATATAGTGGGTTTTGATGACCTGGCTGAATCTATCCAAGGCGGCAATCTGGATTTTGACGTGGTAATCGCTGCGCCTGATGCGATGCGGGTTGTCGGAAAGCTCGGTACGATCCTCGGTCCACGTGGCTTGATGCCCAACCCCAAAGTCGGCACTGTTACGCCCGATGTTGAGGGTGCGGTCAAGAATGCTAAAGCTGGTCAAGTGCGTTACCGCACTGATAAAGGCGGAATCATCCACTGCTCTATCGGCAAGGTGAGCTTTGAGAACAGCGCGCTCAGCGAGAATCTCGTTGCGCTGCTGGCTGACCTGATTCGCATCAAGCCTTCTTCGGCGAAAGGTATCTACCTGCGCAAAGTGGCTGTCTCCACCACCATGGGTGCGGGCATCACTGTTGATCATCAGGCGCTTGATCTGTAAACAGTAATTCTGCTGACTCATCTGTTATTGGGTGAGTCGGTTTTGAACTTTGAAGTGACCCGGTCTGACCGGGTTGTCAAAGACCGCAGGTGCGAGGCGAGTTATTGCCTTGCTTAATTGCCTGCGTAGATGGCCCTTTGGAATTATCCTTAGGTCTTGGCCGGTTCGCTGATGCGTTTAGCTCGGTGGACCATTCCTAAACTCCCCCGAAAGGGGTTGACGAGGTGCTCTATGGCTCTGACACGTGCAGAGAAAGAGGCAGTTGTCGCAGAAGTGGCTGAGGTTGCTCAGTCTGCTTTGTCGGCAGTTGCTTCCGAGTATCGTGGGTTGACAGTCGATCAGATGACACAGCTGCGTGTGAAAGCGCGTGATGCAGGTGTCTATGTTCGTGTGGTTAAAAACTCACTTGCTCGACTAGCGATAGGCGGTACCGAGTTCGAGTGTATGCAGGATGCCCTTAAGGGTCCTGTGATGTTGGCTTTCTCTAAAGAGAGTCCCGGAGCTGCTGCAAGGCTGGTCCGTGATTTTGCGAAAGAGAATGACAAGCTAGTCCCGTTGTTGGCGGCTATTGGCGGTAAACCCGTCGATGCTTCGCAGCTGGACGCAGTGGCAAATCTGCCCACTTACGACGAGGCAATCTCGCAGCTTATGTCTGTGATGAAAGCACCTGTCGGCAAGTTGGCAAGTACACTCAACGAAGTTCCTGGTACGTTGGTTCGCACAGTGGAAGCTGTTCGAATTCAAAAAGACGCTGCTTAATTAAACGCATTTTTGCTGCGCAAACTTGCGTGGCGCAATTATTTTTAGGAGGCACTTAACTGTGGCCGTTTCAAAAGACGAAATATTAGAAGCAATCTCCAACATGACTGTGATGGAAGTTGTTGAACTGATCTCTGACATGGAAGAGAAATTCGGCGTGACAGCTGCAGCTGCAGCCGTTGCTATGCCAGCAGGCGGCGGCGAAGCTGCCGCTGCTGAAGAGCAGACTGAATTTGACGTCATTCTCACCAGCATTGGCGCGACTAAAGTCAGCGTCATCAAAGCTGTTCGTGCGATCACTGGTCTTGGCTTGAAAGAAGCCAAAGACATGGTAGAGAGCGCGCCTGCACCTGTTAAAGAAGGCGTAGATAAAGCTGAAGCTGAAGAGCTTAAGAAGAAGCTTGAAGAAGCAGGAGCATCAGCAGAGCTGAAGTAATTCATTGCTTCGGCAAACTACTGTTTGCTTGACTGGTTGGCGGCCCCTGGGTCGCCAACCAGTTGTCGTTTGAAAAAATAAATTGCCCGGCGGCTCACCCTAGTCCAGACGAGGTAGACCAATGTCTTACTCATTCACCGAAAAAAAACGCATTCGTAAGTATTTCGGTAAGCGTGATCAAATACTTGAAGTTCCCTATTTACTGCAAACGCAAATCGAGTCTTATCGTTCGTTTTTGCAAGCCGACAGAGGGGCGGACGATCGCGAAGATGTAGGCCTGCACGGTGCCTTTAATTCAGTGCTTCCCATCGTCAGCTACTCTGGCAATGTCGAGCTGCAGTACGTTCGTTATCGGCTTGGTAAAACAGTCTTTAGCGAAACTGAGTGCCGCATTCGCGGTTTAACCTATGCAGCCCCGCTTCGTGTGCTGGTGCGCTTGGTTATCTATGACAAAACTGCTCCTAGCGGCAGCAAAATTGTCAAAGACATAAAAGAACAAGAAGTCTATATGGGCGAATTGCCGCTCATGACAGGCAATGGCACCTTCATTATCAATGGAACTGAGCGCGTAATCGTGTCGCAGTTGCATCGTTCTCCCGGTGTCTTCTTTGATCACGACCGCGGCAAGACGCACAGCTCAGGTAAGTTGTTGTTCAGTGCGCGCGTGATTCCTTACCGTGGTTCTTGGCTCGATTTTGAGTTTGACCCCAAAGATGCTCTCTACACGCGAATAGATCGCCGTCGTAAACTTCCTGCCACTGTGTTGTTGCGTGCTCTTGGCTTTAACACCCAAGAAATCCTCGATATCTTTTTCGAGAAAAACACGGTGAAGATCAGCCGTGGCAAGTTCATGCTTGCCCTGGTGCCAGAGCGCCTGCGCGGCGAGACAGCCGGCTTCGACATCACTGTCAAAAAGGAAGTGTTGGTCGAGGCAGGGCGTCGTATCACTGCGCGCCATATCCGCAAGATGGACGAGGCGGGTATCAAGAGTTTAGAAGTTCCTGCTGAGTATGTAGTCGGTAAGGTCGTGGCTGAGGACGTCGTTGACGCTGAGACGGGCGAGATTCTTGTCCCCGCCAATGGCGAGCTGACCGAAGAGCTGCTGCAAGCTGTAGTTGACGGTGGGGTGAAAGAACTCAACCTGATCTACACCAACGATTTGGATCGTGGTCCCTACATGAGTGACACATTGCGAGTGGACTCCACAAGCAATGAGTTAGAAGCTCAGGTTGAGATCTACCGCATGATGCGTCCAGGTGAGCCGCCTACTAAGGATGCCGCGCACAATCTGTTCAGAAACCTGTTTTTTGAGCCTGATCGCTACGATCTTTCCGGCGTGGGCCGGATGAAGTTCAATAGACGTGTGGGTCGCTCTGATGAGGATGGCAGTGGCGTGCTCTCCAAAGAAGATATTTTGGATGTGATGAAAGAGCTCATCAGCATCCGCAACGGTGACGGTATCGTCGATGATATCGATCACTTGGGGAACCGACGCATACGTTGTGTGGGCGAAATGGCGGAGAATGTTTTCCGCGTCGGCTTGGTGCGCGTCGAGCGCGCAGTGCGCGAGCGTTTGTCGATGGTTGAAAGCGAAGGATTGATGCCGCAAGACATCATCAACGCTAAGCCTGTTTCTGCTGCGATCAAAGAGTTCTTTGGTTCCAGTCAGTTGTCCCAGTTCATGGATCAGAACAATCCTCTGTCTGAAGTCACGCACAAGCGTCGCGTTTCAGCGCTCGGCCCAGGTGGTCTGACGCGTGAGCGGGCGGGTTTTGAGGTGCGAGATGTGCACTCAACGCACTACGGTCGTGTTTGCCCGATCGAGACGCCTGAGGGTCCAAACATTGGTCTGATCAACTCTCTGGCTGTCTATGCGCGCACCAACCGTTTCGGCTTTCTCGAAACGCCGTATCGCAAGGTAGAAGACGGTGCTGTTACTGCTGATGTTGAGTATTTGTCAGCGATCGAGGAGGGCGGTTTTGTTATCGCTCAGGCCAACGCCGAGCTTGATAAAGACGGCCGTTTGATCGACGAACTGGTTGCGGTAAGGCACAAAAACGAAACGACTATCTCGTCTCCGGATCGCGTTCAGTACATGGACGTTTCACCGATGCAGATCGTATCGGTGGCTGCTTCCATGATCCCCTTCCTGGAGCACGACGATGCTAACCGGGCACTGATGGGGTCCAACATGCAGCGTCAAGCTGTGCCGACACTGCGCGCTGAGAAGCCCTTGGTCGGTACGGGCATGGAGCGGATTGTTGCTGTCGATTCAGGTGCCAGTGTCATTGCCAAGCGCGGTGGTTTTGTAGACTCGGTGGACGCTGCTCGTATCGTGGTTCGTTGTAATGACGAGGAAGCGGGTGAAGACGGCGTCGGTGTCGACATCTATAACCTTGTCAAGTACACACGCTCGAATCAAAACACCTGTATCAACCAGCGCCCGCTTGTGAAGCCTGGTGATGTGATCAGTCGCGGTGATGTATTGGCCGATGGTCCGAGTACCGATATCGGTGAGCTCGCGCTAGGGCAGAACATGTTGATCGCGTTCATGCCTTGGAATGGATATAACTATGAGGATTCAATCCTCATCTCCGAGCGCGTAGTCAAAGAGGATCGTTTCACCACGATTCACATCGAAGAGATGACGTGTGTTGCGCGTGACACCAAGCTGGGTCCAGAAGAGATCACGGCTGATATACCGAATGTCAGTGAGAACCTGCTGTCTAAGCTCGACGAGTCGGGTGTGGTGTTTGTGGGGGCTGAAGTCAAGCCCGGTGATATTCTGGTGGGCAAGGTAACGCCTAAGGGCGAAACCCAGTTGACACCGGAAGAAAAACTCTTGCGAGCCATCTTCGGTGAGAAAGCATCTGACGTCAAAGACACAAGCCTGCGCGTGCCTCCTGGCATGGACGGGACGGTTATCGATGTCCGTGTTTTCACCCGCGACGGTGTAGAGAAGGACGCGCGTGCACGTTCTATCGAAGATTCCGACATTCGCCAGGCCAAAAAAGATTTGGATGACGAACTGCGGATCGTCGAAGAGGATGTGTTTCAGCGTTTGCGCAGGCAGGTTGTTGGGCAGTCCGCTAACCGTGGGCCGGGCGGCTTGGCCAAAGGCGCGGTTATCGATGACGCCTATTTGGACGGCTTGGATCACGACCAGTGGTTTGACATCAGCTTGCAAGATGAAGATGTGAATCTTCAGCTGGAGAAGATGTCTGAGCGCATGGGCCAGATCCGCAAGGAGTTCGAGCAGCGCTTTCAGGAACAGCGCGACAAACTGTCGCAAGGTGATGACCTCGCTCCAGGTGTGTTGAAGATGGTGAAGGTCTACCTGGCCGTCAAGCGTCGCTTGCAGCCTGGTGACAAGATGGCGGGTCGCCACGGTAACAAAGGTGTTATCTCGATGATCGTACCGGTCGAAGACATGCCTTACACCGCAGATGGCGAGCCCGTAGATATCTGTCTGAACCCTCTGGGTGTTCCGTCACGGATGAACATCGGTCAGGTATTGGAAGTGCACTTGGGTTGGGCTGCTAAAGGTATTGGCAAGCGCATCGGCAAGATGATCGAAGCGCAAGCGGCGGTCGGAGAGCTTCGCGAGTTCTTGGCCAAGGTCTACTGCGCCGATGAAGACCATCGCAAAGAAGATCTCGCGTCTTTTGATGATGCGCAAATCGTCGAATTGGCCGGTAACCTAACGGCAGGCGTGCCGATGGCGACACCTGTCTTCGATGGTGCTGCCGAATCCGAGATCAGGCGTATGTTGCGACTGGCAGGCTTGCCTGAATGCGGTCAAACAGAGCTGCTCGACGGGCGCACAGGTACTGCCTTTGATCGTCCGGTGACGGTCGGTTATATGCACATGTTGAAGCTCAACCACTTGGTGGATGACAAGATGCATGCGCGCTCTACCGGTCCATACAGCTTGGTCACTCAGCAGCCTCTGGGCGGTAAAGCTCAGTTTGGTGGTCAGCGTTTCGGAGAGATGGAGGTTTGGGCACTTGAGGCTTACGGTGCTGCCTACACGCTTCAAGAGATGCTCACGGTCAAGTCTGATGACGTGAACGGTCGAAACAAGATGTACAAGAACATCGTCGACAGTGACCACAGGATGGAGCCGGGCATGCCCGAGTCCTTTAATGTGTTGCTGAAAGAGATTCGTTCTTTGGGTATCAACATCGAATTGGAACAGGAGTGATGACAGGCGTGTATTGCAACCCCTTGTCACTCACTAAGGTATCCGTGGAGAAGTCATGAAAGAGTTACTGACGCTTTACAAAATGCAGAATGAATCGGAAGATTTCGACCACATTCGCATCAGCCTCGCCTCGCCGGAGCTTATACGCTCCTGGTCGTTTGGCGAGGTTAAAAAGCCCGAGACAATCAACTACCGTACATTCAAACCTGAGCGTGACGGACTGTTTTGCGCGAAAATATTTGGCCCAACCAAAGATTACGAATGTCTTTGTGGCAAATACAAACGTCTTAAGCACCGCGGTGTGGTGTGTGAGAAGTGTGGTGTTGAGGTCACGTTGACCAAGGTGCGCCGTGAGCGCATGGGTCATATTGAGCTCGCCAGTAAAGTTGCTCATATTTGGTATTTGAAGTCACTGCCGTCTCGTATCGGGCTGTTGATGGACATGACCTTGCGTGAAATAGAGCGCATCTTGTACTTCGAGGCCTTCGTGGTTGTAGACCCCGGTATGACAACGCTGGAGACCGGTCAGCTGCTCAACGACGAGCAGTATCTCGAAGCTGTGCAAGAGCACGGTGATGAGTTTGATGCCCGCATGGGTGCTGAAGCAATCCATGACATGCTCAAGGCGATCGATCTCAAATCGGATGCTGAGCGACTGCGTCAAGAAATTGAAGAAACCAAGTCTGTCACCAAGCTCAAGCGTCTGATTAAGCGCTCGAGTTTGATCGAATCGTTCCTCGAGTCGGGCAACCGTCCTGAGTGGATGATCATGTCAGTGCTGCCTGTGTTGCCGCCTGATTTGCGTCCCCTGGTGCCGTTGGACGGCGGGCGTTTCGCCACGTCTGATCTGAACGACCTTTACCGTCGCGTGATCAACCGCAACAACCGTCTGCGTAGGCTCCTTGAGCTGTCGGCGCCCGATATCATTGTGCGCAATGAAAAGCGCATGCTGCAGGAATCTGTCGATGCGCTGTTGGACAACGGCCGTCGTGGCCGCGCCATCACTGGCAGCAACAAGCGCCCCCTGAAGTCGCTGGCAGACATGATCAAGGGCAAGCAGGGGCGTTTTCGCCAAAACCTGCTGGGCAAGCGGGTCGACTATTCTGGTCGTTCAGTTATCGTGTGTGGTCCTACGCTGCGATTGCACCAGTGTGGTCTGCCGAAGAAAATGGCGCTGGAACTGTTTAAGCCCTTTATCTTCTCTAAGCTGCAAATGCGCGGTCTCGCTGCAACTATCAAAGCTTCAAAGAAGCTGGTTGAGCGTGAAGGGCCAGAAGTCTGGGATATTCTCGAAGAGGTTATTCGCGAGCACCCAGTGATGCTGAACCGGGCGCCCACGCTGCACCGTTTGGGTATCCAGGCTTTTGAGCCGGTCTTGATTGAAGGCAAGGCGATCCAGCTGCACCCATTGGTGTGTGCTGCGTTTAACGCCGACTTCGACGGCGATCAGATGGCCGTGCACGTGCCCTTGTCTATCGAGGCGCAGTTGGAAGCGCGTGCCTTGATGATGGCAACCAACAACGTGTTGTCGCCCGCAAACGGCGAGCCCATCATTGTGCCGTCTCAGGATATCGTCTTGGGTCTGTACAACATGACCCGCATGCGCGTTGGCTCTAAAGGCGAAGGTGCCAAGTTTGCAAACGTGTCTGAGTGCCGTCGTGCCTACGACAATCAGACCATTGGTTTGCAGGCCCGGATCACGGTTCGAGTCGCCGATGTGGAGATAGATGAAGAGAGCGGTGCTCGCACACCCAAGATCTCCCGGGTGGAGACAACGGTCGGTCGAGCCCTATTGTCCGAGCTGTTGCCGCCCCTGATGCCTTTCTCTTTGGTTGATTGTGATTTGACCAAGAAAAACATCTCGCGCTTGATCAACAGCTGTTATCGGGATTGTGGTCTGAAAGACACCGTCGTGTTTGCCGACCAGATGATGTACCTCGGGTTTAGGCAAGCGACAACTGCCGGTATGTCGATTGGCATCGAAGACATGGTCATACCTGCGGACAAGGTCGGTATTATCAATTCGGCTGAGGCTGAGGTTAAAGAGATCGAGGCGCAGTTCTCCCAGGGTCTGGTGACCGAGGGTGAGCGTTACAACAAAGTGGTCGATATTTGGTCGCACGCCAATGACAAAGTCGCGCATTCGATGATGAAAGAGCTCGGCTCTGAAATGGTCACCGACAGCGAAGGCAATCAAGTAGAGCAGGCGTCTTTCAATGCCGTGTTCATGATGGCTGACTCGGGCGCTCGGGGTAGTGCTGCTCAGATTCGTCAGTTGTCCGGTATGCGGGGCTTGATGGCTAAGCCCGACGGTTCGATCATCGAAACGCCGATCACGGCTAATTTCCGTGAAGGCCTGAATGTTATTCAGTACTTTGTTTCGACACACGGCGCGCGAAAGGGCCTTGCTGAT
Organism: Granulosicoccaceae bacterium; assembly: GCA_033852095.1. Classification (GTDB taxonomy): domain Bacteria; phylum Pseudomonadota; class Gammaproteobacteria; order CALCKW01; family CALCKW01; genus CALCKW01. The sequence goes on along the minus strand of JAWSVD010000031.1, from coordinate 5,301 downwards.
ACCGCGCTGAAGACCGCTAACTCCGGTTACTTGACGCGTCGTCTGGTGGATGTGGCCCAGGACGTCGTTGTCAACGAGTACGATTGTGGCACGGTGGACGGCCTGGTGATGCGACCTATCATCGAAGGCGGCGACGTTGTGCAGCCGCTGAGTGCGCGTGTTCTCGGTCGAGTGGCCGCGAAGGACGTGCTCACGCCTGGGACTGAAGACATCATGCTGCCGGCGGGCACTTTGATGGATGAGAAGATCTGCGAGCTCATAGAGACCGTGGGTGTGGATGAGATACTTGTGCGCTCTCCGATCTCTTGTAAGACGCGTTTCGGTGTCTGCGCGACCTGTTACGGGCGTGACCTGGCTCGCGGCCACATGATCAACAACGGTGAAGCTATTGGTGTCATGGCGGCTCAGTCCATCGGTGAGCCCGGTACGCAGCTCACCATGCGGACATTCCACATCGGTGGAGCTGCTAGTCGATCAGCTGCGGCCAGCAGTGTGGATGTTAAGACCAGCGGTTCAGTGCGCTTGAGTAACATCAAGACAGTGATTAACAAGCAGGGTAATCAAGTCGCTGTGTCGCGATCCGGTGAGATCGGTGTTGTGGAGGACAGTGGGCGTGTACGTGAGCGCTACCGTGTGCCCTACGGTGCCATCATTTCCGTCAATGACGGTGATGCCATCACTGCCGGCCAGACGGTCGCTCAGTGGGATCCCCACACCCATCCCATCATCACTGAGGTAGCGGGTCGTCTTAACTTCTTCGATTTTGTCGAGGGCGTGACGGTTGACCGTGAGACGGACGAGATGACGGGCTTGTCGTCTGTGATCATTCGTGACCCTAACCAGCGTACGGCTGCAGGTAAAGACCTACGCCCGCTGGTCAGACTGGTGGATGAAGACGGCAAGGAATTGAATTGGGCGGGTACGGATATACCGGCGCAATATTATCTGCCTGCCGGCGCCATCGTCAATCTAGAAGACGGGGCAGAAGTGGGCGTCGGTGATGTGGTGGCTCGTCTGCCGCAAGAATCATCGAAAACACGTGATATCACCGGTGGTTTGCCACGGGTTGCCGACTTGTTCGAAGCGCGCAAGCCTAAAGAGCCTGCCATCTTGGCTGAAGTCTCCGGTACCGTCAGTTTCGGTAAGGAGACCAAAGGCAAGCAGCGTCTGGTGATCACATTAGAAGACGGTGAGCGCTACGAGGAGTTGATCCCCAAGTGGCGTAAGGTAAACGTGTTTGAAGGTGAGCACGTGGTCCGCGGCGAGGTTGTGGTCGATGGAGAGCCCAACCCTCACGATATCCTGAGATTGCTGGGTGTCAGTGAGCTGGCAGCGTATTTGGTCAAAGAGATTCAAGACGTGTACCGTTTGCAGGGTGTTGGTATCAATGACAAGCACATCGAAGTCATTATTCGTCAGATGTTGCGCAAAGTTGATGTGGCGGACGCTGGAGATTCAACGCTCTTGCCGGGCGAGCAAATCGATATATCTCGTTTGCGAGACCTGAACGACAAGCTCGAAGGCGAGAAAAAGATAACGGTTCGTTACCAGAACACCTTGTTGGGTATCACCAAGGCGTCTCTGGTCACTGACTCGTTCATCTCTGCGGCATCTTTCCAGGAGACAACACGCGTGCTGACGGACGCCTCTGTGCGCGGAGCGAAGGATGAGCTGCGCGGACTGAAAGAGAACGTTATTGTCGGTCGCCTGATTCCTGCTGGTACTGGGCAGGCTTTCCATGCTCGTCGCAAGAAGGCTAGAAATGCGATGGAAGTCAGCCTTGACGGGTTGTCAGAGATGCTTAACGAAGTAGAAAAACCAGCTGAGCCAGAAATTAATTTGGCTGGTTTGTCTCAAAGTAGTGACAAGCCTGAGGCTCCTAGCGAGCCGTAGGTACTAATAGGCTTGACTTGAAGGGGATTTTATACTTAAAATCCCCGTTTTGAGCTTGCCGCATGTTTTTGTGGCGGTACGCGGCTGTGTATATCCAGCTGCCTAGCGAACTCATTTGGGCTTGGTCACCTCTCGGTGGTTGGGCCAGTATTAATTTAACGGACCAATTTATGGCTACGATCAATCAGCTGGTGCGCAAGCCGCGCAAGAGCAAAGCGGAGAAAAGCAACGTGCCGGCCCTTGAGGCTTGCCCACAGCGCCGTGGTGTTTGCACCCGCGTTTACACGACTACTCCTAAGAAACCCAACTCCGCGATGCGTAAAGTCGCGCGTGTGCGTTTGACCAACGGTTTTGAAGTTACTTCATACATCGGTGGTGAAGGGCACAACCTCCAGGAGCACTCGGTCGTACTGATCCGTGGTGGTCGTGTAAAGGATTTGCCAGGTGTTCGTTACCACACGGTTCGTGGTGCGCTTGATACACAAGGTGTTGGTGATCGTAAACAGGGTCGCTCTAAGTACGGCACCAAGCGTCCGAAGTCTTAAAGGTTTAGTAGCTCATGTCACGTAGAAGAGAAAGTCAAACGCGATCCATCCTTCCGGATCCTAAGTTCCACGATTTGAAAGTAGCCAAGTTCATCAACATGATCATGGTCAGCGGCAAGAAGTCTGTTGCTGAGGGCATCATGTACGGTGCGCTGGATATCCTCACTGAAAAAGGTAAGGGTGATGCGCTCGAGCTGATGGGTACTGCATTGGAAAATGTGGCGCCAGCGGTAGAGGTTAAATCTCGACGAGTCGGTGGTGCAACTTACCAGGTGCCTGTTGAAGTTCGCCCTGTGCGACGTACAGGTCTTGCCATGCGCTGGATCATCGACTCTGCACGCAAGCGCGGTGAGAAGTCCATGGTGCAGCGTTTAGCGGGTGAGCTATACGATGCCACTGAGAATCGTGGATCGGCAGCTAAGAAGCGTGAAGATACGCACCGCATGGCCGAAGCCAACAAAGCTTTCGCGCATTACCGCTGGTAGTAAGAAAAGGACCTGATGCTGTGGCTCGTAATACGCCCATCGAGCGTTATCGAAATATCGGCATCATGGCCCATATTGACGCTGGTAAGACAACCACAACTGAGCGTGTGTTGTTTTATACCGGTGTCTCGCACAAGATAGGCGAGGTCCACGACGGTGCTGCCGTTATGGACTGGATGGAGCAGGAGCAAGAGCGGGGGATTACCATAACCTCCGCTGCAACAACTTGTTTTTGGAAGGGGATGGAGGGTGCTTACCCAGAGCACCGCATCAACATACTGGACACGCCTGGGCATGTGGACTTCACCATTGAAGTCGAACGTTCGCTGCGTGTTTTGGATGGTGCGTGTGCGGTGTTTTGTGCAGTGGGTGGTGTTCAGCCCCAAAGCGAGACGGTGTGGCGGCAAGCCAATAAATACCAGGTACCTCGCATCGCTTTCGTCAATAAGATGGATCGTACCGGTGCCGATTTCTTCCGTGTCCTAGAGCAGGTGCGTGATCGGCTCAAGGCTAATCCTGTAGCGGTGGCCTTCCCCATCGGAGCTGAAGAGTCTTTCGAGGGGGTCGTCGATCTGCTCACCATGCGTGCCGTGTATTGGTCCGAAGAGAACATGGGTGCTCAGGTGTCTTTCCGAGAGATACCTGAATCGCTGCAGGCGCAGGCTGAGTCGCTTCGTGAAGTGATGGTGGAGGCGGCGGCTGAGGCGAATGACGAGCTTTTAGATGCGTACTTGGGTGGTTCTGCTCTTACGCTAGAGCAGCTGAAGTTCGGATTGAGAGCGCGCACCATTGCAAATGAAATCGTGCCAGTGTTGTGTGGTTCTGCTTTTAAGAATAAAGGTGTTCAGCTGATGCTGGACGCCGTATTGGATTTTATGCCGTCTCCAATGGATGTGCCTGCTGTTCAGGGTGTCTCCGTCGATGGTGGGGCGAGCGAGACTCGCACAGCGAGTGATGAAGAGCCGTTTGCGGCGCTGGCTTTCAAAATCATGGCTGATCCCTTTGTCGGAACACTGACTTTTTTCCGGGTGTATTCCGGTGTGGTCAAGTCCGGTGAGGCGGTGTTTAACCCGATTAAAGGGAAGCGAGAGCGAATTGGTCGTTTGCTGCAGATGCATTCGAACAATCGAGAAGAGATACAGGAAGTGCGTGCGGGTGATATTGCCGCTGCAGTGGGCATGAAAGACGTGACCACAGGTGAGACCCTGTGTGACATGGGCAAGCACATCTTGTTGGAGCGAATGGAGTTCCCGGAGCCGGTTATATCGGTTGCGGTTGAGCCTCGCTCTCTGGCGGACCAGGAGAAGATGGCGCTCGCATTGAGTCGTCTGGCTCTTGAGGATCCGTCTTTTCGGGTGGAGACTGATGCAGAGTCTGGTCAGACAATTATCTCTGGCATGGGTGAGTTGCACCTTGAGATATTGGTGGACCGCATGCAGCGCGAGTTCAAGGTGAAGGCCGGTGTGGGTAAGCCACAGGTGGCCTACCGTGAGTCCATCGGCGAAACGGTTGAGGTTGAAGCGAAGTTCGTGCGCGAGACCGGTGGTAAGGGTCAATACGCTCATGTGTGGTTACGCATGGAGCCTCTGGAGCAGGGGGCTGGTTATGAGTTCGTGAACGCAGTCGCCGGTGATTCGGTGCCCAAAGAGTTCATCTCGTCTGTCGACAAGGGGATTCAGGAGCAAATGCAAAGCGGGGTGCTTTTGGGCTACCCTGTTGTTGATGTGAAGGCCACGTTGTTTGATGGCTCATATCACGAGGTTGACTCCAGTGAAATGGCCTTTAAGATCGCAGCTTCAATGGGTTTTCGTGATGGGGCGCTTAAAGGGCGGCCCGTATTGCTCGAGCCGCTGATGGCGGTGGAGGTGGAGACGCCTGAAGAGTATATGGGGGATGTGATCGGTGATCTAAACCGGCGGCGAGGTGTTGTTCACGGTATGGATGACACAGCGGCCGGCAAGGCAGTGAAGGCGGACGTTCCGCTGGCAGAGATGTTTGGGTACTCCACTGATCTGCGTTCTGCAACGCAGGGGAGGGCGGTGTATTCGATGGAGTTCAGTCGGTACAGCGAGGCGCCTAAGTCGGTACTTGAGGCCATGCGCAGCCGGTACTATTAATTAACTATTTTTAGAGTCGTGCCGTGTGGTGCTGCTCGAAACTGATAACAATTTGAGGACAGCGACAAGTGTCAAAGGAAAAATTCGAAAGAACCAAACCGCACGTCAACGTAGGTACTATTGGTCACGTTGATCACGGTAAAACGACGCTGACAGCTGCATTGACAGTGGTTCAGGGTAAGAAGTTCGGTGGTGAGGTGCGCGCGTTCGACCAGATCGACAACGCTCCTGAAGAGAAGGCGCGTGGTATCACCATCGCGA
>JAWSVD010000330.1:0-10579 GCA_033852095.1 Granulosicoccaceae bacterium | reverse complement strand
ACGTTGGCGAGTACTTTGGCGAGCGTGAAGCCCATGCCCAGCCCGCCGATCAACACCTGCGCCGCGGTGGCGTCTTTCAACCGCTCGCAGGGCAGGCTGCCCAGGGCATCTTCAGAGCCGTGTTTGCGCGTACTCATCAACTCAAAGCCGCCACTCATCTTGATGTGGAAGTCGTCTTTGCTGCTGAACAAGGTCAATGACTTGGAGGTGCCGGGGATGGGGGCTTCGCCCAGTTGGGTCCAGTGTTTCATGCTCAAAAGTCCAAGGTCGATAGTGGGGTTGCCTGCGCATCACGGCAACGACCGACATGGTACAGCGGCTTGGGCGGTGAAGGGGCTTTGCTTGGCAGCAACGGCCGTTGAGACCTTTGCTTAGGCGTGTTTAGTGGGATGGAACAAGGCACTGCAGCGAAGTTCCGCCGTGCTCTGTCTGCTGCTATCGCGCCGCAAGGTGGCACGGAGCAGGCATACGGGCGCCTTGCTGTTTATCCGCTCAGCGCAAAGCTTGATTGCAGTGAGGCACAGCGGTGCAGCTCGCGCCATGCCTGGCTGCTGGCCGGCGTCCAGCTCAAGACAGGGGGCGCGGCTCGCATGCCCAGCCCAAGGCGCAGCTTTTGCCGCAGAGGTTCGAGCGTGGCATCTGCTCTTTGCTGTAACGCTTCAGATTGATGCAGATAATTCTTCGCTTGCACGTTGTTGCCGCGGTGCAGCTCGAGAAAGCCTTTGGCAGCGGCCCAAGACGCCCTGCAGTTGCCGTCGACCGAGTCACCCAGCTCGCTGGCCAGTGAGAGCATGCGCTCCACTCGCTGAATATTTGGCTTGGCCGTCTCCACTTCCTGACTGGCCGCGTACACGGGCAGCAGGTAGTTGGAGTGAACACCAAGGTTGATTTGGCCGGACTGCAGCTTACGTACCTCCTGGTCAAACATGCCCTGTAAATTGTTGGAATTGCCAGTGGAAAGGCGGTGCGTATTGAGCACAAAGTAATTGGCGAGCATGATCGACAGCTCGTCCTCGGCGTGAAAAGCGTCTGCGTAGGCGAGATAGGAGAATTGCAGCGCGAGATCAAACTGACCGAACTCTTTGCAGACGTAGGCACCGGCAATGTTCAGCGAAGCCGCTCTGCAGACGCGATTGGCCCGCAGCCACTCGAACTTATCCACCAGCCACTCAACCGCTTGATCCGCGCGATTGTTATACACATAACCCACAACCCCTGTGGAAAAAGCACAGATAGAGAGGTCAAGGCGGTCTGTGGATATCAGCGCTTGGATTTTATCTCTGTAGAGAATCTCGCGAGGTGAACCGAATAACATGGCGGTATATTGCAAGGCGATCAGTACACACATGCGGCGCGGCGTTGTGATGTCGCCGCCGCACAGGGCGCGGTCAAAGGCATCGAGTACGGGGTCAATGCCGTACTGTAGAACTAAACTCTCAATACGGAAAAGATTTTCAGAAACCGATAATGCAAGTTGACTAGACGTGAGCACATCGCGTGCAGCTAAAAATATTCGAGGTTGATGATCTCGGGTCAGATCGCTGTAAATCACAATCGTCCTTTCTAAAGAGTATTCCGTACTTTATCGCAGAATATGAAAATTGCGAATATAGGGACGTGCGAATAGCCAGAAAGGGCTAGACAGGAGACTTTGAAACCTTCGGTGTCAAGTGACTGTCGCTCTTTTGCGCGCGTTGTTCGAATGTGAGGATGGGTTAGATATTGAACAATGAGAATGATTCAAGCGACGACATTCATTAATTACAAGGCTGTCATAGACAGTCCGTGTGCTGATAAATCCAGCACCTACTGTTTACTTCATCATTGCGGATGACCTGAAGGCTTACAAAGCCGCTCAGGCCCAGCAGTGCTAGCCTTAAGAGCTGGCCGGCATTGATTGGTACTCCGCGCAATATTTCAGCGATTGCCAAGCACGAGCTGTTGCTGGCCTGCACGTCAAGTCAGGAGGCGAAATTTGCAAGCCCAAGCCCTGCTGTAACAGCTTTCTGAGTGGATCGATGGTGGCCTCTGCGCGTTCCTGCAACTGCTCCGAGTTTTTAAGCTGCTCGGTGGCCTTGTTGTTGCGGCCCAGGCGCAAGTGTGAAAATCCGTTCACGACAGCCCAGGCAGCTTGGCAGTTGCCATCGGTGGCGTTTTCCAGATCAGCGGCGAGCCCGAGCAGGTACCTGACGCGAGAAAAGTCAGGGTTGCTGGATGTGACCTCTTGGCTCGCCGCGTACACGGGCAAGAGGTAGTTTATATGTACACCTAGATCTAGATTGCCGGCCTCTAACTTGTCTATTTTTTTGTCATACATTGATTGCAAACTGACAGAGCTGCTGCCGCTGAGCTGATTGCTGGTCAGCATGAAATAGCTCGCGTAGCTGATGAGAAACTCTTCTTCGCGGCGAAAGGCACTCGAATAACCAAGATAGGAAAATTGCAGTGCGAGCTCGAATCGGCCGAATTTATTGCAGACATAAGCTGCGGCGATGTTAAGGCAGGCCGCGTCTTCCACGCAATTAACACGTAACCATGAAAAGTGTTTTATCAAATACTCCACGGCTAAGTCCTCGCGGCTGGCGTAGACAAACTGCGCGACACTCATCAAAAATGCCACAACGGTGAGGTTAAGGCGATCTGTTGAAAACAGAGAGCTCAGTTTATTGGAATATTGGTGTTGACTGCCCGATCGATGATGTGCAGCGATGTACTGCAATGAGGCGAGCAGGCACATCTCTCGTTCTTTACTGAGGGGGACTGACTTCATCGCCAGATTGAAGGATGTCAATACTGGGTCGACGTTGAATTGCATGACCAGTTTTTCGATTCGCAAAATATGCGCTGGCACAGCTGTGCCCAGTGGTTTGGAATGCAATATATCGAACGTATGGAAATACACATCGAGAATGTCCGATGATTTCCTTATCCATGTGGACCATTGTTGGCAGAGACAGAGAATCTGTTCTCTTCGCATGCTAATGGTTTTTGGACTGGTGTGAGATTACGGCCTATTTGGTATAGCTAAAATGAGTCAGTTTGAGCCTAGGAACAATTTCCAAGTGTTTATATCTGCAATAAGAACACTGATTTAAGAGCAGGATAGTGTGGGTGTTTTTGTCTGTATTCTCTTTCGAATGGGTGTTGAAATGTTAACACCAAGACAGATGCCGAAAATGCATATTGCAAGCATGGCCGTAGCTAATGGGCAATCTGTCGATTGCGGATTCATTCGGTGACCTCAGGTGTGTCTAAAGCAACGCCCGCAGAGTGCGGGCGTTGTTGTGCCTTAGGTGGTATAGCGCTAATTACTTGGGCTTAGCTCAAGAACTTAGCCCTTAACTTTGAGCAGTCCCACTTTGCTGCGTACACCCAGAGCTGCGCCGGCGGTAGTCAGTGCAGCCATCAGGGCGGCGAACAATGCAGAGGCCGCAGTGACAACTTGAGCTTGCGGCGCAGCCGCGGTGGCGGCAACAGGTGCGACAGAGAACCACACATCTTCAGTCAGGATCTGATGCCCGTCGACGTGGGTGGCATTTGATCGCATCATGCCATTTGTCATGGACATCTGAGTGCTAATGAGCTGTACGCCGTGACTCGCGAGGCTCTGTATCTCTCCAGCTTGCACAACGGCATCTCCGTTATCAATCCACAGTTCCAAGCCGCTCAGCTCGGCGTTGCTTAAGATCTGATCACCGTTGATGTCCAGCAACTGCATCTGCTCATAACCGTTGCCAAAGCGCCCGTTCTGGTCGCCGAACAAGCGCGTGCCGTCCATTTGGCGCATCGCCAAGCCATCGCGGTTGTCGATCAAGATGCCATCACCGTCGCCTGAGAACCACTCCATCTGTTGTGGCTGACCATCACCGTTCATGTCAAAGTCGACTGTGCGTCCAATGCTCTCTCTGCTGCCGTCACGTGCTGTGGTTTTACCCGTAACGCCGATTTGACCGTCGCCGTTCAAATCCAGTGCCACAGGAGAGACCGGGCGTGAGGCACATGTTCTCATGTGCGATCGCTGACCGTTCTTGATGCCCACGGCGTAGTACGAGCCCATGAAGTTATAGCGACGGTTCTGGCTCTCTTGATGTGAATAGATGACACGGTAGCCCGGCAAACCACTGACAGGTTGGTACCACGGGTTAGATCGGGTCGCGAAGGTTCTTCCGCCGTAGATATGCTCAGCCAAAGAGTTGGTGTTGTACATAAAGCGTTGCCGTGAGTCGTATACATCCCAGCTGTCAGCCGTGTTGCTGCGGGAATGCTCACGGAAATTAATGCTGTCGCCCTTGGAATCGTTGCGGTGGTAGTTGTTGCGATTGCATGCGCCTATTTCCCAGGTAGGCACTGGAACATTTCGGTAGGCAGAGAAGTCGATGTTGTTGTTTAGCTGACCTGGGCCGACACACACGTTGTTCTTGGTGGGGTTATAGCTGAGGTTAGTTGTGCTGACGCCTGTGGGTAGGGTCATCACCACTCTATAACAAGCCGGCGGTATCTCCATATGAAAAACACCGCTGGCGGATGTTGTGGCGCTGTTTACCAGCGCGTTGCTCTGGTCATAGGCTCTGACGACGGCACCCTGCATGCCCTTGTCTCCGTAGTCATAGACGCCGTTGTTATTGTTGTCATAAAAGACCTTGTCGCCAATTGTTGCATTCGCCAAAATTTCTTTTTCAGCAACGGCAAAATCGATGGCGCGATTCACTTCTCCGGCGCTGACACAAATATCGTCGATTGTGGCGTCAAACAGCACAGTGGCGGGATCAATACTTCCGGGTAGACTCAGCGCTGCGGTATAGCAGCCTGCGGGAACGGCTACCAGAAAGGAGCCGCGGCTGTCGGTATTCTGATAGCCTGCAGTAGCTCCGGAGCTGTTATATAGAACGACAGTGGCTCCTTCTATTCCGGTGTCGTTGCCGTCGTAGATGCCGTTCTCATTGAGGTCGTAGAACACCAAGTCGCCGATAGATGCGTCATCATCTTCGGGTGGGTTTGGCTGCGGCTTAGGCCCATACTCATCGACATTGGGACCGGATCCCGTTGCGTCACTGAGATAGATACCGAAGTCCATCGCATTTGTTTTGACACCCGCTTGAACCGTGAAACACTCACTTGCACCCGTGTTCTCTGTCGCACCGGTCACCTCCAGCCCATTGCTGTCGATCAGTGTGTCCGTGCCCTCCCGAGGGGCGGTGAAATACGCGCCGTCGTAGTCGTAGTTTGAATCAGGGTACACCTGCAAGCGGACTCTCTGCCCCGCGTCTATATACGCTAAGTTGTAACTGCCACTGGCGTCGGTGCGCGTGGATTGTAGCTCCATGCCAGTGGCGCAGTCGTTGAGCGTTACCGTGATGCTGGGGGCTCCTTTCTCACCGTCGTTCTGTAAACCATCTTGATTGCTGTCGTACCAGACACGGTCGCCAACTGAGCCTGTGCCCATAGGGGTTGACGCATGTACCTGTGTAGAGGCAGCCATGGCAATGCACAGCGCAGACAACTTGAACAGGGCCAAAGCGGGGGTGTTGTTTTTATTCATGTGATTTCTCTTTAAAATTCTCTGTAGAGTTTTCTGTCGTCACTCGCGGGAAGACGGTGATTTGAATCAACTTTTTGAGAGAAGCTCGATCACGAGTGTGTAGGCATCGTCGGATTCTAGGTATTCAGGTAAGCCTTCCATGTCGTACTGGAATACAACTTGTATTTTGTCACCCACCCGTTGCCCTAGAAGTGCGTCGTGCACCGCGGCTGGCACTTCGGCTGTTCCTCCCTGACCGCCCCCGAGCACAATCACCGCCGCGCTTTCAGGGAATAACGTTTCGCTGTCTTCGACCAGTTCGCCACTGCGCAAGCCGTACATTTTCCACTGAATGGAAACTGCGTCTCCTTTCAGCAGCTTTTCTGGTTGGAGGGATTCATCCAGTCCGTATAGCGCGTCGCTGTGCAGAATGCGCGCAGTTGGCGCGGCGGGGAAATTCCCGTTCTTGGCCGCGTGCACATAGTAGCCGCCGTTGCCATCTGACTCGATATCCGGGATCACATACTCTTCTGTGAGTGTGATTTCGCCGGTGTAGGCGGGGCCAAGGGCGTTGCTGCTGGACGATTGATCGCTGTCATCGCTGCTGCAACCAGCTATCGCAGCGCTCATCGCCAAAACGATCGTGAGAGCGTATGAAGATGAGTGCTTAGGGTTTGATTTCGTGCGCATGGAACTTCTCGCTGATAGATACGAATTTATCCCCAGTGTGTTGATGTTTTTCGGGGTTGTCTTATTCAGCGACGAAATGACTGGAAAGTTAATACACAAACAATACGATCCGATTGAGCGTATGCCAGCGGTGCGCATGGCATCCGTTGTCAAGGATCTAGATTTTTGTCATGTGCTTTTGAATAGGGGGTTGGGTGTCGACAGACACTGATACTGGCTTTGTCGTGATGGGATGAAGTTGAATTGTTCTGCAGAAGAATGAGGGGCAGGGTATGTATGCCAACTGAGACCCTTGAGAAATTAGCTAGAGGCAATGAGCGGGTGTGTGCACGAGGCTGTTTTTTTAGTTGGATGGAGTTCTCCACCTCTGTGAGTGCAAGGGGAGGTGGTTTTGTTCAGCGCCCGCAGAGTGCAGGCGCTGTCGTGCGCAGTAGATGCGAAGTCTCTCTGCGCTAAAAGATCAGCCTTCCATTCTCTTGTGTGCCGGCTTGTGACGCAGGGCTATGGCAGCTCCAATTGCGGTCAATGCGCCCATGAGTGCTGCAAATAGACTGAAGGGTGCAGCGGCTACTGGGGCAGCGGCTGAACTCGCCAAAGCTGCCGTGCTGAACCACACATCCTCGGTCATGATATGACTGCCGTCGTGGCGCACTGCTGTGGATCGCATCATACCGTTGAGCATGCTCATGTGCGTGCTGATGGACTGGATACCGTGGCCAGCAAGGCTATGCAACTCACCGTCTTGCACCACCGCGTCGCCGTTATCGATCCACAGTTCCAAGCCGCTCAGCTCGGCGTTGCTTAAGATCTGATCACCGTTGATGTCCAGCAACTGCATCTGCTCATAGCCGCTGCCAAAGCGCCCGTTCTGGTCGCCGAACAAGCGCGTGCCGTTCATTTGGCGCATCGCCAAGCCATCGCGGTTGTCGATCAAGATGCCATCACCGTCGCCTGAGAACCACTCCATCTGTTGTGGCTGACCATCCCCGTACATGTCAAAGGCTACTGTGCGTCCGGTGTTCTCTCTGTTGCCGGCACGTGCGGTGGTCTCACCTGTAACACCGATGTGGCCGTCGCCGTTCAGGTCCAGTGCCACTGGTGAGATAGGGCGTGAAACACACGTTTTCATCCGCGATCGCTGACTGTTTTTAATGCCTACTGCGTAGTACATGCCACTGAAATCATAGGATCGGTTCCTGCTCTCTTGATGTGAATAGATAACGCGATAGCTCGGCAATCCGCTGGCGGGCTGATGCCACGGGTTTGATCGGGTTGCGAAGGGTCTGCCGCCGTAAATGTGTTCAGCCAGAGAATTCGTATTGAACATAAACCGTTGGCTGGAATTGTAGACATCCCAACTGTCCGCAATGTTTGCGGTGGAATGTTCTCTGAAGTTGATGCTGTCGCCCTTGGGGTCGTTGCGGTGGTAGTTGTTGCGGTTGCATGCACCAATATCCCAAGTGGGGACAGGCACACTGCGATAGGCAAAGAAATCAATAACGTTAAGCGTTTGACCGGCGGCGACACACACGTTGTTTTTAGTGGGGTTGTAGCTGAGACCGGTCGTGCTGACACCTGAGGGCAATGTCATCACCACTTTGTAACAGGCTGCTGGCACTTCAATGTGAAAGACGCCATTGGCATTTGTCGTCGTTCTGCCCACAACTGCATTGCTGCTATCGTAGACAGTGATAGCAGCACCCTGCATACCCGCGTCACCCGCGTCGTACGTGCTGTTGTTGTTATTGTCGTAGTAGACCATGTCACCGATGGTGCCATTTGCCGGCAGTTCCTTCTTCTCGATCGAAAAGTCGATGGCGCGATTGACTTCCCCGTCACTGACACAAATGTTATTGATCGTGCCGTCGTAGAGCACGGTGCTGGTGTCTACGCTGCCGGGCAGCGTCAGGACCGCTCTATAGCAGCCGGCGGGGACTTCGATAAGGAATCCGCCGCTGGGCCCAGAGCTTTGACTGGCGACTGCATTGTCGTCTGCATCGTATAGGGTCACCGTGGCACCGCCGATGCCTGCATCTCCGGTGTCATAGACGCCGTTCTTGTTGTTGTCGTAGTAGACTCGGTCGCCGATCTTGCCGTGGTTTGCGGTGGGAGGGTTGGGTTGTGGTTTGCTTCCGCCACCACCGCTGCCGGTGCCGCCGCCAGGCTCTTCATCCAAGTAGATGCCAAAATCCATGGCGTTCGTCTTACGGCCCGCTCTGACCGAAAAACACTCGCTCGCACCGACGTTTTCTGTTGCGCCAGGAAGCTCCATACCGTTGTTGTCCTTCAACGTGTCAGAGCCCGTACGGTAAGGTGTGAACTCAGCCCCGTCGTAGTCGTAATTCGAATCGGGGTACACCTGAACCCTGACCGTCTGGCCTGGATCAATGTAAGCGATGGAATAATGACCACCGGCATTGGTACGGGTGGATTGCAGTTCCATGCCCGTTCCGCAGTCATTGATGGTCACGGTGACTTCGGGCACCCCTTTTTCGCCAGCGTCCTGCACCCCGTCTTGGTCGCTGTCGTACCAGACGCGATCGCCGACCGAGCCTGTGCCCATCTGGGTCAACGCTTGTACCTGAGTCGATGCGCCCATGGCGACGCACAGGGCTGTCAGTTTGAGCAGTCGCTTGGCAGCTGTGTTTGCTTTATTCATGTTTGATTCTCTTGTCTTATTCAAAGTTGGGCTCAGGTATCGCCTTACCGGGCGCCGAACTCACAATCAACTTTTAGAAATTATTTCGACCACCAAGGTGTAGGCGTCATCGGCCTCTAAGTATTCTGGAAGTCCTTCCATCTGATACTGGAACAGTACTTGTATTTTGTCGCCAATGCGCTGGCCCAGCAGGGCATCGTGGACTTCATCTGGCACTTCGGCTGTTCCTCCCAAACCACCGCCGAGCACGATAACCGCTGGTTCTTGGGTAAACAGCGTGTCACTGTCTTCCACCAGCTCGCCGCTGCGCAGGCCGTACATTTTCCATCGCAGCGATACTGCATCACCGACTTCTAACTTAGGGGGCTGGTCGGCTTCTGGCAGTCCGTACTGCTCATCGCTGTGCAGTACGCGGGCGGCGGGGACCGCGGGGAAATTTCCGTTCTTGGCGGCGTAGACGAAGTAACCGCCCTTGCCATCTGGCTGCAGAGCAGGCATGTCAAACTCTTCAGTGGGGGTTATTTCCCCGGTATAGGCTGGGCCTAGGGATGCGGCATTCTGGCTGTCGTCATCACTGCTGCAAGCTCCCAGCAAGGAGCTCATGGTTAGCGCGATCACCAGATGACAGGAGAGTCTGCTGTTGCTTTTTGTATACATGGAACTACCCGCTGAATTGTGAGAATGTATCCCCCAGTTTAATTAACCAACAGGGAATTCTCGGTATCAGCGACGCTGGCTAAATAAAGTTGAAGCACATATGGTTTTTGCCCTGCAGGAGGCGGTTAGCAGGGTGTTTTATGGGGTTTATTAGCCCAAATGAGGGCGGCATTCCGCGCAAAGCCCAGAGCTGCGCCCTTCAATCGCCTTTGTAGAATCTCTCGAGGCGCGGTGTGGCCGTAGCGAAAGTTTCCAGAGGAAAAGAGCAGGGCCCTGAGTTTCTACTGCGTTGCTTCGAGCCGGCGAAAACGCGCAAGTACACTTAAAGCAAAATGCGCTACAGGAGAGCTGAATTGGCGGCGGAAGTTGTCTCGCCCGCGGCGATTATGGAGTTTCTTAAAATGGCGTGGCATTGAAGATCGACCAGCCAGTGGCCAACGAGAGCTGCTCGAGGGCCACGGCACCGCGCAGGGAGTTGCCGTTAGTGTTGAGACCAGGAGACCAGACCGCTACCGATGCTTTGCCCGGTATCACGGCGAGTATGCCGCCGCCGACACCGCTCTTCCCGGGGAAGCCCACGCGGTAGGCGAATTCCCCCGAGCCGTCGTAATGGCCACAGGTCAGCATCACCGCGTTAATACTGCGCACGTGACTGGCTGGAATCAGGTTGTTCTGGGGCCCGAAACCGGCGAGGAATCGCCCGGCTTTTGCGAGTTGCACGCAGTTCATTTCTATGGCGCACTGGTGAAAATACGTGCCAAGAGTTTTGTCGCAGTTGTGTTGAAGATTGCCCGTCGCCTTCAGGAAATGGGCCAGAGACCAATTGCGGTGACCGGTGTCTCGCTCCGACTTTGCCAGTGAATGGTCCATGAACACCTCGTCGTCATCAGCCGCCGCGCGTACGAAGCTGAGCATCTCTGCCAGTGTCTCTTTGGGTTGGCGCCCGGACAGCAGCATGTCCGCGACAACGATGGCGCCAGCGTTGACAAAGGGGTTGCGGGGTTTGCCCTTTTCAAGTTCCAACTCGATCATCGAATTAAAAGCTTGGGTAGACG
>JAWSVD010000030.1:0-24476 GCA_033852095.1 Granulosicoccaceae bacterium | reverse complement strand
GGCTGAGCGCGTAAGTCTCGCAGCAAGGTCTGTGCGCGGTCTTGGCTTACACCACCTCCGTCGGCAAGCTGCGCGGCCAGTTCTTCGATCTCTCCCTTTGTCGCGCCTGCGGCAATAGCGACGTTTTGGGCGTGCAGCGCCATGTGGCCGCGCTGAATGCCCTCGGTGGCCAGCGCCCGCAGCGCGCCCATGTTTTGCGCCAGGCCCACCGCCACGGCGATCTGCGCCAGCTCATTGGCCGACGCCACGTCCAGCACCGCCAGAGCCGCCCGAGCGCCCGGGTGGCTCTTGGTTGCGCCGCCCACCAGCCCGAGTGCCATGGGCATCTCGATGGTGCCCACCAGCGCGCCGCTGCTGTCACGCTCCCAGCGACTCAGTGCGGTGTAGCGACCGTCGCGCGCGGCGTAGGCGTGTGCACCCGCTTCGATGGCGCGCCAATCGTTGCCCGTAGCAACCACCACCGGGTCGATACCGTTCATGATGCCTTTGTTGTGGGTCGCCGCGCGGTAGGGGTCGACGATGGCGAGCGCACAGGCCTCGACGATGCCGTCCGCGACGCGGTCGCCGCTGAAGTCGGGCGTGTCTAATGCTGCGGCAGGCAGTCGCACACTGGCGCGCGCCATTCGCCTGTCAGCCAGGTTAGAGAGGATACGCAGCCGCACCTCGCCGCCGGATATTTTTTCCACCAACGGCGCCACGGCCTCGGCCATGGTATTGACCGCATTGGCGCCCATGGCATCGCGCACGTCCACCAACAAATGCAGCACCAGCATGGCGCCGATAGGCGTGTCTTCAAAGATCATCACGTCGATGTCGATGCAACCACCGCCCAGGGACACCAGCATGGGGTCTTGCAGGTTCGCCAGTGCGATGATATCCGCGGCTGCGGCCAGCAGGCGTATGCGTGCGCCCTGGGGGTCGCTGCAACGCAGCACTTGCACCTGTGCGCGCATCACCGGCGTGGTGGTGGACGCCTGAAAACCGCCGTGATCTCTCACCAGCCTTGCCATGTTGGAGGCGGCGGCAACCACGGAAGGCTCCTCGACCGCCATGGGGATCAGGTAGTCGCGGCCGTTGATGGTGAAATTGGTCGCGATGCCCAGTGGCAGCTCGAAGCAGCCGATGACATTTTCGACCATCGCGTCGGCGGTGCTCAGCGGCAGCGCCCCGGCTCGACCCAAGTCGCTGCTGTGCTGGCTCTCGAGTTCAGCAAAGTCCTTTACGATTTCAAGCCGAGCGGCTGGGTTGTGCTTTCGAAATCCGGAGAGTCTGGAGGTTTTTTCGCTCATGCGCTGTCTCATAGAATAAAAACTAAGGGAGGGGGCGTACGCCAATTGCGGCCCCAGCGGGGCGTATTGCCCTCGCAGTGGCTGGTGTTTGCTGTCGAATTGATGGGCACGTCCCTGTGCCGAGTGCTGCTGCTGGATGCAGGGCTTGTTAGCTGATGCCGCCCAGGCAGACGTATTTCATCTCAAGGAAATCTTCGATGCCGTAGTGCGAACCTTCACGGCCTACGCCCGACTCTTTGACGCCGCCAAAGGGCGCGACTTCTGTGGAGATAATGCCTTCGTTGACGCCCACGATGCCTGTCTCCAGGGCTTCGGCCACACGCCAGACGCGGTTGATGTCGCGCGCGTAGAAATAGGCCGCCAAGCCGAATTCGGTGTCGTTCGCCATGGCCACGCCTTCGGCTTCTTCGCTGAAACGGTAGATAGGCGCAACCGGGCCAAAGGTCTCGTCGTGCGTGACGATCATGTCGGTGTTGACGTCGACCAATACCGTGGGCTCGTAGAACAGTCCGCCGAGCGCGTGCGGCTTGCCGCCTGTCAGCACACGTGCGCCTTTGGCTAAGGCGTCGTCAATGTGCTGCTGCACCTTGTCCACCGCTGCCTGGTTGATCAGCGGCCCTTGCTGTGTCTCGCCACTGTCGGCCGCGCCTATTTTCAATTCGCTCGCGGCCTTGGCCAGCTTGCTGCTGAATTCCTCGTAGACACCGTCTTGCACGATAAAGCGGTTGGTGCAGACGCAGGTTTGCCCGGTGTTGCGGTATTTGGAAGCCATGGCGCCCAGCACAGCCGCGTCCACGTCCGCGTCGTCAAACACAATAAAGGGCGCGTTGCCGCCCAGCTCCATGGAGACTTTCTTGACCGTGTCGGCGCACTGGCGCATCAGCAATTTGCCGATGGCGGTGGAGCCGGTAAACGTGAGCTTCTTCACGATCGGGGAGGAGGTCAATACACCGCCGACCTTGGCGCTCTGTTTGCCGGTGATCACGCTGAACACACCGGCGGGGACGCCAGCGCGCTCGCCGAGCTCCGCCAGCGCGAGGGCCGACAGGGGCGTCTCAGCGGCAGGTTTGAGCACCATGGTGCAGCCAGCTGCTAGTGCAGGGCCGGCCTTGCGCGTGATCATCGCCGAGGGAAAGTTCCAAGGGGTGATTGCTGCGGTGACACCGATGGGCTGCTTCATCACCATGATGCGCTTGTCGACGCCATGGCTCGGGATCAAATCGCCGTAGATGCGCTTGGCCTCTTCGCCAAACCACTCAAAAAAGCTCGCCGCGTAGGCGATCTCGCCACGGCTCTCCGCCAGAGGCTTGCCCTGTTCGGTGCTGAGGATCACGGCCAGATCTTCCTGGTGCTCGAGCATCAGCTCGTACCAGCGGCGCATGATGTGGGCGCGTTCTTTGGCTGTTTTGGCGCGCCAGGCAGGCAGCGCCGCGTCTGCGGCGGCCACGGCACGTTCGGTCTCGTCCGCGCCACAATTGGACACGCTGCCGATCACTTCGCCATTGGCAGGATTCGTCACGTCGACGGAGTCACCGCTGTCGGCGTCACACCATTGGCCGTTGATATAGGCTTGAGAGCGGAGTAGGGCTTTGTCACTGATGTTCATGCGCAGATCCTGACTGAGTGAGTCGCCTGATTGGCGGCAGATAACCCCTGAGAATATCAAATGCTGCGCTGGCCTGCAGTACCGCTTTGCGGCTGGAACGTAATTGGATCAGGTACAGGGGCGTGTTCGTTGGGGCTCAACGGGAGATTCTACGGCCCCTTGAGCGCAGTCAGAGCCGCAGCTGCTGATTGGCGTTCTGCTCTGTCGCCTATAGCTCTGCCTGTGCAAGCGGCAACAGACTGCGCCATGACCTCTAAGGCCTTGATTCCGAAGAGGTGTAGGATTTCATATTCTAGAAGGTGGAGCGTATGCTGCACCTCAGTTGTTTCGGCGGGCGGGATTGCCAGCACTTGGCCCAAGGTGAAAAAGCCACCGTGTTTGGCCCTGTCTATCGACAGCAGGTGGCGACAGTTGGCGCCACAGCAGTGAGCCGTGTGGCCCCATCACAGCTGGGCTTTTGGGCTGGGATTTGCGCTTTTAATCGGCAAAAGGCTCAGTGGCATTCAGGGAACTTGAGCTGATCGAGGGCGCTGCCGAGGTAGATCTTAAACCACGCACTGAACTGCTCTGGTCGATCCTGCATGCGCAGCTTCAAGGTGTCCAGACTGACCCAATCCACTTCGCTGACTTCTTCAGGATTGAGCTTGAGTTCCAGTGATTCCCGGTCCACATTGCCGTGGAACAAGTGCACCTGCTCGACCTCGCGCAGACCGCCACCGACATCCGCGTCATAATCAATGATCGTGGCGCGCTTCATACTGGCCGCGATGCCGAGCTCCTCGTAGAGCCGCCGATGCGCGCAATCCACCATGGATTCACCCCAGTTCGGGTGGCTGCAGCAGGTGTTGGCCCAAAGGCCACCGCTGTGGTATTTCCCTGCGGCGCGGCGCTGAATCAGCAGCTCTCGACCACTGAACAAGAAGATGGATATGGCGAGGTGGCGCGCCCCCTGCTGGTGGGCTTCCATCTTGTCAATTGGGTACAAGCTGCCGTTGGCAGCCAGCCCGGGTATCCATTGCTCGGCCATCGAGGTGCTCCAAAAAGTGAACAGGAGCTCATTGTTCGGGAACGAGGGCGAACTTTATGCGATACACGTCACATTTTACTGACACGCTCTAGGCAAATAGGCACATAAGTGCAGCAAAACACCGCAGGGCAGCAGGATCAGGGCTAGGACCAGGATCATGGAATTAAAAGTAGCTGTGATCTTGCACGGAGCCCCAGCCCGGCAGCCCCGCTGAAAACTCTCCCACAAAACGAGCTCCCGCACGGATTCCCACGCGGTCTCCCTCGCGGACTCCCAGGGCTGCGCTGATGTTGTCAGCGCAGCCGCTGAGACGGCAAAGCTGCTACCACATCAAATCATCGGGGATTTGATAGTCGGCGTAGGGGTCGTTTTCATCGGGTGCGTCATCTTCGCCCTTGTGCCAGGCCAGTAGCAATTCGGCGCAGCGCTGTTGCAGTTTCTCGGCTGCTTTGGCCGGTATCAACACGCCCTTGTTATCCAGCGCGGCCACCGCCAGCAGCCCACGGGTCAGGTGCCGGTGCTGATCTGCGTCCAGCAGCAGGGTCTTAACCGTTGTGCCGTGCGTGTAGTGAAAGCTCTGCTCCCCCTCCTGTACCCGCTGCTGCGCGTGTTCCACGATGTTGCGGCCCTGAGCCAGCTGCTCGCGCGCGACCCGATCGGCATCGCGTGCTGCGTTCAGCTCGCGGTCCCGCGTCTGTTTTGCTTCATCGCTCTCTCGGGCGTGACGCTCCGCGTCGGTCTCGCCCATCTGGCCACGGTCTTTCAGCTTCTTCTGGTGATTGACCGCTTTGCGGGCTTTGGCCGCTTTGTGTTTATTGCTGAGGCCCGCCTTCAGGAGCTGATCAGCCATTGAGTTACGCATGTGCACGATTCCGTGGTGAATTCATGGCACCATTATACCTCGATCGGGCCGCTCTGGCGCTCAACGCTCGTTATATGGCGCTACCGAGCGACTGGCGCTTAGACAAGCCCGAGCGGCTTCAATGCCGCGGCTACATCCTGCGACGATTTGACCAGCACCGCCTGCAGCCCCGCGGCGTGGGCACCTGCGATGTTCTCTTCTCGATCATCGAAGAACAACACCTGCGCGGGTGGCAGTGACAGCTGATCGCAAACCCACCCAAAGGACGCTTGCGCCGGTTTGCGCTGCCCCATCTCGGAGGAGACAAACACCTGTTCAAAGTAGCCCAGGAAATGTCCGTAGTCCTGGGCCCACAGTCGCTGGTGAGCAGGGTTAGTGTTGCTAAAGATAGAGCAGCGTATGCGCTGGTGGCAATTACGGATCATGGCCGTGGTCTGGAATATCTCCTCCACCACCATCGCGTTCCAACCCGCTTCAATCTGCGCATCGCTAGCGTCCAAAGACAATTGCTGGCGCAGGGTCTCAAAAAAAGCAGCGTCGCTGAGCTCGCCGCGCTCGTGCTGTTCAAAGGCCTCGTTTTCAAGTGGCAACTGGGCCATCTCGGTGGCGCTGAGTGGGCTGAATTGCGCCCAGTACTGATGGCAGCGGGCTGGATCAATGCGCAATAGCACATTGCCCACATCAAACAACAAGGCCTCGGTAGTCGGTGGTGCTTTCATCTATTGCTTTCCTTTGCAGTGAATGTTGCGGGTTATCGCGCTGCAGCCGCCAGTGGCTCAGCCGCCTAGGTTTCAGAACCACCCTGCATAGCCCATTAACGTTGCACGGGGTAGGGCGCAACGTCGCTCTGTTAATATCTCAGACATTATAGAGATGACAGAGGGTTCAAGCATGGCGATATTAATGACAGGTTTACTCTTGTGGGTGGTGGTGCATTTCATCCCCTCCCTGGCACAGCCCTTAAAGGCGCGCTGGATACAGCGAACTGGCCCGATGGGCTATCAAGGCAGCTTTGCCCTGATGATCTTATTGTCTGTGGTATTAATCGTGATTGGCTGGCGCTCAACAGTGCCAGAGACGGTGTATGTGCTTCCGGCCTTTAGCCGACATCTCGCCATGCTGTTGATGCTGCTGGCGTTTATCCTGATGGGCGCCTCCCACGCCAAAACGCGCATCAAGCGGATGGTGCGTCACCCGCAGCTCACCGGCCTGATGGTGTGGGCGGTGGCGCATCTCTTGGTGAACGGCGATACCCGCTCAATCCTGCTCTTCGGCTGCCTGGGTCTCTGGGCCTTCTTCACTGTCATTGCCATCAACAGGCGCGAGGGCGACTGGCAGAAAACAGAAGCGCCCAATATGGCGGTGGAAATACGCGGTTTACTGATCAGTTTTGCGATCTTTATCGCGGCAGCTTTTGCGCACCGCTGGTTCACCGGTGTCCCGTTATTCTGATGAGTCGTTGTGTGGCACTGTTTTGGGCCGCCGCGCGGCAGTGGCCGCAAGAGCGACCTGTATTTGGGCAGGCTGGCGGTGTTTTTTCGTGAAAGGGTGCTTATTCAAGCGGCTGCGCTTTGCTGATGTTGTTTGTCTGGTGCATTCATCTAGAGATAAAAGCGCACTTGTTACGCTTTGGTGCAAGCACTCTTGAGTGATCTGAAACAGCCGCTTCGGTGCCGCACCGATCAGCGCTCGGGGGCCGGTGCTGAGCGCAGAGAAAAGCCTCTTTTTACTGACCCTAGCTGCAAACATGGCCTTGCATCTTTGCGTGGTTCGACCCCACTGCATGTAGTACACAAAGAATCATATGACTTTAAGTGCTTATTTTTCAATCGCAAATAAATTCTGACCCCGAGACAACACCTGCCGCCAGACGGTTTGTTGAACCCTGAGCCGCGCCATCTCATTTCTGCTTGCATGAGCCAGCCGTGTGACTTTGATGTGTGGCGGCATCAATCCCGCCATGCTCGAAAAATCCCGGTGAATGTTATCTGCAATTATCTGAACCGACCAAGCTTGCGGTTATTTTGGTGCGCCGCCTTGCGCAGTTCGCACTGTGTTGGCGCGACGAACCTCGCCTGTTTTGTTGCACATCCGTATAACACCATGAAAAATCAAGCAATAAAATATATGCCAAAGATGGCACGGAACTGGATATTACAGAGCTGATAGTTAATCAATGACATCAGGAGTTAAAAATGAAAGCCAAGTCCAGTACTTTGTCTCGATCGTTTAAAGCTTTGTCTGCAGGAATTGCTCTATCGCTGTCTGGTTACGCCGCAGCTGAAGACACCATCAAGGTCGGTGTTCTGCACTCGCTGTCGGGCACCATGGCCATCAGCGAGACCACGCTGAAAGACACCATGCTCATGCTGATCGACGAGCAGAACAAGAAGGGCGGTCTGCTCGGCAAGCAGCTCGAAGCAGTTGTAGTCGACCCTGCCTCCAACTGGCCCTTGTTTGCAGAAAAAGCGCGCGAGCTGGTCGATCAACAAAAGGTATCCGCGGTATTTGGTTGCTGGACATCCGTGTCGCGCAAATCTGTGTTGCCCGTGTTTGAAGAATTGAACAGCATTTTGTTCTACCCGGTGCAGTACGAGGGTGAAGAATCCTCCAAAAACGTCTTCTACACAGGCGCCGCGCCAAACCAGCAGGCCATTCCTGCGGTGCAATACTTGGAGAACGAGATCGGCGTCGAGCGCTGGGTACTCGCCGGCACTGATTATGTCTACCCCCGCACCACAAACAAGATCCTCGAAGCCTACCTCAAGGCTCAGGGCGTGGCGGATGAAGACATCATGATCAACTACACGCCTTTTGGTCACTCGGATTGGCAGTCCATCGTCGCCGATATCCGCAAGTTCGGCTCCGAAGGCAAGAAGACAGCCGTGGTCTCGACCATCAACGGCGACGCCAACGTGCCTTTCTACAAAGAACTGGGCAATCAGGGCATCTCATCAGAAGACATCCCCGTGGTTGCGTTCTCTGTGGGTGAAGAAGAGCTCTCCGGTATCGACACCAAGCCTCTGGTGGGTCACCTCGCCGCGTGGAACTACTTCATGAGTGTTGAAGACGATGCCAACGATGAGTTCATCGATGCATGGCAGGCTTTTGTCGGCAGCGAAGAGCGTGTCACCAACGATCCCATGGAAGCGCACTACATCGGCTTCAACATGTGGGTGAAGGCGGTGGAGAAGGTCGGCACCACTGACCCAGCTCAGGTGCAAGATGCTTTGATCGGTATCACTGCGCCCAACTTGTCCGGTGGTTACTCGGCCATGATGCCCAACCACCACATCACCAAGCCTGTGTTGATCGGTGAGATCCAGGACGACGGCCAGTTTGACATCGTCTCGCAGACACCTGGCCTGGTGCCCGGCGATGCATGGTCTGACTTCCTGCCTGGATCAAAAGATTTGATCGCGGATTGGAGAGCGCCCTTGAACTGTGGTAACTACAACGTCACCACCGCCAAGTGCTCGGGTCAAAACCTTTAATACACGCAGTATTTAGGGTGATAAACGGGGCACAGGGAAGCGCCCCACTGTTGAATGATTGCTTCGTGCTCACTCAGCAAAATTCGCGAGACTGCTTGTTAGAACGTCGCTGCAAGGCCACTCGGCACTGGCGCGAATAGCGAACATCAATCCGCACGCTAAGCGACTTGATCCATCCGTGGTCTCGCGCCTCTGGGAAGCCGCCAATACTCTCTGACAGAGCGATTCCATCCATGCTTTTTTCGCCATCTCGACGACATCATTTTTTTCAACGCCTGTGCATGATTGCCTGCTTGGCTGGCAGTCTATTGATCAGCGCACAGGCGCAAGCGGGCAGCATCGACGTGCTGCTGCAAAACATCCCCTTGCTGGAAAGCAAACGCCAAAACGACAAGCTGACAGCCATAGACGCGATAGCGAACAGCGACGCGACGGACAAAAAACAGTGGCTCGAAGCCCTGTTGGCAGGGCAGCTGTACCGGCAGAAATCCGACGATCAAGCCGTCTACGCCGAACGCTCCGGCTCGCGCCTGGCCATCAGCAGCGTGCTCACCGGCGAATCCCTGGGTTTGGTTAAAAAACGCAAACTCCGGAAATTCAAAATCAACAACAAACTGCGTTCGCACCTGTCCAGTGTGCTGGCCAGCTTGGACTTGAAGTCCACCGATGTTGCCACACGCAAAGCGGCGGTGGTGCGGTTGATGGGCGCCAGCGATGGCCCGACCCTGCAGCAGCTCACAACGCTTTTGGAAACAGAACAAGACCCCGCCATCATCGAGGCGGCGAGCACCACCTTGTCGATCAATCAATTGTCCAGTGCAGATGCAAGCGAGGTGAACACCGCCATCGAGCAGCTGGGCCAAAGCCTCTATCCCGCGGCGCGCACAGCGTTGAACCGCCTGCAGCAAAACACCACAGACCCCGCGCAGCAAAAGCTCGTCGCCCAAGCGCTGCGCAACATCGAGCGGCAGGTATCCTGGTACGGCAAGCTCGAGATTGTCTTCTTCGGCATCAGCCTGGGCTCTATCTTGGTGATGTGTGCCATTGGCCTCGCCATCACCTTCGGCGTGATGGGCGTGATCAACATGGCGCACGGCGAGCTGATGATGCTCGGCGCCTACACCACTTATTTTGTACAGACACTGCTGCCAAACTACATCGAATACTCGCTGCTGATCGCGGTGCCCGCGGCCTTTTTGGTCGCAGGTTCTGTGGGCGTGCTGATCGAGCGCTTTGTGATTCGCCACCTCTACGGTCGACCGCTGGAGACACTGCTCGCCACCTTCGGCATCAGCCTGCTGTTGCAGCAGGCGGTCAGAACCCTCGTTTCGCCGCAGAACGTCGCGGTCGAAAACCCGCAGTGGATGTCCGGCACGCTGGACATTAACCCGGTGTTCTCCCTGACCTACAACCGCCTCTTTATCGTCGCCTTTTGTTTTATCGTGTTTTTCGCGCTGCTGCTGTTGATGCGCCGTTCCAGGTTTGGCTTAAAGCTGCGCGCCGTCTCCCAAAACCGGCAGATGGCCCGCGCCATGGGCATCCACAGCTCGCGCATCGACGCGCTCACCTTTGGCTTGGGGGCCGGGGTTGCGGGCATAGCCGGTGTGGCACTCAGCCAAGTGGGCAACGTCGGGCCCAACCTCGGTCAGGGTTACATCATCGATTCCTTCCTGGTGGTGGTCTTCGGCGGGGTCGGTAATCTCTGGGGCACGCTGATCGGCGGCATGTCGCTCGGCATCGGCAACAAGCTCTTGGAGCCCACGGTGGGCGCAGTAATGGCCAAAATCCTGATGCTGGTGTTCATCATTCTTTTCATCCAAAAACGACCGCGCGGGCTCTTTCCCCAGCGCGGCCGTGCGGCGGAGTCTTAATATGTTTCTCGCGCGTGTTTTAGGCGGCGATCGTGGCGGCCAAATATTGCTGCTGGTGCTCGGCGTGCTCGCCGTCTACGTCCCCGTTGCCAGTTTGCTGCTGCCAGCTGACAGCGCTCTGCACATGGACATCTTCACCGTCACCTTGATGGGCAAGTACCTCACCTACGCCTTGCTGGCGGTGGCGGTCGATCTGGTCTGGGGTTATCTGGGTATCCTCAGCTTGGGCCACGGCGCCTTCTTTGCGCTGGGCGGTTACGCCATGGGCATGTACCTGATGCGCCAGATCGGCGACCGCGGCGTCTACGGCGATCCGCTGCTGCCGGATTTCATGGTGTTCCTCGACTGGCACGAGCTGCCGTGGTTTTGGCTCGGCATGGATTATTTTGCCTTTGCGCTGCTGATGGTGGTCTTGGCGCCGGCGCTGTTGGCTTATGTGGTGGGCGCACTGGCATTTCGCAGCCGGGTGACAGGGGTGTATTTGTCCATCATCACCCAGGCCATGACCTACGCATTGATGCTGGCTTTCTTTCGCAACGAGATGGGCTTTGGTGGCAACAACGGCCTGACCGATTTCAAAGACATCATTGGTTACAGCCTGCGCACCGATGAAGTGCGGGTGGCGCTGTTCATCCTCTCGGCCTTTGCCCTGGCCGGGGGTTATATCTTGTGCCGCAGCATTGTGGTCTCGCGCTTGGGCCGCCTGGCCTGCGCCATACGCGATGAAGAGAGCAGGGCGCGTTTTATCGGTTATGACGTGAACTCCGCCAAGCTCTGGATCTTTGTACTCTCGGCATCGCTCGCGGGCATCGCCGGCGCGCTCTACGTGCCGCAGGTGGGCATCATCAACCCGGGCGAGTTCTCACCGCTCAATTCCATCGAGCTGATTATCTGGGTCGCAGTGGGTGGTCGCGGCACGCTCTACGGTGCCGCTGCCGGGGCGCTGATGGTCAACTACGGCAAGACCGTGTTCACCGGCATCATGCCCGACAGCTGGTTGTTTGCGCTGGGCGGGCTGTTCGTGATCGTCACGCTCTATCTGCCGCACGGCGTGGTCTCCCTGTTCAAGCGCAAGAGGAGCAGCACATGAGAGCTCTAGAGCGCGTCCGGGACGGCATGCGACGGGATCAGGTGTTTGGCTTTTTGATGCCGCGCGGTCTGCCGGTGCTGGACACTTCGCACGACACCATCTTGTACTTGGAGGGCATCAGCGTGTCCTTTGATGGTTTCAAGGCCATCAATGATCTCAACCTCTACGTCAACACCGGCGAGCTGCGCTGCATCATCGGCCCCAACGGCGCGGGCAAAACCACCATGATGGACATAGTCACCGGCAAGACCCGGCCCGACGAGGGGCAGGCTTGGTTTGGGCAGTCCATGGACCTGCTGGAGATGGACGAGGCACAGATCGCCAACGCGGGCATTGGCCGCAAATTCCAGCGCCCCACGGTGTTTGAAGCGCTGACAGTGTTTGAAAACCTGGAGCTCGCCATGGCCGGGCCACGAGATGTCTGGAGTGCTTACCGCGCGCGTTTGTCGGGGCAAGACCGAGACAGCATAGAAGACGTGCTGCAAACCATTGGCCTGGTGGATAACCGTGCATTGAGCTCGGGCCAGCTGTCACACGGCCAAAAACAGTGGCTGGAAATCGGCATGCTGCTGATGCAAAAGCCACGCTTGCTGCTGGTGGACGAGCCCGTGGCCGGCATGACCCACCAGGAGATGGACCGCACCGGTGAGTTGCTGGGCAGTTTGGCGGGTGAGCACACGGTGATCGTGGTCGAACACGACATGGATTTTGTGCGCTCCATCGCCAGCACGGTCACGGTGCTGCACCAGGGCTCGGTGCTGGCGGAGGGCAGCATGGACAGTATCCAGAGCAACCCAGAAGTTCGACGCGTGTACCTCGGAGAATAAAATGCTGCAAGTAAAGGGTTTGAACCACTTTTACGGCCAGAGCCACACCCTCTGGGATCTGGATTTCACTGCGCTTGCCGGTCAATGCACCTGCGTCATGGGCCGCAACGGCGTGGGCAAAACCACTTTGATGCAATGCCTGATGGGCCTGGAGCGCAGCCGCTCCGGCAGCATGGCGCTGGGAAATATAGACCTCGCCAGCCTGGGTGCAGAGCAGCGTGCCAAACACGGTGTGGCCTATGTGCCGCAGGGGCGGCAGATATTCGCCCAGCTGACCGTGCTGGAAAACCTCAAGACGGGGCTTTTTGCCAGCCGCGGCGATCGCACCAAGGTGCCGCAGTATCTCTACGAGCTGTTCCCGGTGCTCAAAGAAATGCAACAGCGCCGCGGCGGGGATCTCTCCGGCGGCCAGCAGCAACAGTTGGCCATAGCGCGCGCACTGGTGCTGGAACCGGCACTGCTGATACTGGACGAGCCCACCGAAGGCATACAGCCGAGCATCGTGCAGGAGATCGGCGACATCATCCGCCGACTGGTCGAAGAGCGCGAGCTTTCTGTTATTCTGGTGGAGCAAAAGCTCCCCTTTGCCCGCCGTGTGGCGGACCGCTTTTTTATCATGGACCGCGGCAAGGGCGTCGCCGAGGGCGAGATTGCAGCCCTCAGTGAAGAGCTGATCAACGAGTTTCTCACCGTTTAATCGAGTAAGCGCACACATACACACCGCAAGGGCCGTACTTTGAGCATCGTTGCAGAACAATCAGCTGCCAAGACACAGGGCTGGCAGGCGAGCCTGTCCCTGCGGCTGGAACGTTTGGGCGCGCGCACGGTATTGCGCCACGGGCATCAGGGGCCACTGCGGGTGCAGCGACCCTTCTATCCCGAGGGCCATGTCTGCCACGTCTACCTGCTGCACCCGCCCGCTGGGGTCGTGGGCGGCGACCAGCTCAACATCCAGCTCAGTGCCACGCCGCAGACAGGCTCGGTGATCACCACGCCCGGTGCGACGCAGTTCTACAGATCCGGCGGGGCCACAGCGCAGATACGCCAGCAGATCGATACCAGCAGCGACTGCCATGTGGATTGGTTGCCGCAGGAGAACATCTATTTCAGCGGGGCACGCGCCGACATCAGTACCACGGTCTCGCTGCAGGGCAATGCCTCGCTCATTGGCTGGGACTTGCATTGTTTTGGCCGCCCCAGCGCCGATGAGCGTTTTGAGGCTGGCCGGGTGGTGATCGCGCAGCGACTGGAGCGTGACGGCAAGCCGCTGCTGCGGGAGCGGCTGGTGGTGGAGAGCCCGCTGCGCGCAGACGCGGTGACAGGGCTGCGCGGTTTTGCCGTGTGCGGCAGCCTCTACGCCACGCCTGTATCAAAGCCCGTATTGCTGGAGCTGCGCGAGCTGTTGCAGCCGCAGCAAGATGTGCTGAAACTGACTTTGATAGACGATTTATTGATTGCACGTTACCTCGGTCATTCGACCGCTGAAGCGCGCGCGACATTCCAAACACTATGGCAGGCACTGCGACCGCATGTGCACCAGCGACCGGCCTGCGCACCGCGCATCTGGGCGACTTAACAGGAGACTAAAAGCATGGAACTGACGCCAAGAGAAAAAGACAAGCTGATGCTTTTCACCGCGGGGCTGCTCGCAGAGCGGCGCAAAGCCCGTGGTCTGAAGCTCAACTACCCCGAGGCCATCGCCTTCATCAGCGCCGCTATTCTAGAGGGCGCGCGCGACGGCAGAACAGTCGCGGAGCTGATGGAATACGGCCGTGAGCTGCTCGGCGCCGACGACGTGATGGAAGGCGTTGCTTCGCTGATCCACGATGTGCAGGTTGAAGCGACCTTCCCCGACGGCACCAAGCTTGTCACCGTGCACGACCCCATCCTCAACGGCGACGACCCCATGAGCGCGCCCGGCGCCATCGACGTGGCCGCCGGATGCATCGAGCTGAACGTCGGCCGCGAGTCTGTCACTCTGAACGTGCAGAACAGCGGCGATAGACCCATCCAGGTGGGCTCGCACTACCACTTTTTTGAAAGCAACCCGGCGCTGAAATTTGAGCGTGCACTGACACGCGGCTTTAGGCTGGATATCCCTGCGGGCACAGCGGTGCGCTTTGAGCCAGGCCAGAGCCGAGAGGTCACGCTGGTCGCCTTTGCAGGCTTGCGACAGGTCTACGGATTTAACGGCGCCGTGATGGGCCCGCTGGACGAGGAGCAATCATGAGCAGCATGGACCGCAGGAGCTACGCCGAGATGTACGGCCCCACTACTGGCGACAGAGTCCGCCTCGGGGATACAGCCCTGTGGCTGCGGGTGGAGCACGACCACTGCAGCTACGGCGAAGAGATCAAATTCGGCGGCGGCAAGGTTATCCGCGACGGTCAGGGCCAGTGCCAGCTGGGTGACGCGCACGTGGTCGACACGGTCATCACCAACGCCCTGATCCTCGATCACTGGGGCGTGGTCAAGGCGGACATCGGCATCAACAACGGCCGCATCGTGGCCATTGGCAAGGGTGGCAACCCGGATATCCAGAGCGCTGTGGACTTCGCCGTGGGCCCGGGCACCGAGGTCATCGCCGGTGAAGGCCAGATAATCACCGCAGGCGGCGTGGACGCGCACATCCACTTTATCTGCCCGCAGCAAGTCGAGGAGGCACTGACCTCCGGCATCACCACCATGCTGGGCGGCGGCACCGGCCCCGCCACCGGCACCAACGCCACCACCTGCACACCGGGCAGCTGGCACATGCACCGCATGCTCGAGGCCGCCGATTCACTGCCGATGAACATCGGCTACCTGGGCAAGGGCAATACAAGCCTGCCGCAGGCACTGCGCGAACAAGTAGACGCGGGCGCCATCGGCCTCAAGCTGCACGAGGATTGGGGCACAACGCCTGCCTCCATCGATTGCTGCCTGAGCGTGGCCGAAGAGAAGGACGTGCAGGTCGCCATCCACACGGACACGCTGAACGAGTCCGGTTTTGTGGAGGATTCGCTCGCGGCGATGAAGGGCCGCACTATCCACACCTACCACACCGAGGGAGCGGGCGGCGGCCACGCGCCGGACATCATCCGCGCCTGCGGCCAGATGAACGTCTTGCCTTCGTCCACCAACCCGACCCGGCCCTACACCGTCAATACCATCGACGAGCACCTGGACATGCTGATGGTGTGTCACCACCTGTCCCCCAGCATCGCCGAGGACGTCGCCTTTGCCGAATCCCGCATTCGCCGCGAGACCATCGCCGCCGAGGACATACTGCAGGATTTGGGCGCCTTCTCCATGATCGCCTCGGATTCGCAGGCCATGGGCCGCATCGGTGAGGTGGTGTGCCGCACTTGGCAAACAGCGCACAAGATGCGCCTGCAGCGCGGCAGCCTGGCCGGTGACCCGCACGACAGTGATAATGAGCGCGCCAAGCGCTACATCGCCAAGTACACCATCAACCCGGCCATCACGCACGGCATCGCGCACGAGGTGGGCTCGGTCGAGGTCGGCAAGTTTGCCGATCTGGTGCTGTGGAAGCCGGTTTTTTTTGGCATCAAACCCTCCTTGATCATCAAGGGCGGCATGATCGCCAGTGCGCCCATGGGTGACCCCAATGCGTCTATTCCCACGCCGCAGCCGGTGCACTACCGACCGATGTTCGGCTCCTTCGGCCGTGCGATGCAGAGCACGTCACTGACCTTCCTCTCCAAGAGCGCACAGGCGCTGGGCGTGGCGGAGCAGCTGGGGCTGCAGAGCAACATCGCAACCGTCAGCGGCTGCCGCAGCATCAAAAAGACCGACATGATCAATAATGATTATCTGCCGGATATCTCGGTCGACTCACAGACCTATCAGGTGCGCGCCGACGGCGAGTTGCTGACCTGCGAACCCGCGGAAGTCTTGCCACTGGCACAGAGGTACATGTTGTTCTGATGATTGAACTAATAGAAGTAAGCACCGAAGACCTCGCCACCGATGTCTCGGTGACCATGGACCTAGGGCAGCGTATAAAATGCCGCAGCCGCGTGCAGCTGGACGACGGCCGGGAGGCGGGCATCTTCCTGCCGCGCGGCAATGTTTTGCAGCACGGCGATGTCTTGCGCAGCCGCTGCGGGCTGTTGGTGCAGGTGCACGCCGCAGCCGAAAAGCTGTCCGTGTGCCACTGCGCAGACCCGCTGCTGTTTGCCCGCGCTTGTTACCACTTGGGCAACCGCCACGTGCAGTTGCAAATTGGCGACTCGCGGCTGAGCTACCAGCACGATCACGTCTTGGACGACATGTTGCGCGGTTTGGGCCTGCTGGTGAGCTGCGAAGACGCACCGTTTCAGCCCGAGAGTGGCGCCTACAGCGGCGGCCACTCACACGGCGATCAGCATGACCACGCGCATTAAACCGCAACTGCCCCAACTGCGCCTGTTTCAGCTGTTGAGCTCCAACCTGCCAGTGGGGGCTTTCAGCTACTCACAGGGCCTGGAGTGGGCGGTGGAGGCGCAGTGGGTACACGACGCCGAGTCACTGCAAGCCTGGTTGCTGGAACTTTTGCAGGGGCAAATGCAACAACAAGAGCTGCCCCTGCTGGACCGGATGTTCCAGGCTTGCGCGCAGCAAGACATGGCGCAGCTGGCCCACTGGAGCGATGAGCTGCTGGCCTGCAGAGAGACATCCGAGCTGCGCGCCGAAGAGATTAATAGGGGCAGGGCGCTGACCCAGGTGTTGATATCCTTAGAGATGCCGGGTGTCATCGAGCGCAAACAACTGCTGGACCGCTGCCAGCTGGCCGGCTTTGCCTGGGCCTGCCACGCCTGGGGCATAGGGCGCAGCGAATGCCTCAGTGGCTTTGCCTGGGCTTGGCTGGAAAACACCGTGCTCGCCGCGGTCAAAACCATCCCGCTCGGCCAGTCTGCCGGGCAGCAAACACTGTTCAAACTGAGCGAGCAGCTGCCCGAATGCGCTGCCGGCGCCATGGAAATCGAAATTCAAGACATTGGTTATGCATCGCTCGCGGTTGCCTTTGCCAGTGCCGCACACGAAACACAATACACCCGCCTGTACCGATCATAGGCGGGCACAAGGAAAAGACATGCCTGATACAACAAGCACTCACGATCGCGCACCGCTGCGCATTGGCGTCGGCGGGCCAGTAGGCTCCGGCAAGACAGCGCTGCTGGAGCAGCTCTGCCTTAGCCTGCGCGACCGCTACCAGCTCGCCGTTGTCACCAACGACATCTACACCCAGGAGGACGCGCTCATCCTGACCCGAGCCAAGGCGCTGGAGGAAGACCGCATCGTCGGCGTGGAGACGGGCGGCTGCCCGCACACCGCCATCCGCGAAGACGCCTCCATGAACCTCGCTGCCATCGAAGACTTGCAAAATCTTCATCCAGGCCTGGATGTCATCTTCATCGAGAGCGGTGGCGACAACCTCTCGGCGACCTTCAGCCCAGAGCTGGCTGACCTGACCATCTACGTGATCGACGTCGCAGAGGGCGAGAAGATCCCGCGCAAAGGTGGCCCCGGCATCACCCGCTCGGACCTGTTGGTGATCAACAAAATGGATCTCGCGCCCTACGTGGGCGCATCCCTGGAAGTGATGGAGACGGACACCAAGCGCATGCGCGTTGGCCGCCCCTATGTGTTCAGCAACATGAAAGACCAAACAGGGCTGCAAGTCATCATCGACTTTATAGAGCGCGAGGGCATGTTGAAA
Organism: Granulosicoccaceae bacterium; assembly: GCA_033852095.1. Taxonomy (GTDB): domain Bacteria; phylum Pseudomonadota; class Gammaproteobacteria; order CALCKW01; family CALCKW01; genus CALCKW01. The sequence goes on along the minus strand of JAWSVD010000030.1, from coordinate 6,706 downwards.
CCAGTACTTGCTCCTTGAGCCTCGGCCTGATGCCAGGAGTGTAGTGCGTCGCTGCAGCATGGCCGCACTGCTCTCCGCTGGCAGCGCCTGCAGGCCCATGGACTGCGCCTACAGCTAACTTATGCATCCATGAGGTGCTAGAATCCCTGCATTCCCACTCCACCGAATACTGTGCAGGGCGCTGTGTTGCCCGCAAACCAAGAGACTGATTCATGTCCGAGAATTCACTCGCAAACCGCATCGTGCAAGCCCGCGAACTGGCAAATTTGTCCGAGGAAGAGGTCTGCCGCCTGGTTGCGGTTAAACCAGAGACCTACCACCACTGGGAGAGCGGTGCTTCAGAGCCCCGCATCAACAAGCTGGCCACACTTGCCGGTGTACTGGCAGTCACGCCCGGGTGGTTACTCAGCGGTGATGACGACCACCTGAACTCCGTGGACGACAACGAGCAGATTGCTCTTTTTCGGCTGCGCATCGAACAGCTCAGCTCCCTGCAGACCCGTGTGCAAGTGATGTTGGATGAGCTCAGCTGTGACCTCGATGACTTCACCGACACGGATGCAGATGAAGGCGCAGACGATTCAGCAGAAAATCAATAACGCCTGAGTGCCGTGCTGGCCCAGAACTTGTTAATCCACTAGCAGACAATCAATTCACTCAACCCCGTAGCAGGCCAAGAAGGCCGCGAGGGGTAGGGTGCAGCTAGGGACATATTTAACATGCGTTTGGCACGGATCGCCACAACAGCGCTGCTGCTATTAATAGGCGGCTGCCAGCTCATTCCCGAGCGCGGCTTGCAGCAGGTGGTATACCCCGCACCGGCGGCGGCTTACCCCGATTGCCGGGCAGATAACGACCCCCGTTTTGCCTTTCGCAAACGCGTGCTGTTCACCCGACTGGGCATCCGGGACCGCCACCAACTGCGTGGCCTGCACGGCATCGAAACCGCCTACGCCAAGGCGCTCTCTGCGCGCTTGGACAGAGATAGCTACCACCCAGTCAGCCTCGGCAGTCGCGCGCTGCAAACCCACGGCGCCATCGACCTGCAGGGCAAGCGGCTCAGCAAAGCATCCTTGATCGCCAATCTCGGCCGGCAGCACCGCGCTCAGTTTGTGGTCGGCGGTGAAATCATCGACATGGCGCAGCAGCAGTCACGCGGCTACTACAGTAACTCCTTCCGCCAGCTGCCCCTGCTGGGCAACTACGCCAGTGACCCCGAGCGCATGATCGTCATACGCATCGATGTCTACGACGCATCTTCAGGTTTGCTTATCGATCAAGAGACCTTCAGGGCCTGGTCCAAAGACAGCGCGGACCTCAAACCCCTGCACACTCTGATGGGCGAGCGTTTTATGCACACCGCTCTGGGCGTGGCCATGAACGGCGTTTTGGAACAGCAAAACGAATACATCAGCACGCTGCTCTCGTGCATGCCGCTGCAAACAGAGGTGGAGCGCATGGCGGGCAGTGAGCACGGGGTGTTGTCAGCGGGTGCCGCGCAGGGCTTGCGCCCCGGTGACAGCTTTAAGGTGTTCAGGCCCACGCGATTGGCCGGCACAGGCAAGAGAAACATAAGCCAACGTCCCGTGGGCCGCATGGTGCTCAACGAAGTCTACGCCGAGCACGCGCTGGGGACATTGGAGTCCGACACAGGTGCCACCCTGCGACAGGGCGATTTGGTGAGGGTCTGGTGATGCGCATCTATCTTGTATTGCTGAGTTCGCTTGTTTGCTTTAGTGCAAGCGCGGAAGAAAAAATCATGCTCAACGGCTATGGCAAGCCTGTGCTAACCGTGCCGTCTGTCCCTGCTGCACCCGTTGAATCGACGCAGCCTGTTGTACCGCTGGAGCCCGCTATAGCCGTGCAGCCTGCTGATACCGAGCAGCCCCCTGCTGCGCCAGTGGCCGCAGCGCTCAGTCCGGCCAAGCCCAGTTTTGTCGACGGCCTGGAGCACAATACCCACGAAGTGCTCGGTCGGGAGGACGGTGTCAGCGCAGCCATCGGTGCGGCCTTGACAGCAACCATCACGTCCAACCCCGGCGCGGTGCTGATCGGCGGGCTCGCCGGTATCTGGGTGGGGGAGGAGGACTGCGGTTACGAATACTGCAAGAAGATGAAGCTGGGTAAAAAGACCTCTCAGCTGTTTCGGCGTGTGGCCGGTTCCGTGTTCAAGGGCGGGCGGGCACTGGTCTCCAAGACCAAACAATTGGCGAAAAAAACCGGCGAAAAAGCTCAAGCCCTGCGCAAAGCGAATCAGCCCATGCCACTCGGCGATCAGCCGCTGGAAGCGAAGCCAATCGCGTCGACACTGGACGCACCACAAAACATGGCAGCACAACAGGTGGCGCCTGAACCCGTGGCGGCAGAGATGCCGCAAAAGGCGCTCAGCAAAAAAGCCAAAGCTACGATGCAGGCTAAGGCCGCGACGCCTTCGGGCAGTACAGCAAAAAACATCAACATGGCGAAAGCGGCAAAACCACCGGCTAAATCCGCTAAAAAAGTAAGTACCAAAGTGGCCAAAAAAACAGCTGAGATGAAAAGCGCAGACAAAGTGAAAATGCGGCCAACAGCGGTTGCCAAAAGCAGTTCCGGAGCCAAAAAAAGCACCAAAAGCAAAGCCCAAGCGAGCGCTGTGAAGCCAAAACAATCGCCCATGGCGAGCATGGACAGCAAACCAGCTATGGCAGCGCCCGATGGTCGCGTCGCAGTACAAGCCGCGAGCGACCAGAGCAGCAAAACCATGGAAAGCATGCAGGTGGCGCAGACAAAGCAGCTCACTGCCATGCCCAAAGTTAATACCGCAAACACCGCCAATGCAGAAAAACCAGCGGCTAAAAATAACGACAGGCCCTGGCCTGAGCCCCCCGCAGAAGACATCGACGTGAAAACGGCGACATCCTCAGCGGAGCAGATCAGCTCGCCCTGGCAAATGCCCAGCACACCGCCGCTGCCAACCATGACGGCCGCACAAATGAATCAGAGCGCTCGACAAGGCCAACCAGCCCGGGCCAGTGCGCCCGAGATCAAACAAGCCAGCGCGGACTGCGACAGTCAGGGCTCGAAGATCTCACGCGGCAGACTGGCGTGGATGGAGTGTTACTACCGCATGGGGCAGCAGTAGAGTCATAGGGAAAGCGCACATGAGCAGTCGCGTTTCCGGGGCGTTCATGGGCCCAGAGTCGAGCTGTTCTGACTTTGCCCAGCGGCATAGTACAATGCCTTCACTTTCACGCTTTGGGCCCCTTCGCTGATGAGCCAAAAAACCTACACCGTCAAACCCATGATCTCCGCCAAGACCATCGCCGCGCGGGTGGAATCCTTGGCCGGGGAGATTCGCAGCAGCTACAGCGATTCTGACAAGCTGGTCGTGATCGGCCTGCTACGCGGCTCGTTTATGTTCATCGCAGATTTGGTGCGCGAGCTGGACATGCCGGTGGAAGTCGACTTCATGGAGACATCCTCCTACGGCAACAGCACGGAATCATCCCGCGAAGTGCGCATCCTAAAAGACCTGCGCTCCGAGATCGGCGGCCGCGATATCTTGGTGGTGGAGGACATTGTCGACACGGGCCACACACTGCATCACGTAACCCAGCTGCTGGCCTCACGCAAGCCAAAACGCATGCTCGTGTGCGCCTTGCTGGACAAACCCTCTCGCCGCGAAGTCGAAGTCAAGGCTGATCTGGTGGGTTTTGAAATCCCCGACGAATTCGTGGTGGGTTACGGCATAGACTTCGCGCAGCGCAACCGTAACCTGCCGTACATTGGCGCGGTCGTCTTCGACGATTAAATGCCTGGCCGCACGTCGTGGCTAGCGGCTATCACCGCGGCTGCGGTGCGCTATAAATCCCCCAAATTCCTGCGACAAGCCCTGTGAGCTTGCGCGTCTGATCGATCAATCCCCGGAGAAGTGATGTTAAACCTCGGCGTCAGAGCCCACGATTTCAGCAACGATGGACTTGAGGCTGCAGCCGAGGCCATATCAAACAAGGGTTTCAAGACCATACAACTGGCGCTGGCCAAATCCATCCCCGGCTTTAACAAATCCGTCGCGACGCTCACGCCGGGCTTCGCTCAAGCAGTGCGTCAGACCCTAGCGGAGCGGGATATCCGTATCGCCGTGTTGGGCTGTTACATCAACATGGCTCACCCGGACAAGGCCGTGATGCGCAGCTTGCTCGACTACTTCAAGGCGCATATTCGCTGCTCGCGTGATTTTGGCATCAGCGTCGTCGGCACTGAAACCGGCTCCGTAAACGCAGACTATTCGCACCACCCGGACAACCACGGCGAGGCTGCATTTAATAGCTTTATCGCCAATCTAGCGGAGCTGGTGGAAGAGGCGGAAAAGTTTGGCACTGTGGTGTGCATAGAGGCCGTCACCCGCGACGTGATCAACACGCCGCAGCGCATGAAACGTGCGCTCGACACCATCCAGTGCAACAACCTGCAGGTCATCTTCGACCCGGTCAACATGATCAGCGCGGAAAACCACACTGAGCAAAGGCGCATCGTCGACGATTCTTTCGATCTCTTCGCTGATCGTATATCAGTGGTGCACAGCAAAGATTTTGTCATTGAAAACGGTGTGATGAAAACGGTAGAAACCGGCAAGGGCCTGCTCGACTACCGCCACCTGCTGGGCCTGCTCAAACAGCACAAGCCCGGTGTGGATGTGCTGTTTGAAAATGCCGTGCCCGCCACCGTACATCAGAGCGTGCGCTTTCTGAACGAGCTCTATGACGAGGTCTAAGCCAGCGCCTCATACAAGAGGCCGCGGTTGAATCAACCGGGCTTCAAGCTGTAATCTCTGCGTCTTATGTGTCAGCCCCAGTTTCATCACCTGGCGAGACGCGCGCCTGCGCCTCCACTTCGTTCAGGTCCATGTGGTTGCGCATAAAGCGCTCTGAGGCCTTCTGCAGCGGCTGGTAATCCCAGGGGTAATAAGCCCCGTTGCGCAGCGCGTCGTACACCACCCAGCGGCGTGCCTGTGATCGCCGCACATCGTCATCAAAGCGCGCCAGGTCCCAGCGCTCGTCGGCCTGTGCACGCAATTCCGCCAGAGCATCACGGTGCGCCGGGTCATCTACCAGATTGATCTGCTCGTGCGGGTCATTGTCCAGATCAAACAGCAGCTCCGGGTCCAGTTCGCAGCGCACGTACTTGTAGCGGTCATTGCGCAGCGCCACCACCGGTGCATACGACGCCTCCGCCGCGTACTCGATGGCCACCGTGTTGCGCACGGCGGTGCCGTTAGCGACGCCGACCAGGCTCACGCCCTCGGTCCAGGGCGCTATCTCCTCCATATCAGCACCGGCCAGCTCCGCCAGCGTAGGGCAGACGTCGATGGTGGAGGCGGGCTTGTCGTACAGGCCTGCCGCCACACCGGGCGCGCAGATCATCAGCGGCACCCGCGAGGAGCCCTCGAACATGCTCATCTTGAACCACAGGCCGCGCTCGCCCAACATGTCGCCGTGGTCGGAGACAAAGACAATCGCCGCTTCTTGACCCGTGCTGTCCAGCACGTCCAATATCTCGCCGACCTTGTCGTCCAGGTAACTGATGTTGGCAAAATAGGCGCGGCGCGAGCGGCGGATATCTTCTTCTGTGATGTCAAAATTGCTGCCGTCATTGGCGTCAAAGATGCGTTTGCTGTGCGCGTCCTGCTGCTCGTAGGGAATCGTGGGGATCTCCGGCAACAGGTGCTCGCAGCCTTCGTACAGATCCCAGTATTTTTTACGCGTCACGTAGGGGTCGTGGGGGTGGGTGAAGCTTGCGGTCAAACACCAGGGGCGGTCATCCTTGCGACGCGCCAGGTCATAGAGCTTCGCGCAGGCATGAAATGCCACCTCGTCGTCGTACTCCATCTGGTTACTGGTTTCCCCAATGCCGGAGCCGGTGACTGAGCCCATGTTGTGGTACCACCACTCGATGCGCTCACCGGGCTTGCGGTAATCAGGTGTCCAGCCAAAATCCGCCGGGTAGATATCGGTGGTCAAGCGGTCCTCAAAACCGTGCAGCTGATCAGGCCCTACAAAGTGCATCTTGCCCGACAGCGCCGTGTAATAACCGGCGCGACGCAGGTGGTGCGCGTAGGTGGGCAGGTCAGAGGGGAACTCCGCTGCGTTGTCGTAGACCCCCGTGACAGACGGCAGCTGGCCCGACATAAAACTCGCCCGGGCCGGCGCGCACAGGGGGGAGGCGGTGTAGCAGTTGTTAAAGCGTGCCGAGCGCTTGGCCAGCTCCTTGAGCCGCGGTGCGTGCAGCCAGTCCGCGGGGCCATCAGGGAACAGCGTGCCGTTGAGCTGATCCACCATCAATATCAGAATATTCATCTCATCATCTGCCTTTGTCTGTCTCTATGGCCTGAGGGCTTTGCTTCTCTGTGCCTCTGGGGTGCACGCGCTGCGCAGCTTGTTGCTAATATCTGTTGTTTACTCAGGTGTATCACTGCATCATGATGGAAGCAACACCCCCTTGGTAGTGGCAAACAGGCAATGGCAGGCATAGACAATCCCTATACCGAACTCGCGCGCCACAGCGCCGATCTCTGTGCTTTTGTACTGGTCTGTCAGAGCGGCAAGCTCTCAGCCGCCGCCGAGCAGATGGGCATATCTCAGCCCAGCATGAGCCTGCGCATCAAAAACTTGGAAACAAGCCTGAACACAGCGCTGTTTGTGCGCCACAGCACTGGCATGGCCTTGAC
>JAWSVD010000329.1:0-1018 GCA_033852095.1 Granulosicoccaceae bacterium | reverse complement strand
GGAACATCGGCTTTGAAATCTTCAGATTCGAAGACGGGCAGGCGGTGGAGCATTGGGACAATATCCAGCCGCGCAAGGGACCGAACGCCTCGGGCCATTCCATGGTTGACGGCGTCAGCGAAGCAGGGGATCACGCCCTGACCGAGAGCAACCGCCACACCATACAATCTTTTGTTGATGAGATCTTGATCGTGGGTGATCTCGATAAATTGCAAGACAGTATCTGCCAAAGCGACTACCGGGAGCACAGCCCGAATCTCGGGGACGATCTGCACAGCTTGCGAAAGTTGCTGAGCCCCAACGCAGAAGGTGTGGCGGCTGTTGACTACAGAATGTGCCACCGCCTGCTGGCCGAGGGTGATTTTGTGCTGTCCGTCTGCGAGGGCTTTCTGCAGCAAGTCCCCACCTCTTTTTTTGATCTCTACCGTGTGGCGGCGGGGAAAATTGTGGAGCATTGGGACACGACGGAAGCGATCCCCGCACGAAGCGAGTGGAAAAACGACAACGGCAAGTTCTGATACGAGCTACTGCAGCTCAATCGCGCTCTTTGGTCATTCTCAGCTTGCGGTCGATTGCTGTCCCTGGCTAAGGAATGGCCTGAACTGTGTGGTGGGTTTCAGCGCAGCCAGGACTTTGGTGTCGCTTTCAAATCCCATCGGAAGCGCAGCTTGTGTGCAGCGCCAAAATCTCCCCCAGGATTATTCCCCCTTTAATTATTCGCCTTGAAGCTGCTGGGAGAGATTGCTCTCCTGCAAATGCTCTTTGTAGCAAAGGGTGATTGCGGTTCAGTGCTTGGGCCTAATTTGAGCAAGACTTTGCTCGGGTTCTTAGCGCTCTGGCGGCGTGAAGTGAATTATAGTGCGAGTTTTATTCGCATTTGTCAATCGATCTCAAATGTCGCTTATAATGAAGTAAAACAGCATGATACGAGGTGCCGCAGAAGTATTAATACTTCTTCTTCTGGTGTCTAAAGAAGGAATGGCATTTTTATACATGATAAATTTGACCAAATGGATAA
>JAWSVD010000328.1:0-15060 GCA_033852095.1 Granulosicoccaceae bacterium | reverse complement strand
ATTGACCTTTGGCGAAGTCTTCGCCAGGCGCTGAAACAACGCTGCGAGCCCTTCACTGCCCTCGCGGGTCTGCGGGTTGTGCTGGATGTATTTCTCTTCGTCAACCACAAGCACCGAGGCGGGGTCACCCGTTTCGATGCCTTTGAGTAGCGCGCGGATCTGCTCTTTTTGTGAAGGCATCAGGGTTTCTCGCTGCAATGTGTTCAGGCTGAGATTCTGCACCCTGATGAGGTAACTATACAAATCAATCTGAACTCCAGAGCAATTGCAGTCGATCACTGGCGTCAGCCCGAGACTCAGCTGAGCCTCTGGGCTTACACTGTTTCAGAAATAACACGCCACGAGTTACTTAATCAGCCTTCCCAGTGCGGCTGCTGACGCCGCATGATCACACCAGCACGATTTCAGAGCGCATGCTGTAGAGTATGTACAAGACCTCTTCTTGCTCACGCTGCTCAACATTGTTTTTATCCAGTGCCTTCAGAGCATCGTCGAGCACAGCCATAAACTCAACAGCAGAAATATTCATGCCTTTGTGCGTCGCCAGCATATCCTTCCCTTTATAGACATTTTCTCCCCCCGTACCCGTGATAAAAAACGTCGCTGCCGCGTGCTTTAGCGCTGGGACATCGCTGTCCGCAAAGCGCTTTGCAACAGCTGGATTTATCACATGATTATCTACCACGTCATGCGCAATGGCAGTAATCCCGTCATTTCCACCCAGTCTTTCAAACAGTGATGCACTCATAATTTCCACCCTTACTAAATTTATGTGTTCAGTAACTGTCTCTGCGACAATGACCGAGGCTGTACCGTAGCACCAGACTCCCTCTCGAATAAGTACAGAATCTGTAGTAGCCAGCATGCCAGAGCGACTCTGCCGTGTTTGATTTTGAACAAGAAAAACAAATCACCGAAGCAGAGGCACCTCCCCCTGCACTCCCCCAGTCTTTCGCTGTGAAAAATGGCAGATGAGCTTTAGGAGCTTTAGGAGCTTTAGAAATTTGCCGAGGACCATGTATACCCAACATGGAAATGTGCCTGGCTCGAATCAGCTGCACGGGATTTCGAGTTCCGCAAGCGGGCCTTGTGCGGATTCAACAAAGAACACGCCCCGGACGATAGATGTATTCCTCAGATAATCACAACAGCTCTTGCCGAAAGACGAGCAGCTGCGATTATGGCAACTGAGGCACAGCAAACTATCCGCGTGCACAACCTCAGAGTAATTTTGCCATTTCCGCGGATAGGCAAGTCGAGGACTCTTAAGCCGGCTTTTCTTGACAAATGCGCAGTCGATAGATGTACTATAAATATACTGCACATCAGGCAAACGACTCAAGGAAGCACCTACGGGGACACGCTTCTTTGTTTATAGAATTCCGTTGAGTTGGAGTAGTTTCTTTGAACAGTTACGGACAGTTTTGCCCCTTGGCGCAAGCGACGCAGTTGTTATGCGAACGCTGGACATTGATTATCGTGCGCGAATTGATCGCGGGCAGTACGCGGTTTAGCGAATTGCAAAAAGGTGTCCCTCTTATGTCTCCTACGCTGCTTTCAACACGGCTAAAGCAGCTGACAAAATGCGGAGTGATTGAAGCGGGCAGCACGGACAAACGCAGTTATGTACTGACGCCGGCGGGCAAGGAGCTGCGCCCTGTTGTCGAGCTACTGGGTGCTTGGGGCCACCGATGGGCCAGATCAGACTTGAACAGTGGCGACTTAGATGCAGGACTATTGATGTGGGACATGCGCAGAAGCGTAGACCCATCCATGTTTCCAAGCCAACGGGTCGTCGTGCAATTCGAGTACCCCGATGCGCCTACAGGAGCCAGAGATTGGTGGCTCGTTTCAGACGAAGGGGAAATTGACCTGTGCTTGAACGATCATGGCTACGATATAGACATATTGATCACCTGCTCGCTCAAGGCCATGACGGAAGTCTGGATCTGTGGAACAACGTTGAATGAAGCTGTTCGAAAAGGCGAGATATTAATCAGAGGTGACAGCCGCCTTATAGCGAACCTGCAAAAATGGTTGCAATCTAGCCCTCTGTCAAAACTGGGTACCGTTGAACCACTTCCCGAGCTCGTGTGGGACACCAAGTGAATCAAAAGAAATTCACGCTTGCAAACTCGATAGCACGGGTCCCTAACACCCTCCGCACAAGCGCTCGCTCAAAGCGCAACTATGCAAATCAATGTAATTGAATTGATGCGCTGGATTCTGACGCCCACTCGCCGCGCACAATAGCCTTCGAAAGAGCCAGCGACGGAAGTTCGTCGCTGGCAGAAAGAGCAAGCTACACAGCGACAAGCCTACGGAACAGACTTAATCACCGGGTAGGCACCGCGAAAACGCTGGTAGGCGTCATCAAAGGCCGCCCGCATGTGCTCTTCGGGCTCGATGGTTTCGCGGATGGTGGGAGACGCCATCACGCTGTCCGGTGTAGCGCCCGTGGCGGCCACCATGCCCAGACGAGCCGAACCCAGTGCAGCACCGAATTCCCCACCCGCCGGCAACGTAACTGGCACGCCCAACACCGTAGAGATCAGTCGCAACCAATAGTGGGAGCGGGTGCCGCCACCTATGGCCATCAGGGATTCGAGCTTGGCGTCGGTGGCTTTGAGCGCTTCGAAGCTGTCGCGCAAACCAAAGGCCACCCCTTCGATCACCGCACGGGTCAGATCATCGCGTGATGAGGCCGTGGCCAGACCCGTGAAGGAGCCGCGGATGTCCGCGTCGTTGTGCGGCGTGCGCTCGCCGGAGAGATAGGGCAAAAAGCCCACCCGGCCAGGTGCCTGCAAGGTGTCGCCGAGGGCCGCCGTCAAACCCGCTGGGGTCTCACCGGTGATACCGGCAAACCAGTTCAGGCTGTCAGTGGCCGAAAGCATCACGCCCATTTGGTACCAGCGACCGGGGATGGCGTGGCAGAAGGTGTGCACTGCCGTCTCAGGTGCGGGGCGATAGCCGTCCCGCGCCGACAACAACACACCCGAGGTGCCTAAGGAAACAAAACCCTGGCCCTCGTCCAACGCGCCAATGCCGCAGGCGGCAGCGGCGTTGTCCCCGGCCCCACCGGCCACGACCACCTGGCCGCTCAGGCCCCATTTGGCCGCCAAGTCAGCGCGCAGCTGCCCGCCCGCTTCGGTGCCTTCGACCAAGCGGGGCATTTGCTCGCGACGCATGTGACTTGCGTCCAGCAGGGTATCCGACCAATCGCGCTCACCCACGTCCAGCCAAGAGGTGCCCGCGCTGTCAGACATATCGGCGACGTACTCACCGCTCAGGTAGTGATTCAGGTAGGCGGCCGGCAGCAGCACCTTGGCGGTCTTACTAAAAGTCTCGGGCTCGTGCTCTCGCACCCATTCCAGTTTGGGGGCGGTAAAGCCGGGGAAAACGATGTTGCCCGACAGCGCTCGCACCTGATCGGTGGCGTCAAGGCGCGCGGCCTGATGCTGTGAGCGCGTGTCATTCCAGAGAATACAAGGCCGCAGCACCTCACCGGCCGCGTCCAGTAGCGTGGCGCCGTGCATATGGCCCGCTACACCGATGCCGCGCAAATCGGCGAAGGCTGGGTAGCTGCTGCGCATTTCCTCAACCGCTCCCTCCAGGGCCGCTATCCAATCGGCCGGGTCTTGCTCTGACCAACCCGACTGCGGGTTAGAGACAGAGTACTGCCGCTCAGTGGAGCCGATGGGCTCGCCCGCGGCGTTGACCAACAGAGCGCGCAGCCCAGAGGTGCCGAGGTCAATTCCTAAAAACGTCATTCTTTAGCCTTCAAATAGGATTGTAAGGTGGCTTCTACACCGTCTTGGTACAGTGCAGCCAAGCACTGTGTAAATGCATCGGCGAAGCGCGGATCATCGGCGAGATCGCCGTAGAACTGCCGCAATTCCAGCCAACGCCTGGGCTCTGTTCGTGCCTCGCGGGCGCGCTGATTCAGGATATCCCAGAACGGGTCGTCGGCTTCGACTATTGTACCGTCTTCGCGCGTGCCTTCGCACATACGCGCCCAAGCAGCTTCCACCAGCGCCAGCCCCTGCACCGAGGTCCCCGCCGCCAGCGCGTCCCGCACAATGGGCAAGACAAAACCCGTGTGCCGCGAAGAGCCGTCAAAGGCCACACGTTTGGTGGTGTCGACGATGGCCGCATTTGCAAAGCGCGCATCGATCAGCTCGACGTATTGTTCGGGGCTCAAATCCCCCACAGGATCAATGTGCGGCACCACCTCATCCAACAGTACTTTGCGGAAAAAACCGCGCACGGCAGGGTGCGCCATGCTGCCAGAGATGGTTTCTATACCCAACACTTGAGCGACGTTGGCAAGGACCTGGTGACCCGCGTTAAGCAGGTGTATTTTTTGGTTCTCAAAACCGTGCACGTTGTCGCTAAATGTCGCACCGACCAACTGCCAGTCGGGCCGCCCAGCGCAAAAGTTGTCTTCAATGACCCACTGGCGAAAGCGCTCGTGGCTCACAGGCACTGCATCGTCCACCCCCATCTCCCGCACCAACGTACGTTCTTTGTTGCCGGTGACAGGCACGATGCTGTCCACCATCGAATTGGGGAAGCTGCAGTTACTGTCAATCCACGCCGCCAATGCCGCATCACTCAGCGCCGCCAAACCGACAATGGCTTGCCGCAGCACGGCGCCATTGCCCTGCAAATTATCGCAGCTCTGACAGGTGAAGGGACCGGCGCCCTGCTCGTGCCGCAGTTGCAGGGCGCGGACGATGGCGCCGAAGGCAGTGCGCGGCTGCTCGGGATGGAGAGCATCGTATTGGATGTCTTCGTGTGTGGCGTTGAAACGCCCCGACACCGGATCGATGTAATAGCCGCCTTCGGTCACTGTCAGCGAAACAATGCGGATGGCGGGCTCTGCCATCTGCGCGATCAGCGCCGCATTTCCGTCTTCCACTGGCAGGTAATCGACCATCGAGCCCACCACCTCGACCGAATGCTCGCCCGGGTGCAGCTCCAGCAAGGAGGTCATGTAGTCTTGCGCCGCCAATTTACTGCGCATTTCACTGTCGTAGGCCCTGACACCCGCCCCTATGATCGCCCAATCATGGGCTCGCCCCTGTTGCATCAATCGGTGCAGATACCAGGACTGATGCGCGCGGTGAAAATTGCCGAGCCCAATGTGCACGATTCCCGGCGACAGCGCGGATCGGTCATAAGTGGGACGTTGTATCGCTTGTGGCAGCGCGTCCAGATTTTGATTAGAAAGCTTGATCATGCCCGACCCTATTAATGATGTACTGTCCTTCACCGTTTCTTCTCTTGGTGCAGCGCCCGATCGACGCCTGACGCCTGACGCCTGACGCCCGACGTAGCGACGCCCGACACTTCTACGTTTTACCCTGATCCGCGCGAGACAAAAGGTGTTTTTTCACCTCTGATAATCGGCTAAAAACAGCCCCTGCCCCCGCAGACTCCAACTCCCTTGTGTGGCTGTCTCGTCGATTATCCAGGTGGCTGCCGCCGACAAAACCGATCGCCCGCATACCCGCCGCAACCGCGCCTTTGACGCCGTGAGGGGAATCCTCAAGCACCACACAATCGGTCGGCGCAACGCCCAGTTGCTGTGCGGCGAATAAAAACAGATCCGGCGCTGGCTTGCCCTGCGCCACCTGATCCGCGCTGAAAGCCACGCCATCAAAATAGCCCGACAACGCACTGCTGTTCAGTGTCGCCGTCATCCTGAATATCGAGCCGCCGGTAGCAATAGCGACCGGCACTCCCCTTGTGCGCAGCGCCTCGAGCAGCGCCATCACGCCGTCGATACGGCGCAGCTGCGTGCGGTATTGGACAAGCAGTTGAGCCTCGACCTTTGCGACAAAATCGCGCTCAGAGACAACATCCGAGCGCTTGGCCAGCTGCCTGCAGATGACCTGCATGGACACCCCCAGAAAGCGCGCACTGATCTCATCGGCGCTGATGTCGGCAATGCCCATGCGGCGAATCTGTTGCGAGATCGCCGCGATAACCAAGGGCTCACTGTCGACCAGGCAACCGTCCAAATCAAAGATCACGGCCTTGGGTGGCGATGCCATCGTCTGGCATACTGTTGCCGCGTCCCTGCGCTGGCTTGTTTGTTTTTCTTTAGTCACCCTATTCGTATCCCGTCAAAGCCTCAGATACGCTGCTCGGTGTCGCGGTCGAAGAGGTGCACACAGGCGCTGTCGATAATGAACTTCAGCTCTGAGGCCGGTTTGGCTGAGATGCGGTCTTTCACCAGTGCGTCCATCAGCTCACCGCCGGACTTGGCAAACACCTGCGTCTCCGAGCCCGTGGGCTCTACCACCACCACTTGCATCGGCACACCGCCCTCACCTATTTCGATGTGCTCGGGGCGAATACCGTAAGTGACGGAACGGCCCTCTTCAGCGGCTGTCTCTGGCAGCGGAAACACCAGCCCACCGTCCGAGACGAAACGCTTCTTCCCGTCTTTTAAGCCTATTTTCCCGTGCACAAAATTCATGGAAGGAGAGCCGATGAAGCTGGCCACAAAAGCATTGTCAGGCCTGTCATAGAGATCGAGCGGAGAGCCGATCTGCTCCACCCGCCCGTCGCGCATCACCACGATCTTGTCGGCCATGGTCATGGCTTCGATCTGGTCGTGCGTGACGTACACAATTGTGGTGCCCAGTCGCTGGTGCAGCTCTTTGATCTCCACCCGCATGGTCACGCGCAACTTGGCGTCCAGATTGGACAGCGGCTCATCGAAGAGAAACACCTGTGGATCACGGACAATCGCCCGCCCCATGGCCACCCGCTGACGCTGTCCGCCCGAGAGCTCTTTGGGAAAACGCTGCAGGTAATTTGTCAGATCCAAAACCGCGGCGGCCTTACTGACTTTCTCTTCGACTTCCGCTTTGGGGCGCTTGGCCATTTTCAACGGGAAAGCGATGTTGTCGTAAACTGTCTTGTGCGGGTAGAGCGCGTAGCTCTGGAACACCATGGCAATGTCGCGCTCCTTGGGCAGCACGTCATTCACTACCCGGTCGCCGATCGAAACGGTGCCTTCATCGATCTCCTCCAAACCCGCCAGCATGCGCAGCAGGGTCGACTTACCGCAACCCGAAGGGCCCACCAATACCACAAACTCACCGTCGTCGATATCGACGCTCACACCGTGCATCACCTGGGTACGCCCGTAGCGTTTGATGACATTTTTTATTGTTACACTGGCCATTTTTATCGTCCTGTTTAGTGCGGCAGTCGGATTTGCATTTTTACATCCGCCGGTGGAGCGGAAGCGGCTATCTCGAATGCACGCACGCCTTCGTCAAAATCAAATGTTCGGGTGATCAGGGGTTTAACGTCGATGCTGCCGGAGCTGAGCATGGCGACACAGCGCGGGAACACATGGGCGTAACGGAAGATGTTTTCCACCCGCGCCTCTCGCACCATCGCCGCACCCGCGTCGTATTGCACCGGGTCGGACTGGCCGCCGATCATCACCACACAGCCACCGGGACAGAGCGCATCAAAGACCCCCGCCGCCGCGCGGGGCGAACCCGTTGCCTCAAAGACAATGTCCGCGCCCCAGCCATCGGTGTCGCGCATGATGCGCTCTGCGAGATTTTCGCTGGCGACGTTGACCGGCATGATGGCAGTACTCAGACCCTGCGCGATCTCCAATTTCTTCTCGGCGAGATCAGTGACGTAGACCCGTGCGCAACCCGCAGCCAGCGCGGCGAGCGCGGTGACCAAGCCGATAGGGCCGGCCCCCAGCACCACGGCGATATCACCGAGCTTGATGCGCGCCTTGGTCGCCGCATGCACTCCCACTGCCAGAGGCTCTACCATGGCCGCCTCGGCAAAGCTGACGTTGTCCGGCAGCTTGAAGGTGAAGTTTTCCGGGTGCACGCAGGTAGGCCGTAAAATACCGTGCACCGGTGGCGTAGCCCAGAACTGCACGTCGGGGTCGATGTTGTACATTCCCATGCGCGCAGCCCGGCTGTTAGGGTCCGGGATGCCGGGCTCCATGCAGACGCGGTCGCCGGCGTTCAAGGTGCTGACCTCGGCCCCTACTTCGATCACAGTGCCCGAGGCCTCGTGACCGAGGATCATGGGCTCTTTGACCACAAACGGCCCGATGCTGCCGTGTGTGTAGTAGTGCACGTCCGAGCCACAGATACCGACCGTGTGTAGTTTGATGCGCACATCGCGCGGCCCCAGTACTTCTTCCACCCGGTCGATGGCAGGGAAATCTCGCAGCGAGATTTCATCTTTCTTTTCCAGCACAAGTGATTTCACTGAGCTACCCCTTGCTAATAATGAGAACAGTCAACGCCAGTGCGATGACATTGGAGATCCAGATACTCAGGCCCGCGGGCTCGATGAATCGGAACCAGAACAACGACAGAGCCACCCACAGCACAACCGAGATAAACAGCCGATCAAACCAGTTGGTCTCGATCGGCAAGAACCCACCCGCGTCGTGATCGACGGGATCTTCAATCTCTTCGAGCCGTGTGCTGTTCAACGGCGTTTCTAGTTTGTCACTCATGTGTTTATCCTTTCACCGCGCCAAACGTGAGGCCGGCGACAATGTGTTTCTGCACCACACTGAAGACGATCAGCGCCGGGATCAGGGTAAAGACAGAGATGGTCGCCATGATGCCCCAGGAAGTACCGGTGGTGGTGACGTATTCCGACAGACCCGTGGTCAAAGTGCGGGCGTTGAAGTTAGTCAGCGTCGCGGCCAAGAGGTATTCGTTCCAGGCGAAGACCCAGGTCAGGATCAGCGTCACCGCCAAGCCCGGCTTGCAGAGCGGGAACACCACCTCGGTGATCACCTGCCAAGGGGACGCACCGTCGACGAATGCGGCCTCGTCTAACTCCTTGGGGATGCCGTCGACCGTGGGCCGCAGCGTCCAAATGGCGAAGGGCAAGTTGAAGGTGCAGTAGACCAGGATCATGCCAATGCGGGTGTCCAGCAAACGCCAGTCACCCACTGTGTAGACCTGTGTCATCAGCAGAAACAAAGGCAGCAAAAACACCGCAGGCGGCGCCATGCGGTTGGTGATGGTCCAGAAGAAGATGGATTCCTTGCCGCTCATCTTGAAACGCGACAGCGCATAACAAGCAAAGAAGCCAAGCACGGTGCAGATGACGGCGTTGCCGGTGGAGATCACGATAGAGTTCCACATATAACTGCGCAGCAGCCGGTCATTCCACACTTTGGCGTAGTTGCCCCAGTAGGGATCGCTGAGGATCAACTCGGGCGTGGAAAACAACTGCACCACGGGTTTCACTGAGATAACGAACAGCCAATAGATCGGGAACAATGTCAGGAAGCTGACAATCACCCAAAAAATAACGCCGATGACGGGGCTTTTCTTATTCATCGCCTTAAGCCTTATTAGAATTGCGAGGTGCAAGCATGGTCACGTAGAGCAACCAGCAGGCAACGATTGTCAGATACAACACGATCACTGAGATTGTCGACCCGTAACCGTAATTGGTTTTTGGGAAAACCTCTTTAAAGATGTGCACGCCTACAAAACGCGTCGAAGAGCCAGGCCCCCCGCCCGTCAGCATCCAAACTTCATCCACTGTGCGCAGCGCGTCCATCAGACGGATAAAGACAGTGGCCACTACAGCGGGTGCAATCATGGGCAAGGTGATGTGCCAAAATATCTGGCGTTTGTTGGCACCGTCGATCTGCGCCTGCTCAAAGGGATCCTGCGGCAGCGCCACCAGGGCGGCCATCAAGGTCAGGGTCACTAGCGGTGTCCAGTGCCAGATATCCATAATGACAATGGTGGCAAAAGCGACCGTTGGCGAGGTACCTATGTTCATCGTGATACCAAACCACAGATCCAGATAGTGCGGGATGATGCCGATCGAAGGCGTGGTCATGAGCTTCCAGACCGAGCCGACGATGATCGGCGCCATGATCAGTGGCAGTGTGTGGATGGTACGAAAAAATGCTTTGCCCGGAAATTCTTTCATGAATGCCTGGGCGAGAATATAGCCGAGAATCAACTCAGAGAGCACGGCAAAAAAGACGAACGACACCGTCACGCTGATCGAATTGAGGAAGCCTTCGTCAAAGACAATGCGACGAAAGTTATCCGCTCCATTAAAGATCATCGAGGGATCGGCAGCGAAGGGATTCCAACTGTGGAAGGCGACGAAAACTACATAGATAAAGGGCAATACGCCGAAGAAAAACAGGATAACCAGCGTAGGCGCCAAAAATATCCAGCCGAGTCTGTTGGATTGCATCTTTTGCCTCTCGGGAATTAAAGTGATGCAGAGGGGGATCTTGGCCAAGTGTTGGCCAAGCTCATGGTGCGGGGTCGCCGCTCATCAGCCAATAATGGCGATCAGCGGCGACCGATCTAGTACTCTAACAGCATGATAAATTGGGATGCAGTGGCTATGCGAATACTTTTTTATTGAGAAAGATGCTGGGTGCTGAGCACAACATGAACCCTCAACAACCACCCTGCGGGAGCGCCTCTGTTGCGTTTTCGCTGAGTTACAGCCCTCGAAAATGGCCAGCCATTCCCTTCGGCCTGCGCCTTGCGCAAACACAACAGAGACACTCTGCATCCGCAATTTCCACACTGTCAGAGCACCAGCACTTCAAAGAATGAAGTTTACTTGCGGTAACCGAGATTGACCAACTCGGCCTCAGCTTCAGCAGCCATCTTATCCAAACCGTCTGAGACGCTGACGTTACCGAGCAGCATTTCGAAAAATGTCGGTGCGGTAGCTTCACGTACTTGGGCGTGGAAAGGATAGGCAGGTGCGCCGGCGAACAAGTAGCCCTTGTCCTTCAGCATGTCGTAATAGCCACCCAACTCTTCATTCATGGCGATCACTTTGGGGTCATCGTAGGTGACTTTGTTGGTCACGCGCGGTGCGGCGACGGCCCAGTCAGCTTGTACTTCGTTTTGACCAATGTACTGCAAGAACAGCGCGGCTGCTTTTTTGTTCTTAGAGGTTGAAGGCAGACCGAAAGCACCACCGTCGTAATAACCGATGTAACCTGTGCCGGATTCAACCTCTTCCATCACGCCGTCAGCAAGCGGTGGCAGTGCAACGCCCACTTTGCCTACAACCAGTGATTTCTCTGCGTCGGCTGCAATCCAACCGGCGTTCTCACCGTAGACCAAGCCCTGAGCAGCGCGTCCTGCGCCAAATGTGGTGCCCACTTCAGTCCAGGTTGATGCTGGGCTTTCAGGTGGCGCGATGTCACGCATGGACAACCACCAGGTCATCGCTTCTTTTGCCTTGTCGCTGTTCATCTGGCCGCCATTAGCAACAGATGCAGAGAAGTTGTTGTCCGCGTCTATGCCCCAGTTGTAGACGCCAAAAGTAGGTGCGATGGACTCAAAGTACTCGTACCAAGACGCCACGTGACCGGTGTGTGCCTGTGCGGTTGTGCCCCACAGCTTTTTGCCGTTGTCCTTGCCCCACTGGGTAAAGAACTCGGCGATTTCTGCGTAGTCCGCGTGGTTGGTGGCGGGTTTAAGGTCCTTGCCTGTCTTCTCTTTAAAGGCTGCCTGGATGTCGGCATCGCCGAACAGATCCGTGCGGTAGAGATAGATTTTGATGAACGCTTCCATCGGCACACCAAAGAGGTGACCGTCGGAGCCTTTAAAGTAGTCGGCGAAAGTGGTGAAGTTGTCTTCGCTGTAGGTCGGCGCCTTCAGGTCAGGGTTGTCGGCCAGCAGCGTGGTGAGATCGGTCAGGAAATCCCGCGACAGATAGGAGTAGATGATGTCCTGCTCGATATAGACCATGTCGTAGATGCCGGTACCGGCTTCCATGTCCTTGATCGCTTTGTCGAACATCTGATCCCACGAGGTGGTCTCTAAGTCGACACGAATACCGGTGAGCTCTTCGAACTGAGGTGCTAAGACTTCACGAATATAGAGTGAAGGCGGAGCCGATTCAGTCACACCGCGCAGCGTCACACCTTGATAAGGCTTGGCAGCTTCTTTCCAAAAAGCGTCATCGGCAAAGGCGTTGGACGCCGACATGGCGACGGCCATTGCCGCTGCCCCGAGTTTGAATGCTAATTTCATTTGGCTTTCCTCCCATGGGATTGATGGAGAGTGATTACTGCCAGCCGACACGAAACGCGAAAGCACAACAGCACCCCTCTCTCCATCATCAAGATACATATGTATTTTCTACCATGCAAGTGAATTTTTTCATGTGTATTTTTCCCGATGCATGTGTAATATGGTACGCGCATAAGCCAAATACGTTGTAATAGACGGTACATACATCCCGAGGGAAGCACGTTGGTACGAGAACTGATCGAAGACAACGACGCCTTTATCACTGAAATCTGCTGGCACTACTTTGTCAATGAGATGACTCAGGCAGAAATCGCAAAAATGCTAGACATCACGCGACTGCGGGTAAACCAAGCCATACAACGCGCCAAAGCGTCCGGCATGGTCAAGATTCAAATCGAATCTCCCTTTACCGCGCGCGTCGAAGCCCAGCAAACACTGCAAGAGGTGCTTGGCATAGGCCGCGCCGTGGTGGTGCCCGCGGACCGCAGCAATTACAACTTTCACCGCCCTGTCGGCAGCGCACTCGCCACGCTATTGAGTGAACGGCTGCGCAGCGCGCGCTGGAAATCATTCGGTGTGTCCTGGGGTCTGACCCTCGACACCGCCATACGCAAGCTACACCAGCACGCCCTGCCCGAGCTCGAGGTTGTCTCTATACTCGGCGGCACCGCGCAGGGCTCTACCTTCAACTCCTTTGGCATCGCCTCCGGTTTTGCCAAGGCGCTCGGCGCGCACTACTCCATATTGACCGCCCCTATCTATCTGTCCGAGGGCATAGACCGGGAGCTGTTCTTGTCGCAGTACGCGCTAAAAGAACACTTCGATAAATTCGACAGCCTGGACGCCGTGCTGCTGACCTGTTCCAACGTCTCAGCCAAATCCTTCCTGGTCGAGCACGGCCTGCCCAAAGAGCTGACCCCTGAGCACCTGATATCGGCCGGTGCCGTGGGCGACGTGCTGGGACAGTTCCTCGACAAGGACGGCAACTCGGTCTCGCCAGAGGTGGACGACCGCACCATTGGCATGCCACTGGAGCGCGTGCAGCGCGTGCCGGAGAAGATCATGGCGGCCGCTGGCCTGCACAAG
Organism: Granulosicoccaceae bacterium; assembly: GCA_033852095.1. Taxonomy (GTDB): domain Bacteria; phylum Pseudomonadota; class Gammaproteobacteria; order CALCKW01; family CALCKW01; genus CALCKW01. The sequence continues at coordinate 1,918 of JAWSVD010000328.1, read as the reverse complement.
GTGGAGATCATCAAAGCCGCCTGTCGCCGTGGATTGGTCGACACCCTAGTGACGGACGATGTCACCGCCGAGCAACTGTTGAAAGCCAGTGCGCTTTAATCGGATTCGCCCGGCGAAAGACTGCCGGCTGGACCTGGCTTAAGCCAAGCTTGCAAAGCGTGGACCGGACAGTGCCGCGCCCATTTAAACGACAAGCGATAGCCGCACTTCGCTTGTGCATCCGCAGATCAATACCCAACTGAGAAAAAACAGATGCCGCACACCGCCCAACTCGCCCCGGACAGCCTGGGGCCGACCGTTTGTATTGGCGAGATACTGGTGGAGATCCTCGCCACCACCGCCGGCGACGGCTTCCGCGAAACTCAGGCGCTCATCGGTCCCTACCCCAGCGGCGCACCGGCTATCTTCATCGACCAGTGCGGTCGCATCGGTGGGTCGGCGGCGATGGTGGGCGCGGTGGGCGACGATGATTTCGGCCGCCTGAACACCGAGCGCCTGGCGCGCGACGGCGTGGACATCTCCGGCATTCACATCGATAGCAGCTTACCGACCGGCTCCGCCTTTGTGCGCTACCGCCCGGACGGTGAGCGGGATTTTGTCTACAACATGTGGACATCCGCCGCGGGCGCACTGACCTGGAATCCTGATATAGAAAAGCTGGTAGCGCGCTCAGGCCATCTGCACGTGATGGGCACGCTGCTGGTGCACGACGCGCTCTGGCCTGTCATCGAGCGCAGCGCTGAGATGATCAAATCGCGCGGCGGCAGTATCTCGCTGGACCCGAATATGCGCAAAGAATTACAAGCAGGGCCCGAGGCCAGCGTGCGCTTCGACAAGATGGTCGCACTCTGCGATTTGCTGCTGCCCTCCGGAGATGAGCTCTATCAAGCCGCCGGTGTGGACGCCAGCGCCGATGAAGACGCCGCCATCGACGCCCTGCTGCAACGCGGCGTCAGCGAGATCGTGATCAAGCGCGGGCCGCAGGGCTCGAGCTGCTTTTCACCAGACGGCGCGCGCAGCGACGCAGCCGCTTTTGCCGTCGAGGAGATCGACCCCACCGGGGCCGGTGACTGCTTCGGCGGGGCCTACGTGGCCTGTCGCCGCCTCGGCCTTTCCGTGCAGGACGCCCTCACTTATGCCAACGCCGCCGGTGCGCGCAACGTCACCGTGCGCGGCCCTATGGAAGGTGCCGGCACCCGCCTTGAGCTAGACCACTTCATCGCCAACACACCGAGATTGAATTAATGCCTCTGTCACTCACCGAACTCGCTCCCCTCCATCAGAGCGGCTCCCCCCAGGGCATCACCTCGGTCTGCAGCGCCCACCCACTAGTGCTGCGCGCGGCACTGCGCCACGGCCGCGACAGCGGCACAACCGTATTGATCGAGGCCACCTGCAATCAGGTCAATCACCAGGGCGGGTACACCGGTATGCAGCCCGCCGACTTTGCAGCCTTGGTACAGAAACTGGCAGAACTGGAGGGCTGCCCCGCGGAGAACATCATCTTGGGCGGCGACCACCTCGGTCCCAACCCCTGGCGACGCCTGCCAGCAGATGTTGCCATGATTGAAGCCAAGAAGATGGTCACGGCCTATGTGCGGGCCGGTTTTCGCAAACTGCACTTGGACGCCTCCATGGGCTGCGCCGGTGAGCCCATTGCACTGGACGACGCCACCACCGCCGAGCGCGCGGCGCAGCTGGCGCAGGTCGCCGAAGAGACAGCGCGCGCACACAATCTGCAAGCACCGCTCTACATCATCGGCACCGAGGTGCCGCCCCCCGGTGGCGCTGACCACGTATTGTCTAGCGTGGAACCAACTTCCGCAGAGGCCGCACTCAAGACACTCGCTGTGCACCGCGCGGTGTTTGAACAACACGGCTTGTCCGATGCCTTTGACCGCGTCATCGCCGTGGTGGT
>JAWSVD010000327.1:0-7473 GCA_033852095.1 Granulosicoccaceae bacterium | reverse complement strand
ATGCCAACGATTCGCAAATCAGCAGAGCGCGGCCACTTCCGTAATGAGTGGCTGAACAGCCAACACAGCTTTTCATTCAGTGACTATTACGACCCTGCGCACATGGGCTTCTCGCTGCTGCGGGTGATCAACGACGATATCATTGCCGCCGACAGCGGCTTTGGCACGCACCCGCACAAGGAGATGGAGATCATCACCTACCAGGTGTCCGGCCAGTTGGCGCACCGCGACAACACCGGCTCAGGCGACCGTTTGCAGCGCGGTGACGTACAGCGCATGTCCGCCGGCATCGGTATCACGCACAGTGAGTTCAACCCTTCACCCGATGAGGAGAGCCGGATATTACAAATCTGGCTGCTGCCGACCACCGCAGGCGTGGCGCCCAACTACACACAAAAGAATTTCAGTGCGGAACAAAAGAGCAATCAGCTTTGTCTGTTGGTATCTGCCGACGGCCGCGACGGCTCGCTGTCGGCCAATACCGATGCCTCGCTGTACGCTTCTTTGATGAGCAGTGAGCACACCGTGTCGCACTCTCTGGCCAGCGACCGAATTGGCTACGTACAAGTGGTGGCTGGTGCAGTGTCGGTGAACGGCCACAGGCTGACACATGGCGATGCACTGAAACTTGAAGCCGGATTGAACATTGAATTCAGTGACGCGGAAGACGCTGAATTTTTACTTTTTGACCTACCGCTACAACCTAAACAAGACGGATAAAACATGAGCACAGTATTTCATTTGGACGCCAGCATGCGCGTGGGGAACTCTGCCACACGTGCCTTGTCTCAAGAGATTGTTGAGAAACTGGGCGCGGATCAGGTACTGCGTCTGGACCTTTTGGCAAGCCCAGTCCCGCAGATTGACGAGCAGTGGATCGACGCAAACACTACACCCGAGGCGGAGAGAAATCTCGCTCAGAAGCAGGCGCTGCAACTTTCAGATCGTCTGCTGGACGATTTAATACACAGCGATATGCTTGTGATTGCAGTGCCTATTTACAACTTTGGCGTGCCCGCCGCGTTGAAGGCTTGGATTGACCAAGTCTGCCGCGCTGGCGTCAGTTTTCAATACACAGAAAAAGGCCCCGAAGGCTTGCTAAAAGAGAAAAAAGCCATATTAGTCATCGCCTCTGGCGGTGTCCCCGTGGACAGCCCCGTCGATTTCGCGACCCCGTACATGCGCCAATTTTTGGCTTTTGTTGGCATAGATGACGTGCAAGTGATCGCCGCCGACGCCATGGCGATGAACAGTGACAGCTTGCAGCAAGCCCGCGACAAGATCGCCGCACTTGCTGCCTGATAGAGATTTAACGATGAGCATGAAAAACACGAGCACCCGCTACGGCTGGCTGAGTATCAGCCTGCACTGGGTGCTGGGCATCGCCTTGATCGGCATGTATTTCTCCGGCGATTACATGGTCGATCTCGGCTATTACGACACGCTCTACCACACGCTGCCCGGCTGGCATAAGTCCGCGGGCATCACCATCGCCGCATTGATGTTGCTCCGGGTTATCTGGAACTTCAGCCACACGCGGCCCGGGCCAGCTGATCCGGCAACACCGCGTCTCAGCCATCTCTCGGCCGTGCTCGCGCACTTGGCTTTGTACGGTTTAACAGCGTGTTTGATCATCAGCGGCTATCTTATCTCCACCGCCAAAGGTGCGGGCATCGATGTCTTTGGCTTTGCCGAGCTACCTGCCCTGTTGGCCGACAGCGCGGAGCGCGGTGATTTCGCNNCTGCATGAACTGTTCGGCACTGTTTTTATAGCCCTTGTCGCACTGCACGCGGCAGCGGCGCTCTACCACCACTTCTTCAAGAAAGATAAAACTCTCACACGCATGTTGGGACTCAAAGGAAAATGAAAATGAAAAAACTATTGGCAGCATCGCTCGTTGGCTTGGTCATGGCTGGCACAGCACAAGCAGCGGACTACGTCATCGACACACAGGGCATGCACGCCGCCATTCAGTTTCGCGCCAAGCACTTGGGCTACAGCTGGCTCAATGGCCGTTTCAACGATTTCGAAGGCACTTTCAGCTTTGACGCCGAAACACCCAATGACTCGAAAGTTGAAGTGACCATCGACACCTCCAGCCTGGATTCAAACCACGCAGAGCGTGACAAGCACTTGCGCAGCGGTGATTTCCTCGACGTGAAGGAATTCCCCGAAGCCACTTTCGTCAGCACCAACTACGCAGACAATGGCGACGGCACAGCGGCACTCACCGGTGACCTGACCTTGAAGGGCGTAACAAAATCTGTCGTTTTGGACGTCGCAAGCATTGGCGAAGGCAAAGATCCTTGGGGCGGCTACCGTGCAGGCTTTGAAGGATCGGTGACTTTCGCCGCAAGCGATTTCGGCATTGACAGCCCAGTTGTTAGCGATGTCGAAATGCTACTGTCTGTGGAAGGCGTGCAGCGCAAGTAATACGCTCAAAGGCTCGTTGGCGGTCAGCTGGCCGCCATCGACTCGAACAGCTCAATTCAACATAGTGCTCAACTCGATTCAGTGTGACGATAAGTAGCAGCTGAACTGAATTTTGCTACAAGTGCATACGCCTTTGTAGTGCCAACATTGGATAGACTCCAAACTGCTTTCTAGTTCGCCTAGTTGCAATGCAACATAGAGCGAGCCTCCTGAGCCACCGTGATCCGCACACGCTGCTCAGCACCGATGTCAGCTAAAATCGACTTTTCTCTACTCACGGCGTTGAGCCTTAAGTCACGCACAGCTGTCTCACTGTCAAATATAGAAAAAAACTGATCAATTAAAAGCAGTTGTGGCGAGTAATGCTCAATGTGGAGCATTGTTTGCCGACTAAGTAGGTGTCTTGTGAATAATTCAAGAATCACTGTCCGTGAACAGACTGGGTCCTAGATTTGGGCACCTTGTGCGGACACATTTATCTACTTAGAGAGATTTCCATGTCTACTGCACTTGTTCTGCTGGCCCTTGTTGGCGCCGCCATCGCTTATGTGATTTCGATATACAACCGATTGATCAGCTTGCGCAACCAGCATACAAACGCTTTTTCGCAGATAGAAGTCCAGTTAAAACGGCGTTACGACCTGATCCCGACGCTGGTAAAAACAGCCAAGGCTTATATGTCGCATGAACAAGAAACGCTGCAACAGGTAATTCAGGCCCGAAACGCTGCACAACAATCCTTGAAAGCTGTTGGAGCCGCTCCCGATGCGCCTGGCGGCATGGCTCAACTTGCTGGTGCGGAAGGCGCACTCTCAGGTGCATTGGGGCGAATGAGCATGGTGATGGAAGCCTACCCTGATTTGAAGGCGAACCAAAACATGATGCAGCTCAGTGAAGAACTGGCCAGCACAGAAAACCGCGTATCGTTTGCCCGCCAAGCCTTCAACGACGCCGTGACATCCTTCAATGACTACCGCGCTAGCTTTCCACCTGTATTTTTCGCCGCTAAATTCGGTCATCCCCGGGACGCTGAATTGCTCGAATTTGAAAACAGCGAACAGTTACAAGAAATGCCTGAAGTGGAATTTTAGGCAGCTGTCCTCAGCAAGAGATAGCTCTCCATAAATCGCTCTTCAGCGTAGCTGCATGGGTTACGGGCACCAAGTGAATCGAACGGATTGAATCTATGCAATTTATCAAAGGGCAGGAGAACGCACGCAGGCAGACGAGCTATTTGTTGGCCCTGTTCAGTTTGGCTGTGTTGTCGATCATGCTTTCCGCGGCCCTGGTGCTGAGCGTCACCTATTCCATGTTCCTTGGTTATACCCAGTTTTCAATCGGTCTATCAATCAGTCAATTCCTGCTCATCTCGCCAACAATTCTGGTGAACAGTTGTGGGTCGGTATTGCTATTTGTGCTGGCAGCGAGTTGCTTAAAGTGGTTTCAGCTTCGCCGTGGAGGCGCGTTTGTGGCGGCAGCGCTCGGCGGAACGCCCGTGCTCAGTAACACTCAGGAGCCGCTGTTGCGGTTGCTGATGAACGTGGTGGAAGAAATGTCCCTCGCATCGCGCATTGTCCCGCCCCGTGTTTTTATACTCAAAGATGAGGCAGGAATCAATGCTTTTGCCGCGGGAAACTCCACCACTGATGCTGTCGTGGCTGTCTCACAAGGCGCCCTAGATGAGCTCAGCCGCGATCAACTGCAAGGCGTCGTGGCACATGAATTCAGCCATATTCTCAATGAGGACATGCGGCTCAACAGCGTACTTGCGGCACTGCTATACGGCATCGAATGCATCGCGCTGCCCGGTGTGCTGCTTTTCGAAAGCACCGGCAGTTCCTGTTCGCGGTCGTCGTGGCGAAACCAGAGCAGGGGATCCTCGATAATCCACCTGGCCGCTGGCTGCCTGTATCTGATAGGAAGACTGGGTTATTTTTTCGGTGAATTGATGCGCAGTGCTGTCAGCCGGCAGCGAGAGTATCTGGCCGATGCCTCTGCAGTGCAATTCACACGCAACCCAGACGGCTTGGCAGAGGCACTAAAAATAGTTGCCGCGCATCAATACTGCGGTCAGGTGGATAATTCAAACGGGCCCCACCTCTCTCATCTATTCTTTGTTTCACCTTTAGCAAAATTGGCGAAATTCCAGGCCACACACCCGCCACTGGAAGAGAGAATTCGCAAACTCGATCCCCGTTGGGATGGAAAGCCAGTGGCGCTAAAAACAGCGCCCGACTCCGCTCCCTCGCCGGCACCACAGCGGATGGATCCCATGCAAGCAATGGGCGTCATGGCCGCCACCATGAACACTGTCACGCCAACTATGGCACGGCATGACGCCATGATCACCCCGCAGGTTCACCTTGCTTCTCAAACCGCGCTGCGACAACAGGAGCCACTCGACGCAGCAGCGAGCGTGCTACAACTGCTACTTTCCGATGAACACGACGAGCAGCAAAGGCAATTGGCGGTCATTGACGAATCCCTATTGCCGGGTCTTCGCAGTTCGGTTAGCCGTCAAATTTCATCGGGCACCGAACTGCCACGCGATCAATGGTTTGAGCTCATTGAGCGCTGCATGCCTGCGTTGCGACAACTCTCAGAACAGCAGATCAAAGCCTATTTAAAATGCCTGCTGCTCGTGATCCAGAGCGATCAAAAAACCGAAATGTGGGAGTGGTGCATTTTTCAGATGGTCAAACAAGGCTTGGCAGAAACGTCAAAGGCCGCCCTCTTTAGCAAAGCACACTACAAGCGTTGGCAACAATTGGAGACACAATTCTCCGTTGTTTTATCGAACTTTGTATACCAGGGCCACAGCTGTGAAGCAGCGTCCAAAAAGGCCTTTGCAGCGGCTACAGACTATTTAGGCGCGGAAAATCTACGCTTCCAGCCTGATTCCATTGATGATTTCACCGCCTTCAGTGCGGCGTTGAATGAAATAGACCGAGGCACAGCGTCGATCAAAGCAAAGCTGGTGCACGCGCTCGCCCATGCCGCCAAGTCGGACGGCGGGTTAGTGATCCAAGAGCGGCAGCTGATCGATGCGATCTGTGCCCGCTTGGATTTCCCGCCACCGGAACTATCCATCAGCCACACACAAGATCCTTTCGTTAGCAATGGCAAGCTCTCTGCCAAGGGCGCGGAGAAAACCACAAATCCGGCTCTCCGTAAAGCGTCTTAAAGTAGAGTCAGTGTTGCGCTACGACCTGCACTTGCGTGGGGCTTGCGGTGCTCATCGAGCAACTGCAACCATCGACGGCAATAGATCAACACAACACCAAGCTGCGCGTCTGTAAACACTGTTTCTATGCCCGGGCTTTGCTCAATTCGCCCCGAATCTGGAGCGTTACCCTGTATCAGTGCAAGCAGCCCCTGGGTAGTGCCAGTGCCGTCGCCACTGATAGCAAGTGACTGCTCGGGGCGCAGGGCCTGCAACACCGCGGTGTACAGTGTGTTCTGTGCAAAGGGGCCCTCCACGTAAATATTTCCCACACTGCCGAGCAAGTTCAGACAGTGGTGGCTCACCAGCGCGCAATACAGCGACGCGAGCGCGGAGCGCTGCACAGAGCCCAACTGCTGCTCTGGACCAATAAGGCGGCCCCTGTGTTCACGAAACGGCCCGCTGTGCTCGGAAAAAGCTGGCAGCGCAAACACGCCTAGCTCCATCACTCGCAGCAGATCCTCAACGCTCGCCTCGGCACCGCCGCCAAGCGCCTCCCACTCGCGCCCGCCCATGAATCGAATGCTAGGCACCACGCCGCCAAAGGCGTTCACATTGGCCAGCATGTCGTGCTTTTCAGTCAGACGATCAACGCTGCCCCGCAGTGCCGCCATGATGACCCAGGTGCCACTTGATATCACCGTGGCAGGCTGCTCTGAGCGCAGCAGGTACGGCACCAAGGACGCGTTGCTGTCGTGCACGCCGTTCATGACTTCGCAGTCGGCGGGTAGCCCCAGTTGCTTTTGCAGTGCGGGAAGCACACAGCCAAGGCTCGCGCCAGCGGCTTTCAAGGGCGGTATGAGCGCTGCCCAGCCCTGTTGTTCGACCAGTGATGAAACACGGCTGTCGCCGGGGTTCCACAGATCGGTGTGGCAACCGAGAGACGTAAGCTCGCTGACGGCTACACCCGACAGCCGCCAGCCCCAGAACTGGGCATACATCAGCACTGTGTCCACATGGGAGAACAGCTCTGGGTGCGCCTGGCTCAGGTAATACAGCTGGCGCCCTGCGTTGAGCCCAGTGCCGGGCAAGTTGGGGCTGTAGCTCTCCTCAAAGCGCGGCCTAAGCGCGCTGTAGGGCTCGTCATATGTGCTGTAGAGTTCCGCCTCGTAGTCGAGTACCGGCAGTGCCAATTGCCCCTTGCGCAAACAGACAGCGGTGGCACCGTGGGTGGTGCAACTGAGGTAACGAACCGTGTAATCCTCACTCACCTTGGCGACATGATGGCAGTACCAGCCCCAGATGCCTTCCACGTCCGCGTGCGGGTAAAGCCCGTTTTGCTTGACCACGTTCGGGGCGGTGTAGGCCTGCAACAACTCTCTGCTATGAGGGTCGATCACACTGAGCTTTAAATTGGATTTACCTATGTCCAGCAGCACAGCAACTTGAGTAGCGCTCATGGCAGATAGAACATCGGTGTCAGCGGCAGTGCCACCGGCTCATTGCTGCTGGGCAGTGTCTCCATCAGTGGCGCCATGCTCTGCCACCAGCGCTGTAGCACCTGCTCCTGTTTCAAGGCCTCGCCGTCAAAGTTATCGGGCACCTGCATCAACGCAAACAGCTGCAAGCTCTGCGGCTGCAGATGAATGCTGTAGTCCGCCACACCGTAGCGTTTTAACAGCGCACTGAGTTCCGGCCAAATTTCATCGTGCCGCCGCTGGTACTCAACTTCTTGGCCCGCTTTGAGCTGCATGACAAACGCTTGCGTAGCCACCTCAAACCCTCCGCTGTGCAAACTTAGTGATCAAGATGGGCACCGCGATCACCGAGATCAACATACCGCCGATGACAATCGACATGACAATACCCGGCACGT
>JAWSVD010000326.1:0-5359 GCA_033852095.1 Granulosicoccaceae bacterium | reverse complement strand
AGCCAAGGGGGTAATCAAGTGAGCGCATGGCTCATCGAATGGCGCAGGGCTCGACCACTTGAAGCTTGCTTCGCGGCGCTTCCCGCATTGCGCTCCGCTCCATGACGGGCTACGGGTTCGGCCGCCACCATGTTGGGGCCGGTGTAGCCCGGAAGAAGCGGAGCGGTATCCGGGATTGCGCAGCAATCTAATCTCACGTCAGGCACAGACTCCAGACAATGTCTCGGTCTCTGTGGGGCCTGGTTTTTGTGTGGGGCTGAATTTATTCGGGCAATGCCGTGAAGTGGAAGTGGGGGGAGTGGGAAGGGCCTATTTGTCCCAATCTTTAAAAGGATGCTGACAGAGGGAAGAGTTGAAGTAGCGGGCATCACCACTGACCTCCTCGCCAAGCCAATCGGGCTTGGTATATTCTTCGTCGGCGCTGCTCAGCTCTATCTCCGCCACCACCAGACCTGCGTTGTCCCCGAGAAACTCGTCCACTTCCCAGGTGTGTTTGCCATGCGCTACGATGTGCCGGCGCTTCTCGATCAACGGTTGCTCGCACAGGGCCAGCAGCTGATGCGCATCTTCCACTGGAATTTGATATTCAAATTCCGCGCGACTGATGCCAGTGGTAATGCCTTTGACCGTGAGCAGTCCGCGGCCGTTGGCCAGCCGTACCCGCACGGTGCGGTGTTTGTCGCTGTTGAGATAACCCTGGCTGTAATAGGGCGCGTCCGGCTGGCGCCAGGCATCCCCGGCGACTAAAAATTTGCGTTCGATCTCAGTGGCCATGTCTGCTGTCCTAGTCGGTGAGGGTGATGTCGAGGTATTCCAGCAGCCGCACGGCTTCACCGCGGGAGAACTGCGCGCCCTTGAGCGGGTTGTGGTGGATGTCGATGTCGTAGTTGATGGCGTCGCTGAAGTCGGCCTCGCGCAGATCGGTGCTGTTGAACAAGCTCTCGCGGAAGTCGGTGGCGTTGAACTTGGCTTCTTTTAAGCAGGCCTGGCGCAAGTCTACATTGACCGCGCTGCAGCCGGTCATGCGCAGCTCATCGAGTTTCAGGCCAAAAAAATTGCCGTCGTTGAGCATGCAGCGATCAAAGCTGATCGGGGCGTGGAACAGCAATTGCGGCCAGTACACCTGCGTCCAATCGACGCCGAGCAACTTGCAGTTTTCGAAATTCACGTCTGAGAAGCGGCAAGCCTCGAACTGCGCCAAGCTGAGGTTGCAGCCACTGAACTGGCAATCGATAAAGCGGCAGTTCTGGAACTGGGTACGACTGAAATCGCAGCCAGTGAAACCGCAGTCTTCGAATTCCTTGCCCGTGACGGTGGCGTCGCTGAGACTGAGCTGCTCAAAGTTGGCGGACAGATACAGCTCATTGTCATCGTCAATCTTCATCAGGTGATCTCTATGTTGTCGACCACGGTGCCAGGGGCGAGGTCTTTGACTTGCTCGTGCATCTGGCCGGCTACGTGCAGGGCGTCAACCAAGTCGACGTTGTGCAGATTGTCCACGCTCAGCTCGCCGCCCAGTCGCGGCGCCACCTTGAAATCAAAGCACTCGTCTTCGCCCAGTGTGATGTCCGCTTGCGCCGCCGCTTCGATGAGCTCATACCAGAGGTAGTGCTCTTGGCCGTTTTCGGTGTTCAGCAGCACTTCCAGGGCGGCTTCGCTCTCGGCGACCAGCTCGAGGGTGCCGGCGATGCGATCGAGGAACCACGCGCCGTGCTCGTCGCTGAGAAACACATCCCCCAGCGCGGTCACGGCCAGAGGGGTTTTGCCTTTAAGCGGCAGCCAGCGCCAAGCGGACAGCGCCTCGCGGACTTGGGCGGCGGCTGGTTGCAGAAAGAACATGGCAAGACTCGGTGAAAGGGTACTGCGCAGTATAACTGTCATCGAATGGTGATGAGAGCATGAGATAATGCGCCGATGAACACGCTCTCCGCCGATACCCGCCAATACCTCATCGTCACCGCCAACTACTGGGCTTTTACCCTCACCGACGGCGCGCTGCGCATGTTGGTGCTGCTGTACTTCCATCAGCTCGGCTACCCGCCGCTGCAAATCGCGCTGCTGTTTGTTCTCTACGAATGTGCCGGTGTGCTCACCAATCTCTTCGGCGGGTGGATAGGCGCGCGAGTGGGGCTCAACCGCACCATGAACCTCGGCCTGGGTCTGCAGACAGTGGCCTTACTGATGTTGCTGGTGCCCGAGGCTTGGCTGACGGTGGCTTGGGTGATGGCGGCGCAGGCGCTCTCGGGCATCGCCAAAGACCTCAACAAAATGTCCGCCAAAAGCGCCATCAAACTGCTGCTGCCCGCTGATCAGAGTGGCGCGCTCTACCGCTGGGTGGCGCTGCTGACGGGCTCGAAGAATGCACTCAAGGGCGTGGGTTTTTTCCTCGGCGGCGCCTTGTTGAGTGCCTTTGGTTTTCAAGGTGCGGTGCTCAACATGGCGATCATGCTGAGCGCCGTGTGGCTCGGCAGCCTGTACTGCTTGCGCGCTGATTTGGGCCGCGCCAAGCGCAAGCCAAAATTCAGCGAAGTCTTCTCCCGCAGCCACGCGGTGAATGTCCTCAGCGCGGCGCGGCTGTTTTTGTTCGCCTCGCGCGACGTCTGGTTTGTGGTCGCGCTGCCGGTGTATCTGGCGCAGTCGCTGGGCTGGTCGCACACGGCAGTGGGTGGCTTTTTGGCGCTGTGGATCATCGCCTACGGCGTGGTTCAAGCGCTTGCACCGCACATCACCGGTGCGGGGGCAGGGCAGATGCCGCAGGGGCGCAGCGCCACGGGGTGGGTGGCGGGCTTGGCGTTGGTGCCGGCAGTATTGGCGCTGGCCCTGGGGGCCGATCTACCCGCCGCCACGGTGCTGGTGGCGGGCCTGCTGTTCTTCGGCGCCGTGTTCGCCGTCAACTCAGCTCTGCACAGCTACCTGATCGTGCGCTTTGCAGCCAGCGACGGTGTGTCGGTGGACGTGGGCTTTTATTACATGGCCAACGCCACAGGGCGACTGCTGGGCACCGTGCTGTCCGGTTGGCTGTTCCAGTCGGCGGGCATGGGCACGGCGGGGCTGGTGGTTTGTCTGTGGGCCTCGGCAATATTTTTGGCGATCACAGCGTTCATCTCACTGGCCTTGCCACGTGACGCGCAGCCGATGAAAAAAACCGTTTAATCGAATTCTTAGGCTTTAAAGAGGGATTGCTTCCGGGCTATAAATTACTGTGACCGATAGCCGCTTTTTTTTTGCTATTGTCGGGATCGGCACCCGGCAGCAACACACCGCAATAAGGGCAATAGCCGATGCCAATCACCGCTTGCCACATGATATCCCCCACCGTTTCCAAGCGATGGTCTTCCAATAGATCCTGCTCTGTGGCTTCTCTGCTGGCTACTAGACACCACTGCCACTCGCTTTCGCCGAGGAATTGATCGGCTCGGTGCACGAAGACCGTGCCAGAGGGCATGAAACGGCAGGCATGCTGCATCAGCGGGAACTCCCCGTAGGTAGAGCACGCAGAAACAAGCGCGCTTCGGCTTTATTTGTCGTCATCGTCTTTGCTCAGCGGGCTTGTCGGTCTGAAGCTCTGATCATCAATAGCCGGTGGCCGCGCCGTGCCGTGGCTGAACACCGGGATGCGCCAGAAGGTGCTGCGCCGACCCGGTGCGAGGTAATCCTCTTCGCCGGAGGCCAGGCGGGCCAATACGCGATGTGCCAAAAACAGCGCCAGCGATGCCACCAGCACAGTCCACAGCGCCTGGGCCGCCAGCACGCCCTGGGGCCCGTAGACGCCCGCCGCCCAGAAGGCCAGCGGCGCGGCGCCCAGCGCGCGCAGAAAATTCAGCGCAGTGGCCCAGGTCGGCTTGCCGGTGTTGTTAAAACACGCGTTGCAGACGAACAAAATAGCGACAAATACAAAACTGAACGACACCGTGTGCAGGAAAAAGACAATCAGCTCGGCCTCCGCGCCCACGGAGCTGAACAATTGCAGCAGTGAGTCTTGTAGCAGCAACAACAGGCAGGCCATCAGCAACACATAAACCACCGCGAAAGAGATCGCTTGCCAGAGGATGCGCTGTACCCGGTCGTACAGTTGTGCGCCGAGATTTTGCCCCAAAATTGGCCCCACCGCGCCCGACAGCGCGAAGGTGACGGAGAAGGCGATGGCGGTGATACGGCCGATCACCGCGTAGGCGGACACCGCCTCGTCGCCAAAGGAGGCGATGGCGCGGGTGATGAACGAATCGCCCACCGGGGTGGCGAAGTTAGTGAGCATGGCGGGCACGGCGATGGCGCCGATCACGCCGATGCGCTTGAGGCTGCGCGTGGGGTGCAGCGGCGCGACCAGATTGTGTTTTTTGATCATGGCGTGCAGCGCGACGTAAGTCATGGCGAAGCGCGCGATCAGCGAGGCCCAGGCGGCGCCCTCAACCCCCAGGCCAAAACCAAAGGCGGCGTCAATGCCAAGGGCGGAGAGCGGCTGTTCAAAGATAAACAGCGGGTCGAGTACTGCATTGACCACCGCTGCCGCCAGGGTGCAGCTCATTGATGCTCGAGCGTCTCCCACCGCCCGCAGCGCCGCCATGCCCACAAAGCCCAATACAAACACAGGCGCTGACCACCAGAGCACACGCAGGTAATCGGTGGCCAGTTGATGGGTTTCGCCGGTGGCACCCAGCGCGCTGAGGATGTTCGGTGTCTGCCACCACAGCAGCGCCCCAACCACCACCATGCCGCCAAAAGTCAGGGCGATAAAATCTGCGCTCAAGCGCCTGGCCTCGGCGCGCTTGCCAGCGCCCACCGCGCGGCCAATCAACACCCCCGCGGCGATCGATATGCCAATGTTGATCGAGGTTAAGTAGAACAGCACATTGCCCGAAAATCCGATCGCTGCCGCCGTCTCCGCCGTGCCCAGTGATTTGATGTAGAGCAGGTCGATGAAATCGACAAACATGATCGCAAACAGCCCCAGGGCACTGGTGAGTGTCATCACCGTGATGTGGCGCAGCGTCGAGCCTTCGGTGAAGGTCGCTTTCAAGGGCGGTGGAGAGGACATGCAGAGCTCCGGTTCGGTGTTTTCTTTGGCGGCCTTAAGCCTCAAATAGTCGCGCGGGTGCGGGGCCAAAGATTTGTCTGTTCAGCCAGACAGAGTAGAGCCGGCTTCGCTGTTGTGCAAGCCCCGCCGTCTTTCACTTTAATGTGCGAGAGCAGGGCGCAGCGCGTCGATGTCGGCGGTGACGGAAACCGATGTGGGTGAGCCTTCAGGCTTACAGCGGAGGCCGAACAAGTCGGCCATGACACAGCGGATTCGCCGCGAGCCGGTTCCGCCACACGGGAAGAAGCCGAGCGCGTAACGCAGCGCGTCGATGTCCGTGGTGAC
>JAWSVD010000325.1:0-23175 GCA_033852095.1 Granulosicoccaceae bacterium | reverse complement strand
TTGAACACCTCCGGCCCGATCAGGGAGCGGCCCATGACCTCGGCAAGTGGTGCGAACTCGCGGTGGCTCAGGCGGCCGCCCAATGCCTTTGGGCGCCACAGATTCCACAGCCCGGCTTGGCGGGCCTTGGATTTGAGCTCTTCCATGATCGGTGGGACCGACCAGCGTTCCTGCGCATTATCGACCCAGGCGCGGTAGACGTGCTCAGCCGGGTAAACGTAACTGTCCATGAAGCCCACGAGTTGCGTCTGCAGCTGTGTGCTGCGCTCTGAATGCGTGTTCATGTTATCTCCCTAAAAAACGCCTGGCGGTTTCCTGTCTGCAGCGTGCTGGCAGTGACTGCAAAAGGGCGGAAATCTCTGGCCGTCAAAATCAAAGCCACAAAATGATCGGCTTTTCGGGCTTGCTGCCGCTGCTGTGAAAAGCGCTGAATTGCTCAGCGCTTTGTTCGAGCCAGTGCAGGCTAGGGCAGGACTTGTTTGAAGGGTTTGACGGTGACCGAGGCGTACACGCCCCCGCTGACGAAAGGGTCAGCATTGGCCCATTCTTGTGCCGCTTCAAGGGAGTCGAAATCAGCCACGATCAAGCTGCCGCTGAAACCAGCCTCGCCAGGGTCGATGTTGTCGATCGCGGGAAAGGGCCCCGCCAACGTCATGCGACCTTCGGCGGCCAGTGTTTTAAGTCTCTCGACGTGAGCGGGTCGAACAGCCAAACGTTTCTCAAGACTGTTGTCGACGTCTTGGGCCATGATGGCGTAGAGCATGGGTTATTCCTCTGTTTTGTCTTTGTCGATGAGGGCCTGTTTTTCGTCTTCAGGCATGTGTTTGGCGAGGTACAGCGCCTGCGCCAGGATAAACAAGATAGTCAGCCCCATCAGGCCAAACAACTTGAAATTGGCCCAGTTGCCTTCTCTCTTGGCGGCAAGTTCGCAGGCTGGCAGTGCGTGCAGCGGATAATCTTGCTCGCAGTTAAAGTGTTCTAATTGCTCCACGGTGATCGCGGGGTAGGCGACTCGCAGGGCGTCTTCTGCTTGCAGGTAGTGCTGTACAAAACCGAGGTTGGCGAAGCCGCTGATAATGAAAAAACCAACCCAGAGCCAGTTCAAGCGTTCCCAGACGGGGGTGGGCAGATCAATGGAGCCGTTCAGCAGGCGTTGCACCAGTGGCTTGCCGGTGAACACCGTGCCGAGCGTGAAGGCGACGGCAAACAACCAGTTGATCAAGGTGGGCTTCCACATGAAGAAGGTTTTGTCTTTGAGCCAGAGGGTCAGGCCGCCCATGACGATGATCAGCCCCATGGAGATCAAATGCATCTTTTCGACTTTGCGGGTGAACAGCCAATTGCCGCCCACCTGCACCACAGAAGCGGCCATGGCCACGGCCGTCGCGGCGAAAATGCCGTAAAACTTATAGGCGGCGTAAAACAAGATAATCGGGAAAAAATCGTAAAGCAGCTTCATGCGAGCTCGGTCCGCGCAGGTGGAATTGGCTGCCAGTTTATCGCGAAACTTGAACGGCTGTGTGGTTGAGAGGGTCTGCACAGCAGGCACGGGCGATAAAATGTCTTAAAAAGGTGTTATCGCGGCCCGCTTGGGCGCAGTATGAGCGGCTCGGGCGAGGGGATTGCTCATTGGGGGCTGCACTGGCCTCTGACGAATCACCTACGGCGCTTCGTCGGATTCCATGGCCACCCACCGCTGAATGACAAGCGTAGTCAAATGCAGCCTTCCACTGCAGATATCGTTGATAGAACCAGCACGGTTTTAATCAGGCTTTTTCCAGGTGCGACCATGAGCCAGTATTTCGAAATTCACCCCGAAAACCCGCAGCGACGATTGGTGCGCCGAGCGGCGGACATCATTCGCGAGGGCGGGGTGGTGGTCTACCCGACGGACTCTTGTTATGCCATTGGCTGTCACATCGGCGACAAGCGCGCCATGGATCGCATCGCGCGCATCCGCAACATCAACAACAAGGGCAACTTCTTCACCCTGCTGTGCCGCGATCTCTCCGAGATCGCCACCTACGCGCGGCTCGACAACAGCACTTACCGCTTGATCAAGGCACACACACCTGGGCCCTATACCTGGATCTTGCGGGCCACGGCGGAAGTGCCGCGGCGGCTGCAAAACCCCAAACGCAAATCCATCGGGGTGCGGGTGCCGGAGCACCGCATCACCCAGATGCTGCTGGAGGAGCTGGGCGAACCCATGCTCACCAGCACCCTGGTGATGCCTGGCGAGGACATGGCCATGACTGACCCCCTTGATATGCGTGATCGCCTGCAGCACGTGGTGGATCTGGTGATCGACGGCGGCGCTGGCGGTGCTGAGCTCACGACCATTGTCTCTTTTGAGAGCGGTGATATTGACGTGTTGCGTGAAGGCAAGGGCACGTCATTAGCCTTTGCTGTGTAGACAATCACTGTCAATGATTCGCCGGTCTGTCGATCACAAGCAGGGCATCCACTCGGGCATTTTTCACGTATACTGCGTCAAACCCGTTGCAGAATAAAAAATGAGTGCTACGCAGCCTGTTGATGAGGCACTGCCTGAGCAAACCGTAGAACCCGTTGCGGTTGTACGCGGTGAGCAGGTGATGCAGTTACCGCAAGACCTCTACATCCCCCCCGATGCGCTAGAAGTGTTCCTCGACGCCTTTGAAGGCCCGTTGGACCTGCTGCTGTACCTGATCAAAAAGCAAAACCTCGACATCCTCGATATCCCCATCGCGGCGATCACCAAACAGTACATTGAGTACATTTCGGTGATGGAGTTCATGCGGCTGGAGCTTGCCGCTGAATACCTGCTGATGGCCGCCATGTTGGCGGAGATCAAATCGCGCATGTTGCTGCCTCGGGCCGAAGAGGAAGAAGACGAGAACGACCCCCGCGCTGAGCTGATTCGCCGCTTGCAGCAGTACGAGCAGATCAAAAACGCCGCCGAAAACATCAACGAGTTGCCGCGCCTGGAGCGCAACAACTTGCTGGTCAGTGCCGCCTTGCCCGAACTGAAGAAACGCAAGCCCGAGCCAGACGTGGACCTGCGTGAGTTGCTGCTCAGTTTCCAGGATGTGCTGCGCCGGGTTGATCAGCTGGCGCACCACACGATCTCCCGCGAGACCATCTCCACCCGCGAGCGCATGAGCGTGGTGCTCAGTGAACTCAGTTCGGTGGAGTTTGTGGAGTTTTCCACGCTCTTTAAACCAGAGCAGGGACGGCTCGGGGTGGTGGTGAGTTTCCTCGCCATCCTGACCTTGATCAAAGAAAGCCTTGTCGATATCCAGCAGGCGGAAGCCTATGCCCCTATTTACCTGCGGGCGCGTGGCTCCTGTGACCCCGAGGGCGGGGACGATTTGGATGACGATGATGACAACGACGGTGATGGCGGCGGAGACGAACCCTTCGAGCCCACACCAGAACCAGAAAACGAACCCGAGCTGGTCTGTACCGACCTGCTTGAGGATGAGTTGGATTCCGCCGAGCCGTAGATTTGAGACTTAGACAGTGGATCAACACCCCTTAAAACACATCATAGAAGCTGCTCTGCTGACGGCGGGAAGACCGCTGAACATGCAGCATTTGCAGCAGCTGCTGACCGACGGCGAAGAGCCTCTGGCCAAAGAGATCGTGCAGGCGGGTCTGGATGGGCTCAGTGAGGACCTCGAGAACAGAGGCATCGAGCTGCGGCTGGTGGCCAGCGGCTATCGCCTGCAGGTGCGGCAATCGCTTGAGCCCTGGATCGCGAGGTTGTTCGAAGAGCGGCCCCCGCGTTACTCCCGTGCCCTGCTAGAAACCTTGGCCTTGATCGGCTACCGCCAGCCGATCACCCGCGCCGAGATCGAGGACGTACGCGGTGTCAGCGTCAGCTCCAACATTATCCGCACCCTGCTCGAACGCGAGTGGGTGAAGGTGGTGGGGCACCGCGATGTGCCCGGCCGCCCGTCCATGTACGGCACCACTAAGCAGTTTCTCGATTACTTCAATCTCAAGTCCCTTGCCGAGCTGCCAGAGCTAGGTGAACTGATGGACCTGGACAAGGCCTCCACCGAATTCGACAAAGCGAACGGCATCGCTGCCAACGACGGTGAGACAGAGAAGGGCGAGGGCGAACAAGACGCAGCGGAATCAAGCGACAGCGACGAAGCCGAGAAAGAAGCAGCAGCCTCCACCGACGAGGGCGACGCTTCGCCGGGTGAGAAATCAGATGAAACAAGCGGCCCAACAGATGAGGTCGAAGACAGCGCTAAGCTGCAGGCGGTCGAAACGCCGAGCGAGTCAGAGCCTGAGCAATCTGAGGCTGAAGAAGAACTTGCCGACACGGCTGAAATCCCCGTTGATGTCTCACTGGTAACAGAAGCGCTGGACGAAGAAGACGGTGCGTTTCAAGAAGACGGCGAATCGCAAGAGGACATCGACGCCGATGTCGAATCGCTGATTCGCATGCTGGATGCAGAGTCCGGCGCCACTGGCAGTACTGCTGACGGCAAGCCAGAGATCATCGGCGCAGAGACAAGTCCCGATACAAACCCTGAGCCCGCTGAGACATCAGCGGATGAGCAACCGCAACATGAGGCCGCGCGTGGGGAAACAATAACCCCGGCGGACTTACTTCGGCGACACTCAACCGACGTCGAGCAGCAATAACCACAATCCGAATGACACACCCTTCCCGGGCGCCGTGGCGCTGTCGGGAAGCGGCGCTGTGGCCGTTGCGCTGCTGAAGTCGGAACAGCCTGAAATCATGGGCTTGTTGACCTTCGACCCGCACTGGGCGGAAGCTGCCCTTGAGGCTGAGGCTGAGGCTGAGGTCGATTCAGATGCATTGATGGAGGCGGAGCGACTCGCTGAGATCGAGCTGCTGGCGCTGAAAGAAAGCGAACCGCAAGCGGAGGCGGAGAATGCACTGTCAGCAGTGCTCGACGACACGTCGCAGGAAGCGCTGTTTGAAGAGCCAGAAGTCTCGCTGATGGAAGCGGAGCGCCTGGCCGAAATCGAGCTGCTGGAGCTGGAAGAAAGCGAGTCGCAAGCAGAGGCGGATGATTCATGCCCGGGTGGGCTCGATGCCACGTCGCAGGAAGGATTGTTTGAAGAGCCAGAAGTCTCGCTGATGGAAGCGGAGCGCCTGGCCGAAATCGAGCTGTTTGAGCTGGAAGAGAGTGAGTCGCAAGCAGACACGGAAAATTCACCGCCTGCCGCGGTCGATGCTACATCGCAGGAAGGGTTGTTTGAAGAGCCGGAAGTCTCGCTGATGGAAGCGGAGCGCCTTGCTGAGATAGAACTGCTGGCGTTGGATGAAAGCGAGTCGCAAGCTGAAGTGGGTGATTCGTCGCTGGCCTCGCTCGACACGACATCACAGGCTGGTCCTCTCGTAAACTCAGAAGTCGATGAAGTCGATGAAGTGGGGTCTGGCTTGCGAAATCCAGGTGCAGACTCTGCAGCCGAGATTGGCGATGCGGCCGAGTGGCCGGAACCTTTTGAAGTGGAAGGATCTGCGCTGGTGGATGAGCCCAGTGATTCAGACGCTGAGGCGTCATCTGCAGAGGAAAAGGTTGAAGGCGACGGGGTTGATGAAGCGGTGTCGCAGGAGGCTCTTCTGCCGGCTGATGCTGAGGCAAACATCTCAGAATCCAGCGCTTCCGAGCCTGCTTCTGATGAGGTGCTGGCGGATCGGCAGATGGCAAAAGCAGGGGCTGCTGCGGTAGAGGAACTCTTGGTCGATGACGCCCTTGAACACCTGATGACATTGACCGGGCAAAACCTGGACGTGACTCTTGACGAGGCAATCGCTGTCATGGAAGTCACAGAAATTGCCGAAAACCTGGCCGCTGAACCGCGCTCGCAGTCTCTGCTAGACAGCGATGAAACCACTGACCCTGTGGCCGATGCAAATGCCGATACCGTGGCGCCTGTGGCAAAGAAAGTTGCTTCTAAGAAGCGTGCGGCTAACAAAGCCACTGCACAACCAAAAGATGAGGCAGCCGCGCGCGCTACAGTTGAAGTAGAGCCGAAAGCCGCGGTCGAGCCCAAAGGCTGGCGAGCAAAAGCCGCCGCGTTGCTGGCAAAAGCGCTGGGCCGCGAGGAAGAGCAGAGCGTTGCCGAGAAGCCGAAGAAGAAGCGCGCCCCTCGCAAGAAGGCGGCTGCAAGTGCTGATGGAGTGGCTGCTAAACCGCGTGCCAAACGCGCACCACGTGCCAAGGCCGAGCCCGTGGCGAAAAAGAGCTTGTTCGGTCGCGTGATGGCGCGCTTTGGCCTGGGTGATGAGGAAGCAGTCGTCGCGCCCACGCCGCGACGGCGCAAAACAAACACCGACACAGAAGGGCGCACCGCCCCGCGCAAACCACGTGCAGCAGCCAAAAAACGCGGGGTGAAAAAAGCACCGGTGAAGAAGGGCTTGTTTGGCCGAGTGATGGCGCGTTTTGGCTTGGGTGAAGAAGAACCCGTAGCGGTGAAAAAGCCGCGAACACGCAAGCCTAAAGACCCGAATGCACCCGCTAAACCCCGCCGTGCACCCGCGACTAACGCAGACGGCACGCCGAAAAAACGTGCGCCACGCAAAAAGGCGGCAGAAAAATCAAAATTG
Organism: Granulosicoccaceae bacterium; assembly: GCA_033852095.1. Classification (GTDB taxonomy): domain Bacteria; phylum Pseudomonadota; class Gammaproteobacteria; order CALCKW01; family CALCKW01; genus CALCKW01. The sequence goes on along the minus strand of JAWSVD010000325.1, from coordinate 16,595 downwards.
CAGCAAGCTGTTGATAACGTGGTCGGGCGCTGGCGAGCGCTGCGCGACAGAAAATAAGGTGCTAGCCGCCCCGCCTGCGGTTAGCACGATTGCTCGTCCGGGCGGTGCTGCTGGTTCTGGTTGTTGCTGCGCTGGCTTTTAAGTAAAGCGCCAGGATCAGTGCAGCCAACTCCAAGGCTATGCCGCCCTTTCCCTTGATCCCCGTTTCTATGCGCAGATCTTCCTCGGGGTCGTTGGGCTCTGCGTCAATCAGGTAGCTGATCCCGCCTGGGTCTACAATGTTACCGTTGATGCCGGCGTCGAGGGCGGTGCTGCCGTCGGCGTTCAGTCGGTCGGCATCGTTGGGGCCACCGTCCTCGATTGCTATTTCAATACAGCTATGGCCCTCTGTAAAACCGGAGCTGTACGCTGAGTGGTCTGCCGGGGGACAGGCTCCTTCTACGCCTGCAAGTGCTGGGGCGCTGCGCAAGCCGTTGAGCCCGTCTTTCACAAATGTTGTCCAACCAGAGGCTGGGTGGAATTTCAAGTAGTGGGAATTTTCCTGAAGAGCTTTTTGCAGCGGGATCACCAGCCGCACACTTTCGCCGACATGCGAGAGCGCCGCAATTTCGAAATCGAACAAGTCTGCTTCAGTCAGGGCTGTGTTGGGCGGTAGTCCCTCCAGCACTTTATCGGGGGTCGTGCCCGGGAAATGTGAAGCGATGTCGTCGACTGTGATCGCAGATTGATGATTTTTTGCCTGACGCGCAGTTTCGCCCAATCGGAGCTTGAATCCGAGGCCCGTTTCCATGACATGCAGGGTGTCGTCACCGCGTGACGTTTGGATTTGATTTGCAACGGAAGGGTCAAGGCTGGCATCTAGAGCTCCCTCGTAAGCGTCGGCCACGCCGTCGTTGTCGGAGTCGTATGAAATCTCAATGGCATCGGTCGCTCTCAAGATTGATACGCGCAGGCGGGCAACCGAGCGCCTGTTGTTGCGTTCGGCCACTGCTATTGCGTATAACGGCAGCCCATCTGTGGGCAGTGTCGCGGGGTCAAAACTCAGTGTCTGTGTGAGCGGATTGGCTTCATTTGATAGCGACAGCAAGCCGTTGTCGGAGTGCGACCAATCAAATGTAGTATCGACCCCGGCAAGCGGGTTGCCCAAGTGCACCGTGATATCTACTTGGCCGCCGTCACTGGCGATCTGGCTGACTGCGATGCCTCCCTGTTGCATGCTCAACCAAAGCACGGGTTGGTAGGTCACGCGGTCGAGGAACTGCTCTATCAGGGCGATAAGTGCGGATTCTGTGATCAATGCTTGCACGGTGGTATCAATGGCATGCGCCAGTTCAGCCAGCAGCTTGCTTGGCACCGCGGGCGCGCCGACTAGCTCGAGCAGTCTTGTCTCGAATCCGGACGATTCGCTGCCCTCGTCCACTGCCTTGGCCGACGCCAAGGCGGCGGCGAGCCTGTTGCTGCTGTCGATGATCGCCTGCAGCTCTGCGAAGGTGCTGGGCTGGGGGGAGGCAGCAGCAATCGCCGCGTTGTAGAGGTCCTCGTTATCTACGAGTGCCTCAGCAATAGTGATGTTGCTGAGGGCCGGGGCGGTAGTCGGTAGATTGGCGACCAACTCGACCACAGCTGCATCACTGTAAGGCACGATGGTCAAGGCCATGCTCGCTTCGGCAAACAAGCCCCCTGAGTCTGTCGCGCGTACCACCACGCTGAAGCCACCAAGGTCCACGCCTGTCGGTGTGCCAGAGAACTCTCCGTTCCCCGGTGAAAAACTGAGACCGTTTGGCAGTGTTTGAGCGAGGCTAAGTGTCAGCTGATCGTCTGCATTGGCATCGCTAAAAGTATTGGCGGCTAGGGCATAGGAAAAGAATACATCCACCATGGCGGTTTGATCCGGCGGTGGGTTGTTGAGCGCGGGCGGGTAGTTGGGGTGTTCAACGAGTAGCACAAAGGCAGCGCTGACGCTGCCGCCGTTGCCGTCGTCAGCAGTGACGGAAACAGTGTGCGAGCCAACGGCGGCCCCGGTGGGGGTTCCGCTGAAGGTCGCTGTAGCGCTGTCAAAGCTCAGGCCATCGGGCAGGGGGGCTGCGACCGTGAGGGTCAGTTGGTCCTGTACATTGGCGTCGGTGAAGGTGTCAGCTGCCAAGGCGTATAAAAAGGTCTGAGTGACCAGGGCGGTTTGATCCGATGGTGGATTGCTGACCACGGGCGCGTAATTGGGGTGTTCGACGGTGAGTTCAAAGGCAGCGTCGACGCTGCCGCCGTTGCCATCATCGGCGGTGACGGTAACGGTGTGTATACCAGCGGCGTCCCAGGTGGGGGTCCCACTGAAGGTCGCTGTGGTGCTGTTAAAGCTCAGGCCATCGGGTAGGGCGTCGGGAACGGAGAGGGTAAGTGTGTCCCCTGTGTCTACATCGCTGAATGTGTCTGTTGCTAAGACCATTGAAAAGGCATTGCCGACCAATGCGGTTTGCTCTTGTGGTGGGTTGCTGACCACGGGGGCGTCGTTGGTGTTTGTGACCGCGAGGGTAAAATAGGCATTGGCGCTACCTCCATTGCCGTCATTGGCTTTAATGGTCACTGTGTGTGTGCCTACGCCGGCGTTTGTGGGGCTACCGCTCACGGTTGACGTGCTTGAGTCGTAGGCCAATCCATCAGGCAGATTTAATGCGCTCAGTGTCAGGGCGTCGCCATCTGCGTCGTAGAAAACGGCAGGGTTGACGCCAAGTGAAGTGGCTTGATCCTCAATCAGTGTTACCGCTGGTAGCTGGCGGCTGACTGCTATTCTGGGCAGTTGGTAGCTGGCGGCCGAAGAGCCGATGTGTTGTATGCTGTGCGCCCCTGAGGTTCTGTATTTTGCTGACAGCAAAAATGATTTCATCCCCCAGCCATTGTTTTGATAATAGCTACTCAAATTAGTTGAGGGGTAAATATTATTGGCTGAGCTCATGACAATGTCTGCGACGTGCTCTTCGGTATTAGGTACGTTATTCCAAGTGACTGCGCCTTGACTCCAAGAGTTTCCGATAAGATTTAGATCGAGGTTGCTGCCGCTTGAACTCGTGGCAAAAAATTTGAGAACAGCGTCGCACTCAATATTCCATGGGCAGTCTATCGCAGGGAACTTCATCACTGTTCTAAACGTGAAGCCGGTACTTGATCCCTTCTTTATCTTGAGCTTTTCGCCGTTGTAATTTGTATTTGAATGACCACCGTTCCGTATGTAGCTATCTGCTGTTGCGATGTAGTTTTGATCAACCGAAGGTGCTGTATTGGCGTGCAGGTTGGCGCTGAAGAGCGAAAGAGCAATAATCGCCATTCGAGATGGTTTTCTAGTAAGAGAGAATAATGATCTTGTAGGGCGGTGTTCGACAAAGTGCTCCCAGCTGAAGGCAGAGTTGCATTTCAGGTAGTAGGTAGTGCGCCTGAGGGCTCTTTTCGACGAGCCAACAAGTAGCTTGGCCGTACCTGAGAGCGCCAGTGGCGATGATTCAAATCCATAGAGCGCGGTTTCCGCTGGCAGCGCGTTGTGCTGCGGCAGCTTGATTCCATGTGCCGAGAATAAAAGAGAGTGTGTCATTAACTGTTGCGTTTATTGTCACGCCGCAAGGGCTGCTGTTGCAATTCATTTGCCGCGGCTGGCATAGGCTGTTTGTTGAATATGTGTATCTAAAAATATGCCATTTTTCACTGTCTATCTGATCCGTTTGGGTGTGCTCCTTGTGTTAAAGATAAGGCAGTTCTACATATCCTCTGCCGAATGCTCGAACGCATCACCGAAAGTTGGAGGCGTTTGTCGTAATTGTCCGTTTAATCTGCGTCGTGTTCGGGCGCTCGTTCTAGCCTTGAAATAAATACGGGCTCCGCGCCGGCTATTGGCGCTGTATTTGGTTTTTCGCTAGAGAAAGGGCGCCCTTTCGCAGTGCAGCGTTTTGCTCTCGCACTGACTTGGTACCGGCAGATTTGGCTTTTGTAAGTGTGCAGATCATGGCTGGCTATGGATCACAGGGTGAGGGCGAGTGATTTTGCCGCGAACCGCTAAAATATCGGATTAGGCAGGGGTCTAGCCTGGGTCGCTCTTGCGCAACAGCACATAGAGCGCACCGGTGCCTCCGTCCTCGGGGCGGGCCGAGCAGAGCGCCAAGATTTGCGAGCGGGCGGGCAGCCAGCGGGCGAGCATGTTTTTTATCTTGGGGGTTTTGCCGGGTGTGTGGGCGCTCTTGCCGTGTATGATGCGCACGCAGCGCAGGCCGTCAGCTACACAGGCGATCAGAAAGAGCGCCGTCTCTTGGCGGGCCTCTTCCACGGTATAGCCGTGCAGATCGAGTTCGGCCTGGGTGGCGAAGTTGCCTTTGCGCAGCTTGCGCATCACGCTGTTCTGCACGCCCGGTCGGGCGTAACTCAGGTGTTCGCTGCCGATCAAGTCTTCTGCGTCTATCTCGCCGTGCAGCAGCTCTTCCATCACTGCGCGATCGTCCAACTGGGCCTGCCGAGGGATGGGCTTGGGTTTGCGCTTAAACACGGGGGCTTTGTCATTGAGTACTGGCTTGACGTCGCTGGCATCGCCGTGGAATGCGGCAAAGGCTTCCGCGAAATTAGGCGTGGCGTCGTCTTGATCTTTGCCCATGATGTGCTGGTTGCGAGGAGGAGCTTTGTATTATGCCTTGTTGCATCCGCCCGCGCCTTGTCCCTTTTTTGCATACCCGCGGATGAGTGCCGTTGCCAGGCGGTCAATGCTTGAGCTGATTAGCCATTAATGGGGGTGGGGCTGTGGTCTGTTTGCAGGGGAGCTGTGCTGCACTTTCGCTGGCCGAGCCGTGATCAACTCCAGCGTGGAACTGACCGGGGATTATGCTGTTTGTTACTTCAGAGTCAGTAACATGGCGCGGTGCGGTATGCCCGCCTCGACGATCTCTGGGCCGAAAGCCTCGAAACCCTCGCGCCTGTAAAAGCCCAGCGCGTGAGTCTGCGCATCCAGATGCACCTCAGGATCGCCGCGTTTTCGGGCGCGGGCGATCAGATAGCGCAGTAGCTCTCGACCCGCACCTATGCCGCGGTGTGAGTGCAGCACCGCCATGCGGCCAATGTGGCCGTCATTGTCGAGCCGGGCTGTACCGACCGTGTTGCCGTCGCCATCGAGGGCCAGCGCGTGCAGACAATCGTCGTCGTCACCTGTCCATTCCATCTCCGCGGGCACGTTCTGTTCGAGCACGAACACTGCGTAACGCACCGCGCGCAGGGCGAGTAAATCTGGCTCATGGTGCCAGTCCGCCTCTCGCACAGTGCAGCTGCTAGTTGTCATGCAGCACCTCCATGAAGCCGGCGTTGATTAACTCTGCGATCACGTCGCCTGCGCCCTGAAGGCCGAGCAGCTCTGCCAGTGCAGTATTCTGCCACTGCCAACGTTGGCATATGGCTTGGGCCGTGGGCTTAGGCAGTTCGAATTCGTGGCCGCCAGCGTAGAGATAACAGCTGTTGTTAATTAATTGGAAGGCAAAACGGATGTCCGCTCTTCGCTCCAGGGTGGCGTCCCCACTGGCCAGGCTTGATATTTGTGCTGGGCCGTCGACGTCTGTGTTTAGATTCAAGTCGGCCGCGCGGTCGGTCATGTGCTTGCCCAGCCAGCGGTCAAAGACATCTCCGTCGGCGCTCAAAGCGTCTGTTACCGCTGCACGCAAACGTTCGCGGGCTTCTGCTGAGATTTCGCCCGGATTCTCTTGGGGTGCGAAAGCTGGGTCTCGCAGTGGGGCGGCATCGCTCAGTCGCTGTGTGGCTTCATCTGTCCAGCCGTTGGCGAGATCGGCGGCCGTGGGCGCGCGGAAACCCACCGACCAGGTGATGCAAGCCGTGTCGGCGATGCCGTGGTGAGCGTAACCCGGCGGCAGGTAGAGCAAGTCGCCGGGGGAGACCTTGATGGTCTCGCTGAACACCGGATCGCGGATGATCTTGATGTCCAGCCCGTCTTCCAGCGCGTAGCCGCCCTCGGGCTCGGCACCAATATGCCAAGTGCGTGTGCCTTCAACTTGCCACAGGAACACATCGTAGTGGTCGTAGTGCGGACCGACGGAGCCGCCCGGCGGAGCAAATGAGGCCATCAGGTCGTCGATACGCCAGTCGGGCACAAAACGAAAGGGCGTGAGCCAGCTGCGGAACTCGGGCAGCGCCTTGTCCAAATCACCCACCATCAGTGCCCAGCCGTCTTCGCCCAGCCAGTCGAACAGTTCGGGCTCGAAGGGGCCTTGGCGCAGCTCCCAGGGGCGTTCACCCTTGGATTCAATCAATATGCGGCTGTTGATTTCGGGCTCACAAGCCAAGCCGCCCAGCTCATCCGCGGGCAGTGGGTTCTCAAAACCGGGGAAAGCTTGCGGAATATACAAGGGCTTTTGCTGCCAGTATTCCGCGATAAATCGCTCGGTGCTCAGGCCCTCGGGCCAGTTGATACTGTCAAATTGCTGCATGGGGAGGCTGCGTTTCTGTGAGGGCGTATTATGCCGCAAGCGTCGACACGCTGCATGCGTGGATTGAGGCCTCGCGCCGATATTTGATTGTGATGCGCGCCGGGGAGCATAGCTCACCGTGTGTTTGCATTTTATGAGCGCTGCTGCTCAGGATTCTGTGCGCCGCTGTTTATGTTGGAACATCTTCGAGCAGAACTGAAAAAGGCCCTGTAAACAGGGCCTTGATCGGTGCGTGCGTTTGGTTGAACTTGCCTTAGATGTCGTGCTTTTGCTTGGCCAGCTGCGCCGCTGCGCCGGTGTAGCCGCCGGGTGTCATCTCGGCGAGGCGCTGCTTGGCATCGCTTGGGATGTCCAGCGTCTCGACGAAGGCTTTGATCTCCGGCGCGCCAATTTTCTGGCCACGGGTCAGCTCCTTCAGCTTCTCGTAGGCGTTCTCCACACCGTAGCGACGCATCACGGTCTGGATGGGCTCGGCGAGCACTTCCCAAGCGTTGTCCAAGTCCGCATCGATGTTGTCGGCATTGACCTGCAATTTGCTCATGCCCTTGAGCAGTGAGCTGTAGGCGATCGATGATTGAGCGATGCCCACGCCGATGTTGCGCAGCACGGTGCTGTCGGTGAGGTCACGCTGCCAGCGGCTGACCGGCAGCTTGCTGGCCAGGTGGCCGAACAGCGCATTGGCCACGCCCAGGTTGCCCTCGGCGTTTTCGAAGTCGATGGGGTTGACCTTGTGCGGCATGGTGGAGCTGCCGATCTCGCCGGCGATGGTGCGCTGCTTGAAGTAGCCGATGGAGATGTAGGACCAGATGTCGCGCGCGAAGTCGATCAAAATGGTGTTGAAGCGAGCGTGCGCGTCGAACAGCTCGGCGATGTAGTCGTGCGGCTCGATCTGGGTGGTCAGCGGGTTGAAGCCCAGGCCGAGGTCAGTGACAAACTGCTCGGCAAAGCCGGCCCAGTCCTTGTCCGGGTAGGCGGACAAGTGGGCGTTGTAGTTGCCCACGGCGCCGTTGATCTTGCCGAGGATGGGCTGATTGGCCACCTGCGCGCGCTGGCGGCGCAGACGATAGGCCACGTTCAGCAGCTCTTTGCCCAGGGTGGTGGGGGAAGCGGTCTGGCCGTGCGTGCGGCTGAGCATGGGTTGATCGGCCTGCGCTGCGGCGAGGGATTCAATAGAGGCGATCACCGCGTCCATTTCCGTCAGCAGCACCTGGTCGCGCGCGGCGCGCAGCATCAGCGCGTAGGAGAGATTGTTGATGTCTTCGCTGGTGCAGGCGAAGTGGAAGAACTCACGTGCCTGGGCCAGTGCGGGCAAATCCGCCGTGTGCGCCTTGAGGAAGTACTCCACCGCTTTCACGTCGTGGTTGGTGGTGGCTTCAAAATCCTTCACCGCCTGGGCGTGCTCGGGTTTGAAGTCGGAGACCAGCGCTTCGAGTCGCGCATTGCACTCGGCGTCCAAGGGTGGGCATTCGGCTATCGCAGGGTCTGCAGCCAGCGCTTGAATCCAGCGCACCTCCACCAGTGTTCTGAAGCGAATCAATCCGTATTCGCTGAGGTATTCCCGGTAGGCGGCGGTCTTGCTGCCGTAACGACCATCGATGGGGGAGAGAGCGGTAAGGGCGGAGAGTTCCATGGGCATGTGGGCCTGAGCAATTCTGAAAGCGGCATTATACCTGTCTGGGCGCTGCACGTGAGTTCGGCTGCTGCGGCACAATAGTGCCACTGCTTGGCAGGTCGTTCAGTGGGTGGGGCTTTAGCCTGACAGTGGCAGGCTGGGAAACTGAACTTGCACTCGATTCCGTTGGCAATGGTGTTACACTCTCGCCCACGACGCGCCCTTAGCTCAGCTGGATAGAGCATCAGGCTTCGAACCTGAGGGTCGGGAGTTCGAATCTCTCAGGGCGCGCCAATTTCTAAATCTCAAGAGTCCAGCTTTGACCGGCTGCTCCTGCAGGTCTCAGGCGCCATTTCCTATCGCGCCGACGCTTATCCCCAACGTATAAATGACAAGCCCGCCGCCAAGTGCTGTGTACTGCTGTGTTGTTCAGATTTCCAGAGCGTCGCCCCGTATGCCTGCTCGCCATTTGCGAATTGCACGCGCAGCCGACTGTTTGTCCGCCGCTTTAGTTGCGCTACGGTTCGCTCAGACTGCTCCTGCCAGCACTCCGCGGGCGTGGTGAATCTTCTTGTAGCTGGCGATCAGTTTCTTGTGCCGGTCGAGCCCGTCCAGTGCCTCGTTGGTTTCGTTCAGGCCGTGAAACCGCAGCTCGCCGCTGACACTGCCCGCCACCTCATCGAAGCGCTCATCGCCGAACATGCGGCGCAGGTTGGCGCTGAAGTCCGCCAGTTCCAGTTCCTCGTCGAGGGTGATTTCCAGTACGGCTTGCAGTGCTTGGTAAAACAAACCGCGCTCGGCGGTGTTGTCGTTGTATTGAAGGAACTCTGCAACAAGATCTTGAGCCTCGTCGAGCTCACCTAGCGCGAGGTAGATCAGCAGTTTGAGCTCGAGCACGGTGAGCTGGCCCCAGACGGTGTTCTCGTCAAACTCGATGCCGATCAGGGTTTTGATGTCGCTGTAATTGTCGAGCTGGCTCTCTTCCAAACGTTCAACCAAGCGGCCCAGGGCGATGTCGTGCAGGCGGTGCAGATTGAGGATGTCCGCGCGGTAGTCCAGCGCCTTGTTGGTATTGTCCCAGATCAGGTCTTCCACCGGGTAGATCTCGGAGTAGCCGGGCACGAGGATGCGGCAGGCTGTGCCGACGGCGGTGAATTCCGCCACGTAGGCATCGAAGCCCAAGTCGCTCAGGATACCGAACAGGCGTTCGCATTCTTCCGCTGTGCTGCCGGAGAAATCCCATTCGCAAAAGGCGTGATCGTGTTTGTCGCTGAAAAAGCGCCAAGAGATCACGCCGGTGGAATCGATAAAATGCTCGACGAAGTTCTCCGGCTCGGAGACGGCGAGCTTGTCGAAAGTGGGCTTGGGCACGGCGTTCAGGCCCTCGAAGCTGCGGCCCTGCAGCAGCTCGGTCAGGCTGCGCTCCAGCGCCACTTCAAAGCTGGGGTGCGCACCAAATGATGCGAACACACCGCCGGTTTTGGGGTTCATCAGTGTCACGCACATGACCGGGAACTGCCCGCCCAAGGAAGCGTCCTTGACCAGCACCGGGAAGCCCTGCGCCTGCAGTGCCTCGATGCCCTCGACGATGCCGGGGTATTTGGCGAGCACCTCTGCAGGCACGTCCGGAAGCACCATCTCCTCTTCGATGATCTGGCGTTTGACCGCACGCTCGAAGATCTCCGACAGGCACTGCACCTTGGCCTCGTCGAGGTTGTTGCCCGCGCTCATGCCGTTGCTGAGGAACAGGTTCTCGATCAAGTTGGAGGGGATGTACACTGTCTCGTCGTCGGACTGACGCACGTAGGGGATGGCGCAGATGCCGCGCTCGGTATTGCCCGAGTTGGTGTCGATCAGGTGCGAGCCGCGTAGCTCGCCGTCCGGGTCGTAGACCCCGCGGCAGTGCGCGTCGAGGATGCCGTCGGGCAGGGCGTTGTCGACGCCCGGTTTAAACCAGCGCTCATTGGGGTAGTGCACAAAATCAGCGTTGGCGATCTCCGGGCCAAAGTACTGGTCGTTGTAGAAGAAGTTGCAGTTCAATCGTTCGATGAACTCGCCGAGCGCTGAGCACAGGGCACTCTCCTGGGTGGCGCCCTTGCCGTTGGTAAAACACATGTGCGAGGCGGCATCGCGGATGTTCAGCGACCACACATTGGGCACGATGTTGCGCCAGGACGACACCTCGATCTTCATGCCCAGCTCCGCCAGCAGGGCGGTCATGTTGGCGATGGTCTGCTCCAGTGGCAGGTCCTTGCCGGCGATGAAGGTGGCTGCATCTGGGTCGTTCGGCCTGGCCATCAACATGGCTTGGCTGTTGGCGGTCAGGCTCTCCACCGCCTCTATCTCAAAGCTCGGGCCCTCCTGCACCACCTTCTTCACCGTGCAGCGCTCGACCGCGCGCAGGATGCCTTGGCGATCTTTGACCGAGAGGCTGTCCGGCATTTCGACCTGGATTTTAAAGATCTGCTTGTAGCGGTTTTCCGGGTCGACGATGTTGTTCTGCGCTACGCGAATGCCGTCGGTGGGGATGTCGCGCGCCACGCAATAGACCTTGACGAAGTAGGCCGCGCACAGGGCAGAAGAGGCGAGGAAGTAGTCAAAGGGCCCCGGCGCCGAGCCGTCGCCCTTGTAGCGGATGGGCTGATCGGCGATGACCGAGAAGTCATCAAAACTGGCTTTCAGCCGCAGGTTGTCGAGAAACTCAACGTTGATTTCCATGAACTACATCCGATGCGTGTGGCGCAGGGCCCCGTGGGAGGCAGGCCGCGCCGGTTAGACAATGGCGCGTATTATTCCATACCCGGCCCGCGGTGATAGGCCGAATATGCGGCTGTTCTCCGGCATCGTCTGATCTGCACAGGCACAGGTGCCTGTTTGCAAGGGTTCCGGTGCGGATAACCCCGGCCGTCGGTGTCTCTGCGGTGCCGTGCGCGCAACTTGTCGTACAGCAGCGTTCGTTGTTGAGGTGTTGCGCGGGTGATGGCGGCGTGCGTGTGGGTAGCTGCGCAACAGGGGCGCTGTTCTTTTCAATAAGCGACCGCGGCGCTTATTCTGGGCTGCTCTTGGCAGGGCGCTTAAACACGCTCAGTTTCACGGTCTCAGGTGCCAGGCAGACCTTGTCCGAGCAGGCCTGCAGCCGCAATTCTGCGCGCTCTGCATGCTTAAAGTGCGGCGACGTTATTTCGATATCCGCTTCAAACAAGGCGAGTGTCTCTCGCTGAAAGCCCAGTTTTTTGAGCACAGGCTGCGGGTAGCGCACGGTGTTTAGTGATGTGCTCTCGCCATTGGCAGCAGACTTCAGAGTCGTCGCAATCAAATAGTCCTGCAGTGGCTTGTCGGCGTTCACGTGCCAGCCTTCGTCGACCGATAATTGAACGCGCAGGGTGTTGTGCTCGTCGAGTGTTGAGCGCACCGCGACATGGCCTTTGGCCGCGTACTGAGTGGGGCCCATCTCGCCGAGCTGCATGTCGGCTATGGCGCTGAGCAAATAGGCGTAGGCACTGGGGTGTTCCGCGATGCTCGCAGAGCTGGCGGCGATCAGCTTGTTTGCCTGGGCCTCGTGCTCGAAGCTCTCGCTGCGGCGGTTGAGCTTTTGCAGCAGGTGCAGCGCTACAGAATTGCCTGAGGGGATGGCGCTGTCAGCGCTGCTTTTTGAGCGGCCCATGGGGGTCAGGGTGTTGTTTTCTGCGCTCATGTAATAGCCGCCGTTTTCCCTGTCCCAGAAATCGCGTTGCAAGGTGCTGTTGAGTGCTTGGGCGCGTTTCAGCCAGCGCTTGTCGCCGCTGCTGTCGTAGAGCATCAGGTAGCTCTCGGCGAGGTAGGCGTAGTCTTCTTGGCTGGCCGCCACGGATGCCTTGCCCTCCAAGCTGGCGCGCGCGAGCTGCTGAGTTTCGCCGTCATAGTGTGTGGCCCAGATGAAGTCCGCGGCGCGCGTGGCCGCCGCCGTGTAGCGGGGCTCGCCTAACAGCTCACCCGCCAGGGCGAAGCTGCTGATCATCATGCCGTTCCAGGCGCTGAGTATCTTGTCGTCGCGCAGCGGGGCGATACGTGACTGGCGTGACTGCCACAAGCTCGCGTTGTTGGCCGCTACCCGGTCAATCAACAGCTGCGGGTCCAGATTGTTCTGCTCGGCGTAGTGTTCCAGGCTGCCGGCGCGGCTGAGGATGTTGCTGTTCTCAAAATTTCCGTGTTCGGTGATTTGATAGAGATCAAGCATCAGGGCTGCTTCGTCTTCGGGCAATGCGCTGCTGATCTCCCGCTCTGTCCAGAGAAAGAACAGGCCTTCTTCGCCCTCGCTGTCGGCGTCAGTTGCGGAATAAAAGCCACCGGTCTCTGCAGTCATTTCCCGCAGAACATAATCCAGCGTCTGGCGCACCACGCGCTGGTATTCGGGCTTTGCGGTCAGCTGCCAGGCTTGCAAATAGATGCGGCTGAGGTGCGCCTGGTTATAGAGCATCTTCTCAAAATGTGGCACCAGCCAAACGTTGTCAGTGGAGTAGCGGTGAAAGCCGCCCGCAATTTGATCGTAGATGCCACCCTGTGCCATGGCGTCCAAGGTGGATTCGACCGCCTCTTGTATTGCTGCATCCGGCGCTCGCTGCAATTGATTGAGCAGCAGAAACAACAGTGGCTCGTTGGGGAATTTGGGCGCTTGGCTGAAGCCTCCTTGGAAGTCATCAAAGCGTGCCAAGATGGCCGTAGTGGCTTGATCTAAGGTCTCAGGCCCAATGGCCAGGGCCTGTTCGCTGGCGGCGGACATTTGTGCCACCGCCGCGGATATTGCTGTCGCTTGCTCGAGAATTTGAGGCTGCTGGGTGTGCCACGCCTGTTCGACCCTGCCGAGCAGCTGCAGAAAGTGATCGGGTGGGAAATAGGTGCCGCCGTGGAAGGTTCTGCCGTCGGAAGTCAGAAAGCTGGACATGGGCCAGCCGCCGCGACCCGCGATTAACATAACCGCGTTCATGTAACTCGCATCTATGTCCGGGCGCAGTTCGCGGTCCACCTTGATGGCGATAAAGTGCTCATTGAGGTAGTTGGCAATTTCCAAGTCCTCGAAACTCTCCCGCTCCATCACGTGGCACCAGTGGCAAGTGGAGTAGCCAATCGAGAGAAAAATGGGCTTGTCCTGCGCCTTGGCGGCGGCGAAAGCCTGCTCGCCCCAACCGTACCAATCAACAGGATTGTGCGCGTGCTGCAGCAGGTAGGGGGAGTCTTGCAGGATGAGTCGGTTGGTGAACAGCGGTTTGCCCGCGCCGTGCAGGTGCTCAGTGCGGGGTCTATAAGACTCGCCTTTGTTATCCAATGCTTTTTGCAGCTGCTGGCTAATCGCCTGCGGGCGTTGGGTGACAGTTGTCTCCGCCGTGGTCTGTGCTGGCCCCTCTGACAGGGCTGGCAGCGAGAGCAGTATCCCGGCGGCTAGAAGGGCAATTTGTTTTGCGTGCATGGGCTGCCTTTGTTTGTAGTGTGCCGCTGTGGACGGGTATTGATTAGCCTCGGAACAACAGAAGGCCCATTGACAATCGGCTCGTCTGTTCACGCGGCTTAGCGCTGTTAGAGTCCTGCGCGGAGGCGAAAGTTTCAGCGTGCATGCACAGCATTTTTGCTGGTTTTTCTCCGCTATCGAAGAGTGACTCTCTATCACTGGACGTGTTGGCCCAATCTCAGCATCGCACTGCGGTTTTCGGCTTGCGGGGCAGGTCCGCGCCGCGCAGGCTCTCACGAAAGACAGTGCATGCACTGAGTGGGTGTGTGGCTTCTGTGGCGCGTGAAGTTCTGCGCCACTCCGCTCAGCACGCTTTTTGCGTACGATTCATATCTCCACGAAGGACCGATATTCAGCATGAAGCTCATTTTCCAAATCGCCGCGGGTGTGATCATTGCGATTCTCGCCACCAATATTTACTTCATGCGCACGCATCAATCGAACATGGGACAGAGCTTCCACGCTGTGGGGGATCAAACCCAGTTGATCAAAGGGGCGAACACCAGCGCGACGATGATCCGGCGCTACCTGAAAACACACAACAAATTGCCCCGTTACGCGAGTGATTTGAACTGTTCCGGCCGCGGTTTCAGCTGCCCTCAGGTGGGAGAGGATGGGGCGTTCTATATGATCAGTGGAGATCAGTGGCTGCGGTTGGAGCTGGAACTCAAAGGAGGTGAACTCGCGGGTGTGTGCAGCGTGACGGATAAACTCCTGGTGCCCGTTGTGAGTAATTTCTGGAGCAACTGCACGCACGCCAAAAACAAGGCGGAGCCCTCAATTCGTGCAGTCCGTGTGCCGTGTGAGAGTGCGCACCGAAAATACCAAAAAATGATATGCCAGTCAGACCGCTTAGCAGCGGCGGATTGGGCGGCGGAAGACGCTTTTCAAGCGGCACTAGAAAGGAGTAAAGAGAGCCGGAAAGTGCGCATCATTTCAGATCAGAAGCAAAGGCTCAAAGCAGATTTGGTGGCTTGTGAAGGCAATGCTTGTATCGAATCGACTCTGTGGAGCCGCTACGCTGAGTTGCAACGGTATTAGTCGCCGAACGCATGGATTTGAATTTCGATTAGCGTCCGGCCAGTGTCAATCCGTAAATGCGATATCAGCCAAACTAACGTGTGCTGAGAACCGGCCACCGGCGGCAACAAGCCGCCGGTGATTGGATCTACACAGTTTCAGTTGATCTTTCGATACTGTAAAAAAACACCTTACTCCCAGCTCACTTCGCTGACGCTGTTCCAGCCATTGACAGAGTTGCCTTGGAAGTACAAGGTGATGTATTCAAGGCGCACTGGTTCATCCAATAGAATGGGGGTGGATTCGTCGTCAGCTGAGACAGGGATATCTATGCCCTCGAGAATAAGGGCGGGGCTGGATGATCCTGTGTTCCAACCGACGATATCAATGTTTGAGCTGCGCTCCGAGGAACGGTGCATCCAGACATTGAGAGCCGATAGTTTTTGTTCTGATCCCAGTTCTAAGGTCAGCGATGCATATCCTTGCGCTGCCCAGTAGTTAAGGGGTGCAATTGACCCGTCGATTGCTTGAATCGGGGTGTTCGAACCGCTTGTTGTGCCTGCATTTGAGGAAGCACCTTGAAAAGCATATCCTTCAATTGGGTGCTCTTGTATGGGCAAGACCAGTACCGCGTTTGAATCGGGTAGTTCAGAGTCGCTGTAACGCGCTTCTGCGATGCTTGTCCAGCTTGAGTTATTGCTGCCAAGACCGGTAATCGACACGTGTTTTAGGTTCAATTCTCCGCTGTTTAGAAACGGTATAAATACGGGTGTTTCACTGGCTACGGCTGGTAATACAAGTTCTGTGGCAATTTGTCTCCATGCCTCACCGTCAGCTCGAGCTTTAATCGAAACCTTGGACCAGCGCTCATCGGATCGGTGCATCCACAGATACAGGCCTTGGGCGTTTGGCATTGATGTAACAGCTGGCCCTATCGTCAGTTCTGTTGTCGCGCTGCTTGAACTGTCCGCCGAGTCCTGGCTCCAGCGACTGCCGCTGTCAATATAGCCGTCAAGTATCTTCTCGGGGCTCTCGCCGCCTGTGTCGAGACTGTTTCGCATAAAGGCCAAACCTGTACTCACGCTTTCATTGAAGCTATTAGCTGCGTTTCTATTGACGATAAGTGGACTGTCCCAGTTTTCAACGATTTTCTCGTGATGCGCACCAGTGGCCTTGTGTTCGTTGTAAATGTCCAGATTGGAGCCGCGGAAGTAGGGGTAAGATTCTATGTAGCAGGCAGTGTGAAAGGGTATGTCTTCGTCACTGCCGGGGGCCAAGGTTGTGCCGCTTTGATCTGCCTTTCCCGTCCAAGACTCATAGAGAAGGTCCTGATCTTTGTCGTGTTCCCAATCAACCAGTAAAACGGTAGATCCATCAGGCAGTTTTTTTGATTGGCTAAACTCATCCAACTGGCCGGTCATGTCAACCAAAGCAATCTGCGGGTTCAGGATGAACAGGTCCTTAACAGGGCAGCGAAGGTCTAAGTCGTCTGAGTTTTGTTTCGCCATGACACTCAGGATGTTGTTGGAGTCGACGGACCAAGCAGTTAGCCGAGGTGCAAAATGCGGCAATTTCGGATCATCACTGTGCACGCCGTCGTTGTACCAATGGGCCTGTTTAACGTGGCGGTTACTTGAGACGGCTTCGCCCTTGGCTAACCAACGGACTTCGGTGACGTAGTTCTTGTTGCGGATGGTATTGCCGAAGCCGGTGACGCGGATATAGCGCGCAGATTTTTGCTCGGTGACGAGTGGCAGGTACACGGGTTTGGAGTTGGCGTTCTTGGGCGTGGCGATGCCGTGCCAGTGGCTTATCCAATTCTCGCCGTCCTGGCTTGATTCAATCCGCAGCCAGTAATTTCGGCTGGAGGAGCCGAGCAGCCAAACATAGACGCCCGCCATGTCGACGGCCGTGCCGACATCGAGGGTGAGGTGACTGCCGCTCTGGCCTTGCCAGCGGCTGCGTCCACTGCGCGAGCCATCGATGGCAAGGTCGGGGGTGTAGTTGCTCTGGTGGTGGTCGGCCT
>JAWSVD010000324.1:0-1850 GCA_033852095.1 Granulosicoccaceae bacterium | reverse complement strand
TGGCAAGTAGGCCGGCGGAGTTTCACCACCAGCCTCTCTCAGAACCGGACTTGACACTCTCACGTCATCCGGCTCCCATCATCCACCTACCCTCTCCCAGTGGACAAATAACCACGGTTTTGCAGCTCTCATCTTACTCAGCCATTCTCGGCTTAGCCTACGATGCCCTGCTAGACGTTTGTACTTCCGCCTTGCCCAATACGCCAGCCGTTCATTGATATGATCAGCCAGCTTACCAAGCTCAGTCGGGTAAAACGTACCGTAGTATTGCCACCAACCACGTAACACGCGATTGTATTTCTCGGAGAATCTTTCTAAGGTCTCGGGCGTTTGTCGCACCAGTCGCCATGATCTGATCACTCCACGCATTCGTTTAAGCGCTTCCGTACTCACCGCTGGGAGGAAATTCATAAACACTATCCCCTTGCGGTTCATCGCGGGACGCTGCCTAAACGTGAAGCCCAGAAACGTGAACTGACACTGCGGGTGCTTGCCCCTTCGGTTGCTGTCTTTGCAGTACACTACCGCCGATTTCTCCGGATGCATCGTCAGACCACATTCGGCCAATCGCGCTTCTATCGCTCGATAGATGCGCTCCGCACCAAAGCGTGTCCGGCAGTGCACCACCGCATCATCGGCATACCTCGCGAACGGACAGTCGGCGAACTCTCGCCGCATCCAAGCATCGAAGGTGTAATGCATAAACAGATTCATCAACAACGGGCTGACCACGCCCCCTTGTGGCACCCCAGCCGTGCGCTGCTCGCGCACGCCATCGGGCCCCTCAAAAGGCGCCGTTAACCATCGCTTGATGTACAGTTCGATCCAAGTCGCCACACCGTGGTGCCGCAGTGCCTTGATCAGCATCGTGTGATCGATGTGGTCAAAGGCCCCTTTGATATCGAACTCAACCACCCAATCGTGTTGCCAGCAACGCTCACGCGTCACCGCTACCGCTTCCTTCGCCGATTTCTTCGGTCTATACCCATACGAGTCCGAGTCGAAGACGGGGTCAAGTTGCGGCTCCAAATAGTGTTTAACCACCATTTGAGCAATACGATCATTTACCGTGGGAATTCCTAACGCTCGAACCCCTCCCGACGCCTTGGGTATCTCAACTCGTCTGACCGGCGGGGGAAAATAACTCCCCGAACTCATCCGGTTCCACAACTTGTAGATATTCCCTGCCAAGTTAGCCTCAAACTCAGCCATCGACTGTCCGTCGACGCCTGCAGCCCCACGGTTGGCTTTTACCTTACGATACGATTGCCAAACCACTTGTTCGTCAATCGCTATAGGTTTGATTGAATTCACCGTACTCTTCCCCGTCGAACGGGTTGGTACGCGATCTCAATCCGGATGACTTTGCCCCTTCGCTCCTGATCCATTACAGACCACTCATCACTACTACGGGCAAATCCGCCCCTGTCCAGAGCATCGGTATTCTTCCTCGCGGTGTTGGCCGCTTGTCATTTCCCTTAGCATCTCTGGCCAGGTTCCCACGTTCCCAGCTATCGCCTGTGTTGAGCTCATGCCGCCTATACGCCGACTGCCATCTGGTCAGTAGACAGGTATCCACCAGACTTATCCCGCAGACTCTTAACCCCCGCGGTTTTGACAGCACTATTAGCCTGTTACGACGCGTCATCGAACGGTTCGCTTTCACTCATCTTCTCAACACTCACCTGACGCCTAAATCAGCGCCTTTTCCAACGTCGCTCACCACCACATCTCTTAAATGCAGCAGCACGTGGCGGTTTGAAGCCAGCGCCTGTACGCGGACTTCGGGAGGCCTTCTCCCATCAATAACTGAGCACCACAGCTCACATCTGTGTTCGTGGCACACTCAA
>JAWSVD010000323.1:0-1091 GCA_033852095.1 Granulosicoccaceae bacterium | reverse complement strand
CAGAACCCTGTAGGGCGCACAACCGCAGGCGCCAGCGCGGCATGTCTCGGCGTCAATCGCCGAAGACGAAGGGAGCTCGGTGCATGACGGGAGAACACGTGTGCTTCGCGCACCAGGATACCGCTCCGCTACTTCCGGGCTACACCGGCACTAACATCGGGGCCGCCGTGGCATCAGCGCCCCGTAGCCCGTCATGGAGCGAAGCGCAATGCGGGAAGTGCAGCGGAGCAAGCTTCTATTAGTCGAGAGCAGCGCAAATACAGGGAGCTTGGCCTCCAAGCCATCATCGCCGCGGGTGTGCTTCGCTTATTCGCCCTACGGTCTGGTGCAATTCGGTATTGCTCTGTATTTTGTGGGGTCGATAAGCCGCAGGCGCATCGGCGGCATGCCTCCGCAGAATCACCGATTCCACCCAGCGTTGCCAAACTCCGGAAAATCACAGACCCCGTTCTTTCCCCCTTGTGGCACGACCGGGGACTCGCAGTCTGAGTAGCGCAGGCTTGGCGGGAAAAAGTGGCGTGGATGTTTGAGCGGAGCGAGTTCCCACGAACCGCTCCCGGCCGGACCCCGCTAAGCCGAGCAACGCAGTGGTTTTGCGCGGCAGAACGAGGACATGGGTGTGCTTTTTTGGTTACTATTTGGCGCCAAAAAATCACTCGCCCACCCGGCGATAGAGGGCATCGAAGCCAAAGAACCCCGAAACCAGCAGCACCAATCCAAGAATCAAGGCCCCAAGCGGCATTGCCCGAATAAATTCGGCCCCACAAAAGATTCGCCGCCAGAGCTGAGATAAAGCCCTGTAGAGCGGACAAGCCGCAGGCGCCTCCGCGGCATGCCCCGCCATCAACCCTTTGCCTGTAATCGAACACTCGGCTGCTTGTTGTAAGATGCAAGGTTGATATTTCTTCTCTAATTAAAGTGCTTTTAAATGATCAAACGATTTCTGGGTTGGGGTTTCTTGTTGGGCTTTGTGGTGGCGAATGTGTTGGTGTATCAACATGCGGCCGCGATGACGGATTTTGAAACCGCCGGACAGCGTACCGAAAGACCTGAGAACTTGGGCTTTTTAGACAAGCTAAAAGTGCTGACCT
>JAWSVD010000322.1:0-4687 GCA_033852095.1 Granulosicoccaceae bacterium | reverse complement strand
ACGCACAGGCGTCCGTCGCCATTATCCCCTTGATCGCCGGGCGGGAATTGGGCGTGCTCAGCTTGGGCTCGCGCAGTGAGCTCACCTACACCCGCGATCAGGGGCACCTGTTCCTCGAGCGTGTGGGCCAGTTGGTCAGCGGCGGCGTCAACCGCTTCCTGCGTTAAGCGCCGCGGTGACAGCTGATGTCTGAGATAGCGCCTGAGACATCGCCTGGCACCGACCAGCAAACACCCGTGGCGGACTACATCCGCCACCTGCGCGAAGAGCGCCGTTACTCCCCCCACACCCTCAGCAACTACCAGCGCGATCTCAACGCGGCCATGGCGATGATGGCCGAGCGTGAGTGCGCTGGCTGGGGCGCGCTTACCGGTCCCGAGCTGCGCAGCATGGTCGCCACCTGGCACCGCCGCGGCCAGGCGCCGCGCTCGCTCTCGCGCCGGCTCTCGGCCATTCGCTCATTTTACAAGTACGGCATCACGCACGGGCTGTACGAGCACAACCCCGCCCAAGACATCGCCGCCCCCAAGCGCGACAAGCCCTTGCCTCGGGTGCTGGCCGTGGACCAAGCAGACCAGCTGCTAGCCGGCAAGCCGCAAGGCGGTCCCGAATGCTGTGATCAAGCAATGTTTGAGCTGGTCTACTCTTGTGGCCTGCGACTGGCGGAGCTGGTCTCTTTGGACCTCGGCACGGTGGATCAGAGCAACGCGCAGCTGCGGGTGGTGGGCAAGGGCGGCAAGGAGCGGGAGCTGCCCGTGGGCCGGCAGGCGCTAAAGGCCCTTCGGGCTTGGTTGGCGTTGCGCAGCAGCATGGCAAAGGCCGATGAGACAGCGTTGTTCGTCAACCAACGCGGCACCCGCATCGGCACCCGCACCGTGCAGCACCGGCTGAAAAACATGGCGCAAGAGCGGGGCCTGCCCCTGCACGTGCACCCGCACATGCTGCGCCACAGTTTCGCCACACACTTGTTAGAATCATCGGGTGACTTGCGCGCCGTGCAGGAGCTGCTCGGCCACGCCGACATCAGCACCACCCAGATCTACACCCACCTCGACTACCAACACCTGGCCGAGGTCTACGACAAGGCACACCCGCGCGCCCGCAGAGCAGGCAGCGGTGCCCCCAGCAAAGACACAGGAGAGCCCGAATGATCGATCTCAGCCAAGCCCTGGCCTACACCGTAGCACTGGGCATCGCCGCCGCCATCCCCGGCCCCGGCATGACAGCTCTAGTAGCCCGCAGCGTCAGCTCCGGCGCCACAGCGGGCATGGCCATGTTGATGGGGTTGATCATCGGCGATCTCATCTACCTCAGCTTTGCCGTATTCGGCCTCTCCCTGCTGGCGCAGAGCTTCTCCGCGCTGTTCGTCGCCATTCGCTGGGCCTCCATCGCCTACCTCTGTTACTTGGCCTGGCAGTTCTGGCACGCCGAGCATCATGACCTGGACAGCAAAGCCAACAGCTCGCGGGATCTACTCTCCAGCACGGGCTCGGGCCTCGCCATCACGCTGGGCAACCCCAAAACCATCGCCTTCTACCTCGCCCTGCTGCCTGCCGTCATCGACCTGGAAGCCGTCAGTTTCGCCAGCTGGGCAACCGTGCTGGTGCCGCTCACCGTAGCTGTATTAATCGTGGTGGGTGGTATCTTCGTGCTCGGCGCCCTGGCCGTGCGCCGTTCCCTCAGCAGCCAGCGAGCACAGCGCATCTTGCACCGCGGCGCAGCCACCGCAATGGCGGGCGCGGCTGGGTCATTGGCCTTGCGTGAGGTTTGACGGGGGCTGAGAGCACGTCACTCTAGAGCTTGGGGGCGCGCTACTGTTTAACGGTATCAGTGGAGACTTGACTATCTGCACCAGGCCAATTGCTTTCCCCAGCTTTTGTAGGGTGCTGATGAGCCTGCGAATCGCACCGTGCCGTGTGGGCTGAGCAGGAGCCGAGCGGTGCGAATCGCTTCGCTCAGAGCCACCCTACGGTTTCGGGTGAGAGCGCAGTGTTGGTTAAATGAACGGGACACTTTTTCTTATTCGAGATATGCACCGGAAAGAGACGCAGGCAGATGAGCAGGACTAAACCTGTACCAAAGTTTAAAAGCGAAGCTGAAGAGCGCGAATTCTGGAATGAAAATGATTCCAGCGATTTTGTTGATTGGGATAAGGCGGAGCGCGTAGACACGCCTAACTTAAAGCCATCGACGAAAACTATCTCACAATGATTTCCGGTACATAGCCTTGTTGTGCGCTCTGAGCTACAATGTACAAGCACTTTGTACAACTGCTTGGAGTAGAGTGAGCCATGCAAACTGTCAGTATCAGTGATTTCAGAGCTAATCTATTGAAATATTTAGAAAAAGCTAATTCGGGAGAGCAGATCAGTGTGACAACTAATGGCAAGCTGATTGCCACAATTGCACCGCCAATAAATCAAAAACAACAAGCTCAGCAACAATTAGCGCAGCTAGCGAAAGACGCGAAACTCTTCGATGTTGTTTCACCGACAGACGCGGTTTGGGAAGCGGATTCATGATCCTGCTTGATACCTGCGCCATACTTTGGGATGCCCTTGACCGCGATCAGCTAACTGATAAAGCCTTAGACGCTATAAATAAGGCTGACGAGTTTAACGCGCTCATCATCAGCGATATTTCTGTTTGGGAAATTTCGATGCTGATAAAAAAGGAACGCGTCAAAATCGATACGACAGCATCGAATTTTCTTAACCTGTACCTACAAACAAGAAATATTTCAATTGTTCAAATATCCCCAGAAATCGCTGAACTCTCAGTTAATTTCAATTCAGATATCAATAAAGATCCGGCAGATAGAATAATTGCCGCCACATCAATCATACAAAATGCTCAACTTGTAACTGCCGATAGAAATTTGATTGAAAGTGATATTGTGGATACGCTTTGGTAGCGCCATTAACACTGGGCTGATTGGAGCGCAGTTGAAATTCTATATCCGTGTTTTCGCTTGTTAAGGTTGTGGGTTCGCGGAAGGGTGTAGAGTTGATTAAATAAACCCGATCCCTTTTCCATTTGAGTAACAGAATAAACAATCTCTTTGAAATTTTACTTTTCTTTGTCATGCTCAATAATTTTCGAATAAAATACTGATGCAAAAACACCAGACAGTAGAGCGAATCCAATAGAGCCTAAAAGTGATGCTATTACAGCCACGAACTCAGACCAAACACCGGAGGGAAGAATATTTCCATAACCTACTGTGGTAATAGTAATGACTGCCAGATAAACATGAGCCCATCGAGATTCGACAGGGCACCCTGTATTATCTACTATTTCACCAAGCGAAAATAGAGCAGCTATGCCCAACACAATACTTAAGAAATTTAGAAAAATACTAAAGCAAGCGATTGCAATCGATGTTTGCCCTCTATAAACAGCGAGAAGCCAGTCCGAAAAATTAACACCTGGCAAAAGATAACCAAAAAAAACTGAAAAATTTATGATTGCCACGATCAGGGGGAATGTTCCTAGCAGCCAATATTCAATTATCAATAGCGCTATCATTGCTACAAATAGACGAAATAGATTTACCTGTTCTTGTTCGATTTCTTGCCCCTTATTTGGTGCTGTTTTTTAGACGTCTTTCATAAGCATGAATACTAAGAGTATCCAAAACATACCGTGAATGAAGCGAATGTTCCGGCAAATAAGATAAGCGCCAATATATCTAGCGGATCACCTCTCTCTTCGTCGCGAATTTTCTTTCCATTCTGATATGTCTCTATCATAAGCAGCCCTAGACTACGCTGAGTAATCGTTAATGTTCCAGATACCGGTGGTTCCCTCCGATCAGCGATTTGAATGTCTAGATAGACAGTTTTGACCAAGACAAACGAGAAGAACAATACAAATGCTATTGGTGCGCTAAGCATTGAAATTTTCCGCGCATATTGCTCTGATGCAAGTTCTGCCTGATACACTAATCAACATTAGTAGACAAAAAGCAGAGGAGATCATTCCTATAACTGGATAGAGCTCGGATATTTTCGAATTCTCCACGGCTATAGGAAGATCTAGGAGCGCTGCAGCACCAGGAAAAGAAATAGAGACAACCGCTAGAATTCCCCAAAGCGAAGTCAAAAATCCCGCCAGTTTTTTTATTGCATCCATAAAGCACCTAACGAACAAGGTTATGTCGCGCGAAGCCGCGACATGAACGCCGTTATAATCCGCCGGAACGGAGTTGGTTTGTTTGCGCTAGCGTAGCGTTTAAGCGCAAACCAAGCAACGCAGTGGAGGTCGGATTGATAACCTTGTTATACGATGCCAATTACATACCCCTTGCTTCAGCCCAATTCATCATAAAGCCCCCAACAGATTCAGAAGTTTCCTTGGAGTCAAAAAACATATATAGATCCGGAGCGTCAATGTCATCCATAAAAATTCGAAATTCCATTTTTGTTTTTCGTCCAGAAATCAATATATCCACAATAATAGATTTTTCCGCCTCCACGGGCACAGAAGCGGAAAAACTTCCGAGCTTATCCACATCTAAACCAAACTGGAATTTAGCATCTAACTCCGCCAAGAACGGCACAATATTTTCCATGTCGAAATTCATTGAGGCTTCATGTTTCAATTCTAAGGCGGACACTCCAGAGATAGAAAAGAAACCAAGGATTAATGCAGCTAATTTTTTCATCACTACTTTCTCGTATAACGC
>JAWSVD010000321.1:0-741 GCA_033852095.1 Granulosicoccaceae bacterium | reverse complement strand
GTGCCGCCAGTGCCGCGGCGATTCCGCCCAAGACTTTACGGCGTTGTGGGTTAAAGGTGCTCATGGTCAATCCTCCATTGAATCCGCTGTGCAGAGCGCTCCGCTCTGCTGTCGCAGATTGTTCAGTTTTTTGTATTGTGCAAACGCGCTGCAACAAGAATTTTCAGCGTGGCAACGGTGCTACCGGTCGTGCGCTCAATCATTGTTTTTACATAAACTTGTTCTGCTGCACATCTATTGTACATGCATCCTATTTCAAGTCACGCAAAATTGTTCAGATCACAAAATTCATCCTGCGCCCTGCCCCAGCGCACAATCTGAACTGACACAGCTCCGATGCACCTGCGCCAATAGGCTCTACGAGGTCGGTGAATTTAGACGGCAGCGTTGATGCTGGCTCTGGTGTAGCCCGGGATTAACGGAGTGTAATCCGGGTTGCGAAGCAATTTGATCTCACCTCAGGCACCGGATCTGCAGTGGCACCGAGCTTATTGCGGGGCGGAATTTATTCGGGCAAAGCCACTTGGGGCTGTGTTCCTCGGCGCGCGGTGAAAACGAGAGAAAACAAGACCGGCGGCGCCCCGCCTTATTCAATTGCCGCCGAATGCTTGGAGCCGGTGAATTCCCCGCATTGCGCTGCGCTCCATAACGGGCTACGGGGTCGGTGATTTTTCGGGATTTGATGATGCCGAATGGGCCGAAGTTTCTGCGGGGCCCTGCCGCGGAGGCGCTTCGCTTGTC
>JAWSVD010000320.1:0-19774 GCA_033852095.1 Granulosicoccaceae bacterium | reverse complement strand
CCTCCTAGGCGAGAGTGCCGGGGGGTGTCCTGAAGAGAGGGCTAGGGATTTTCTTTCCAGATAAAGGGCAGCAGGCGCGGCTGAGCGGCTTCGCTCTTGCGAGATGCCACTGAGGCGTCGTCAATCTCTCGCCAGCTCGCCTGCATGGCCTGGTCATCAACACCGTCGGCGTTGCTGTCGATGGAGAGCAGCAGGAACTCGTCTGCAATCTGCAGGCTGAGAGAGCTGCCATCCGCGGCAGTGGCCAGCAAGGCACCACTGATTGGTGCAGAGTCCGAAGGCAGGGTGTGCATGGATTGCGTTGTCCGCACCTGGAGATTGAAGGTGTCTTCGCCACACTGCTCGACGGTGGAATCGTAGTCCACAAAGGCGTCTTTGCTGGCGATTGAAAAGCGCGCGCTCAGGGCGGTTGCGCCGTATTGATACACCGTTTGCTGCTGCGAGAGCTCGAGCTTCGTGACCTCTAGAGTTTGCACATAGTCCGTGCTGGTCTCGTGTTCTTGGAACACTACGGCGCCGTGTACCGCAGAGCTTGAGTCCTCATCACTGATGGCAATGCGCCCAAATGTCCACGCCAACGCCTCGGGAGCGCGGCTGAACACCGCTTCGCTGAAGCGGCCCTGCAACTTGTTATTGTCGGCGGTGATGCAGTGATCGGCCACGATTGAAATGTTGTCTGGATCGCTGTCGTCTCGCAGTATCACGCCGCCGAGTGGGCACTGCCCGGATACTTGGCTGCCGAGCGTGCTCGCCAGTGCGATCACCGAATGGATGTTGGCAACGCTGAGCGCGCAGGAGGCCACTTCCACGGCGTTTGAGAGCGCAATCGAGGGCTTTTGCTCGTCACAGCCTGTGCTCAATGCGGCTGTCATTATCAGCGCGAGGCCCTTGCCAAAGCCGTCTTTGCTCATCAATCAATTCCCTCAGTGCCCGCGGGCGTTCAATCCAGATTGAGCGGAAAAGCAAGTGCTTGCCTGAGTCTGCTCTTGTGCTGTTAGGCCAGCGGCTATTAAGCTGGGCAACTGCCGTAGAATACGCGCTTTGCCATGCGCAACGCCAGCGTAGCCGCCGATGAATACGCTCGCTGATGCGCGAATATCCCGCGTTTCTGTCGTGGACGCTTGTTCAGCGCGAAACACGTGGCCATAGGCCGCAGTCTGCGGTGGCGCGGATTCTGATACGTGTAGACAAATGACCCATATATCTGTGGCCGCTGCCCGCTGGCGGTGGCCGCGCAATTGATTGATTGCCGCAATTTGAGGGAAAGTCGATGAGCAGCTTAGAGACACTGAGCCACTGGCGAGTGCACACGGATCACGAAGGCATTGCCTGGGTCGACGCCGACCGAGGCGGTGAGGACAGCAATTCCCTGCACGAGCCCATGCTCGATGAGTTGCGGCAGGTGCTGGAGCATTTCAGCGTCGAGCCCCCGACCGGCATCGTCATCGGCTCGGCCAAGGCCACGGGTTTTATCGCTGGCGCGGACGTGCGCGAGTTTGATCATTACACAGACGCCCAGGCCGTGACGGCCAAAATAGAGCAGGCCCACGCGCTGTTTCAACAGCTCGAAGACATGCCGGTGCCCACGGTGTGCGCCATCGACGGCTTTTGCCTGGGCGGCGGTCTGGAGCTGGCCCTGTGCTGCGATTACCTGATCGCCACCGACAGCGAGAAAACCCGCATTGGCCTGCCCGAAGTGAAGCTCGGCATATTCCCAGGTTTCGGCGGTTCGGTGCGCCTGCCGCGGCGCATTGGCGCACACCAAGCCATGCCGCTGATGTTGACGGGGCGCTTGCTCAAACCCGCTGCGGCACGCGCGCTGGGGGTGATCGATGAAGTGGTGGGTCGACACGGCAATCTGCACTGGGCGGCGCGCAAGGCCGTGATCAAACGGCGCCGCAGTCGCCCGCCGGGCTTGTTGGTCAAATTGAGCAACAGCGCCGTTGCGCGGCCCTTGTTGGCGCGCGCCATGCGCAAGCAGACCGCTGCCAAGGCGCGCGAGGGTCACTATCCCTCACCGTTTCGTCTGATCGATACTTGGGCGGCAAATGGCGGTATGAACAACCGCCGTGCGCACTACCAGGCGGAAGCCGTAGCCGTCGGCGAGCTGATGGTCGGGGATGCCGCGCGCGGACTGCGCCGTGTCTTTAACTTGATGGAAGGCATGAAGAAGGCGGCTAAATCGTCGGACTTCAAGGCGCGGCGCGTGCACGTGATTGGCGCCGGGGTCATGGGCGCGGACATCGCGGCTTATTGCGCGATGCGCGGCATGGAAGTCACCCTGCAAGATCGCGAGCAGGAGGTCATAGACGCGGCGATCAAGCGCGTCGATAAAGTCTTCAAAAAACGGGTAAAAAACCCGGGTGAGCTGATCGCCGTGCGTGCGCGATTGCAGGCGGATCTCGCCGGGCGTGGTGTGGCGCGTGCCGACGTGGTGATCGAAGCGATCATCGAGGACGTGGAGATCAAGCGCAGCTTGTTCGCCCAGTTGGAACCTCAGCTCAAGGCCGGTGTGGTGCTCGCCACCAATACATCGTCGTTGTCGCTGGAGCAGATCAGTACGGGGCTCGCCGATCCGAGGCGATTGATAGGACTGCACTTTTTTAATCCCGTCGCCTTGATGCCCTTGGTGGAGGTGATACACGCGGCTGATACCGATCAAGAGATGGTTGCGAAGGGGTTGGCCTTTGCCGCGCAGATTGGCAAGATGCCGCTGGCGGTGAAGAGCCACCCGGGCTTTTTGGTTAATCGTGTGTTGGCGCCCTACATGAGCAAAGCGCTGGAACTGCACGTGGAGCAGGGCGAGTCCTTGGCGGACATAGACGCGGCGGCGCTGGCCTTTGGTATGCCCATGGGGCCCTTGGAGCTCTCGGATGTGGTGGGCATAGATGTCTGTCAGAAAGTCAGTGAGAACTTAGGCGCCAGCGA
Source organism: Granulosicoccaceae bacterium (assembly GCA_033852095.1). Lineage (GTDB taxonomy): Bacteria > Pseudomonadota > Gammaproteobacteria > CALCKW01 > CALCKW01 > CALCKW01. The sequence continues at coordinate 16,846 of JAWSVD010000320.1, read as the reverse complement.
CAAGATGATTGCGCTGATGGCCGCCTCGGTCGCGCAGGGCAATCTGGGCAAGAAGACCGGGCAGGGCTTGTTCAAATGGGAGAAGGGCAAGGTGGTGAAAGAGCCCTCGACCGCGTCTGCTGACAAGCTGCAACAACTGGCCGAGCCGATGATCGAAATTTTCATCAAGGAGTGTCTGGCGGTGGAGCAAGAGGGATTGGTCAGTGACCGCGATGCGCTGGACGCGGGGATCATCTTTGGCACGGGCTTCGCGCCTTTTCGCGGCGGTCCGCTGCACTACCACTACAACAAAATCAGCGCTGGAGATTCCGCAGCATGAGCAATCAACTACTTCGACCGGTCGCGATAATCGGCGGTGTGCGCACCCCGTTTTGCCGCTCCAACACAGCCTACCAGGACCTCAGCAATCTGGACATGTTGTCCACGGCAATCCAGGGCCTGTCGGATCGCTTCTCCCTCAAGGGCGAGCAGATCGACGAGGTCTTCGCTGGGGCGGTGATCAATCACAGCAAAGATTGGAACTTGGCACGCGAGGCGGTGCTGTCCACTGATCTCTCGCCACTGACCCCGGCGGTGACAATGCAGCAGGCCTGCGGCACCAGTTTGCAAGCGGCGATGATCTCGGCGGCGAAGATCGCCAGCGGACAGATCGACTGCGCCATCGCGGCGGGCTCTGATACAACTTCGGATGCGCCGATTGTATTTGGCGATAAATTGCGCAAGCGCTTGATCAAGCTCTCGCGGGCCAAGACATTTGCTCAGAAACGCAAAATTTTCAAAGGCTTTAAACTGCGTGAACTCGCGCCCAAGCCACCCAGCGTTGGCGAGCCGCGCACCGGCATGAGCATGGGCGAGCACTGCGAGATGATGGCCAAAGAATGGGGCATCAGCCGAGAAGAGCAGGATGAGCTGGCTGTGGTAAGTCACCTCAAAGCAGCAGCCGCTTACGACGAAGGATTTTTCGATGAGATGTTGGTGTCCTGCGGCGGCGTGATGCGCGACAACAACATGCGCACGGATACCAGCGTGGAGGCGATGGCGAAACTGCGCACCGCCTACGACCGCACGGGCACCGGGACCTTGACCGCTGGCAACAGCACGCCGCTGACCGACGGCGCGTCCAGCCTCTTGCTGGCCAGTGAAGACTGGGCGCGTGAGCGCGGCCTGCCAGTGCTGGCTTATCTCACCCACTCGCGCCACAGCGCGGTGGATTTCGAGGCGGGCGAAGGCCTGCTGCTGGCGCCCGCCGTGGCGGTGTCCGAGATGTTGCAACGGGCCAATCTCTCGCTGCAGGATTTCGACAGCTACGAGATCCACGAAGCCTTCGCAGCCCAGGTGCTGTGCACCCTTAAAGCCTGGGAATCAGAAGACTATTGCCGTGACCGTCTTGGCCGCGATTCTGCCATGGGCGCTATCGACAGAGCCAAGCTCAACATCAAAGGTTCAAGCTTGGCAGTGGGTCATCCCTTCGCCGCAACAGGCGCGCGGGTGTTGTCCAACGGCGCCGAGATACTGAATGCGCGAGGCGGCGGTCGCTGCCTGGTGTCGGTGTGCACCGCGGGCGGCATGGGCACCGTAGCGATTCTGGAGAAGTAAGGTCGTTCAGTGGCTGTCCGGTGTGTTTTGCCGTGATAGCCGGTCGACTCTTGGTGAAATTGGGATATGAGCTAACGCCGGATATGGCTTGTTCGGACGGTTTGAGGGCTCCAGTGGGGAGCCCTCCGACCTTATCGGCGAGTGCGCTTTACGCTCGCCCGATCGCTTAGCCGGCGCGCAATTTAAATTGCTCAACCAGCTCGTTGAGCTGTTCCGCTTGAGCGGTCAGGGATTTAGACGTGGCGGTCAGTCCCTTGGTTTGCTCCACGTTAATTTGTGTGGCCTCGTCCATGGCGGTGATGGTGGTGTCGATGTGTCCGACCGCTTCACTTTGCTCGACTGACGCACTGGAAATATCATCGATGATGGTCGCGACCTGCTTGACCGAGTCGACTATCTCACCGAGGGTGTTGCCAGATTTATTGACGTGCTCTGAACCGTCCTTCACCCGCTGCACGGAGTTGTCGACAAGCGCGGAAATGCGCTTCGCCGCCTCGCCAGCTCTTCCCGCCAGGTTACGTACTTCGGTTGCAACCACTGCGAAACCCCGTCCAGCTTCACCGGCACGAGCGGCCTCCACGGCGGCATTGAGGGCGAGTAGATTGGTCTGAAACGCGATCTCGTCGATGGTACTGTTGATCTCTGCGATTTGCGCCGAAGCCTCACCGATCTCTCCCATGGAAGATACCGCTTTTTGTGCAACACTGCCCCCGCGCTCCGCGACGTCTTTGGCGCGTGTGGCGAGTGATACGGCCTCTGTTGCGTTGTCGGTGCTGGACTTGATGGTCGCTGTTATCTGCCGCATGGAGCTGGCGGCGCTCTGCAGTTGGCTGGCTTGATTTTGCGATGAATCCGAAATATGCGTTGAGGCGGTGTCGACTTCGCGTGAAGAGCTGGCCACGGTGTTGGCTGATTTTCGAATATTGGAGAGCAGCTGGTTGAGCTTGTCGATCGCCGCGTTCATGGCTGTTGCCATCTGTCCCATCTCATCGCGTGAGTTGCGGCTCATGCGCTGGCTGAGATCGCCCGAGGCCAGCAGCTGCAAGACGCGGACAGCATCGCTGAGTGAGCTGGCAATGTTGCTGGAGATCAAGCGACCCAGAATGGAGCTGGCTATGAGTGTCACCAGCGCGATGGCCAAGTACTGATAGGTTTCAAATTGAGATTTGGTCAGCAGTGTTTGCGACTGGTCCAGCAGGGTTTGGCTGAGCTCGTCTTCAAAACTTTTGAGTAGGTTAATTTTTTCGCTGATGGTGCTGAACCAGTGCTCCGCCTCCACGTTGAAGCCGCCGTCTGAGGCGTGCTCTCGAATGACTGTGCGCAAGCGTTCGACTTCATCCACCGCCCGGTTGTTCAGTTTGCTGGTCAGGGAATGGTTTGCTGCGTCAGACGCCACGGCGTTAAACGACTGCAGGAAAGCGTCCTGCTGCGCTACTAGAGCGATAAACTTGGTGTAGTTTGGTACGGATATCTTGTCTTTGGCGAAAGCGTTGTTGATGATGGCCCGCTCGATGCCCGCGCGTTCTTTGCTCTGCAAGAAGCTCGAATAACTGGAGAGGATCATCGCCAGCTCGGCGTTGGCCGTGACGGTTGGCATATTGCCTACAATGGCGAGAAAGGCGCCGTTCATGCCGGTGTAATAACCAATGCTGTCGGCCATGCTGATGCTGTTGTTGTCCACCTGCGAGCGAATGTTGTTCAGCTTTTTGAGCTGTGTTTGCGCGGATGACAAGAGCTCTTGTATGTGAGGCACCGCTTGGTTTAAATCCAAGGAGAGTGTGCCGATGTAATTTTGCAGGGCTTCGGCGCGCTGGTCTGTGCTGATGCGCTGGGTGTCCAGCTTGCCTTTGGCGCTGGCGACCCGATTGCCGAAATACCCGGCGGTGCGGCCGCGTTCTTTTTGTGTCTCATGTACCAGGGCACTGCTTGCAACTGCCAGCTTGGTGAGCTGCTGCAGCGTGTCCAGATCTTGGTATTGGCTGCGCTTTTCCATGATGCCCGAAACAGAAAAATAGAGCAGCGAGACGACCGGGAGGATCAGAATCAATATTATTTTCTTGTTGATGCCGATGTTGTTAAGCATTGAATACATGAGGTAGTGCTCTTGTTTATAGGTAACTGCTGGCAGTAGTCACCTAGCGACTTTTTTAGTCCTCCGCTTGATAGGGTGTCCGCGTTTCTGGACCAAACTGGCCAATCGATTTCGGTCAATTCGAGTCATACACTGTTGATAATGGCCTGCGTGTGTGTCCGAGCTTTTTTGGCGGTGTTGGAGCGAAAGGGCAGCCACTAAAAGCGCGCGCTGCAGTGCTGAGCGCAAGGGCTTTGTCATCGCCGCACCGAGGCCTCGGTGGGTAGCTGTGTGGCCGTCACTGCTGGGCAGTATCAAGAGGGGGTGGTTCGGGTATTTGCTCGCTGGCTTGGCGAAATGGCTTGCTGCGGGTGTGCTTTCTTGTGACGGGGCGTTGATTGATTCAGTGGGATTTGTCGGTGCAAATTCAGCTGGTTTTTGGTCATCGAATGGCCGTTGCTTTGAGGGGCTGGGCCTGTGTAAATCAGCGTATTCTGGCCAAGGGCCTTAAGGCGCGACAGCGCGGGGCAGCGTGAACTTGGCCAGCAGTTGGTTGAGTCGCTGTGTTTCGGCCCAGGCATGTTGCGATGATTGCTGCGCGGCCAGCATTTTGTCGGCTTGTTGTTGGCAGTTGTTTCGCATGTTGAGCAAGCTGTGTTCGATGCTGTCGATGTCCTGGTGTTGTTGCTTGGATGTCTGCGAAATCTGCTCAACTATGGAGGACACCTGGTCCACAGAATCCGCGATTTCTAGCAGGTTTTTCTCCGATTTATCGACCCCAGCAGTGCCTTCGTCGACCCGTTTCACGGCGTTGTCGATCAAACTTGTTATGCGCTTCGCCGCCTCCGATGCGCGCCCCGCCAGTGAGCGAACTTCAGTCGCCACCACCGCAAAACCGCGGCCTGATTCCCCCGCGCGTGCAGCTTCTACCGCGGCGTTCAGGGCGAGCAGATTTGTCTGGAAGGCAATTTCATCAATGGTATTGTTGATGTCTGCAATCTGCGAGGAGGCCTGACCAATTTCCCCCATGGAGTGAACCAGCTGTTTTGCAATGTCGTTGCCGCGTTGAGAGGCGCTGCGTGCTTCGGTCGCGGCACTGGCGGCCTCGCTGGCATTTTCGGCGCTGTTTTTACCGCAGCTAGACAGTTGTTGCAATTCACTCACGGCGTCGAGCAGCTCTGCTGATTGCTCGTGGGTGCTTTGCGACATTTCATCTGTCTGCGTATCGATCTCTGCACAGGCGGCGGTGAGGCCGCCGGCCGATTGCCCGAGCTCGGCGAACCAGGTGCCCAGCTGCACGCGAGCACGGTCGGTGGCACGGGCTGTTTCGCCAATCTCGTCCGTGCTGGAGGCGTGCAGCGGGGCGCTGAAGTCTCCCGCCGTGATGCCCTGCAATGCCAGGCGTATTTTTAGCAGTGCCTCTTGTTGCTCCGCTGCCAGTGTTCGGCCCATGAAAAGACAGACAAACAGCGTGAGAAAGGCAGCTGCTGTCTCCAGCACCGTGCTCAACTGCGCATTTGCTTGCTGTTGCAATGACAACTGCAGCAATTGCTCTCCCATGGTGATTTCTAGATCGCGCAGTTGCACGGTGAATTCGCCGCTGTTGCGCGCCCACTTAAGGGCGTCGAGCGTGGGATTAAGCGCAGACGGGTGGTGGATCAGCATGGCCCGCAGCCCAGCGATTGCGGTGCTGTTGGCGCCGTTGAGAATATTGATGAATCGATTCTGCTGCTCGTTTGTCGCTGTGGCGAAGAAAGACTGGTTGTAGGCGTCTTGTTGGGCCTGCAGGGCGATCAGCTGCGCGACCCCGATTGTTGTGGCGGGCGATCCGGCTTGCAGTGCTTGGCTGACAAGCGTCGCTTCGATGTTCGCGCGCTCTTTGCTGTGCAGCAAGTGCGTCAACGAAGAGATACGCAGCGCCGTGTGGGCGTTACCGGTGTCGTGCGCGAGGAAGGCGATGAGATCGAGCAGAGTGGCGTTCAGGTCTATGAACAGCTCTGCCGCGCGGGGAGTTGTTTGGCTGTCGAACTGTCGGCGAAGGGCCGAGAGATGCGCCAGTTGATCGCGCGCGGGATCGAGTGTGGTCGACAGATTCGGGCGGCCTCGCAATTCGCCCAGCTGCAGCTGGTGTTGATTGAGTGTCTCGATGCGCGCATCGGTGCCGCTGCGCTGTGCGGTCAGAGCGGCGCGCGACTGTGCGGATGGCGATGCCTGGCTGGCTGCGCTCAGGGTGCGTTCCAGCTGCAGCGCGTGAACGACGGCGCCGGCGTCAATGGCCAGCTGGGCCAGCTCCGTCATCGCGGTGGATCGCTCCAGGGTTTTGATGTTGAGCACGATATTGGCGGCTGAAAAATACAGCAGCGCCAGCACCGGCATGAACAGCAGTGCCGTGATTTTCCCGCGGATGGAAAGATTGCTCAGGAACGGTGTCATGGTGCGGTGGCTCTCGGGATCGATGAAGGTGCGCAGTGCGCCTATATACGCCTACTGACAGAGTTGCATAGCACGGTGTTTGCCTGCCCATCTCGCCAATCTGCTCATCCATATAGCGGCTTTCACTTCCTCATGCTTGATGCTAACTAGCGGTTATATAACGCTATATTGCTTGTGTTGATACATGATTGATGCTCTGTTGGCCGCGTATTCAGCGCTTGGGGCAGGGAGTGGATCTCTGTACGATGTAAGATGTTTGACTGCTGTGCGAGGTGATCCGTTTGAGGTTGAACCTTGGGGCCGGCAGCTGTTCGAACACATACACAATTTTAAGGAAAATTCACATGCCCAAATTTTTTGCGGTGCTGGCTGTTGTCTTTGTCTGGCTCTCACCGGCGGCGGCCGATGAGTTGGCGATGGATCGCTTTCATTTCACTGTGTCGGCCCAGGCAAAGGCGGACAACGATTGGATGGTGGTGGTGTTGAGCACGCAGCAGCAGGACAAAGACCTAGCGCGTGCCGCCGACGCGGTCAACCGCGAGATGGACTGGGCGCTGGAGCAGCTCAAAGGGGAGCTGCGCATCAACACGGCCACAGAGGGCTATCGCAGCTCGCCGGTCTACAGTGAAAAAGGCCGTGAAGTGCGCGCCTGGCGCGTCAATCAGCAGCTGCGGTTGGAGAGCGGCAACTTTTCGTTGCTGAGTAAAAAGCTACAGAAATTACAAGAGCGCCTGTCGATTCAGCACATGCGTTTTTCCATCAAACCCGACTCGCGCGATTTAATCGTCGAAGACCTGATGGTGGATGCACTTGCCAATTTTAATCGCCGCGCCAAGCTGGTCGCACACCAGATGGGCGCCACGGGGTTTCGCACTGTGGATGTGAAAATTAATTCGGGCGGTGCCAGCACCCAGCGCCGCGGACCGGAAATGATGATGCGCAGCATGTCTGCGGACATGGCCGCACCTGCGCTTGCGGGCGGGGAGAGCGAGATTGTGGTCAACATCAGCGCTGAAATCGAATTGCAGTATTGATCGCTTAAAACTTGGCGCAGGGCGCAGCAGCCGGTGATTGTCCGGCATTGGCTTGACGCTGGGCCGCGATAGCGGTGCAGTAGTGTTAGAATTGCCTACACTTAAGAGCTGAGTTGTTGGCTGTGTCTTGCCCTGTCATGGGGTATTGATGGCCTTCTCTAGATGCCCCGTGCCCGGCGACCAGTGTCGGGTGCTCGCAGGTGTCGATTTCAATTTCACAGTGGCTGCTGCGCACCTATTTTGAGGTGTTTGATCGCAGCGGCCCCCAAGCTAAGCAGATGGTTCGTTGGCACAAGCTACCCGAGTACGCAAAAGAAGCACCTCCAGTACCCCACGTCGCAAGCCAGTGGGGCAGGCGGCGTCACGGCGCAAGAAAAAGTCATCGCTGAAACTGCCGACAGTGCCGGTGGAGGCGATTACACGCGTTCAGCAGGGGCTGCGTGAAGGTATCTCCATCACCTTGTTGGCGCTGGCGGTCTATCTGATGGCATCCTTGGTCAGCTACAGCCCCAGTGATCCCGGTTGGTCGCACACGGGTACGCACTCGGCTGTGCAGAATGTCGGCGGCCGCGGCGGTGCCTGGTTTGCCGATATCACGCTCTATGCGCTGGGTTTTGCCTCCTATGTGGTGCCTTTCTTGGCGGCTTACGGCGCTTGGCTGATGTTCCGCAACCGCCGCAGAGACGCCGGTTCGCAGTTTCATTTCACCTTGGTGCGCTGGACGGGCGCGGTGTTGCTGGTGGGTTCCGCCTGCGGGCTTGCCACCATCTATGGCAGCGCAGATCAATCCATGCTGCCGCTTGGCGCCACGGGCGGCGGGGTTGTGGGTGCAGGTGTGGCCACCAAGCTGCTGCCGGTGCTGAAGCCCTTGGGCGCGACCTTGTTGCTGATCTCCATGCTGATGATGTCCTTCACCCTGACCACGGGCTTGTCGTGGTTCTGGGTGCTCGATGCCGTCGGTGGCTGGACATTGAAGGGCAGCGAGTGGCTGGGCCGTCACGTGGTGGCGTTTTACGACGCGGCCAGGGAATGGTGGACGGAACAGAGCGCGGGTATTCGTGAGGCGCGTGAAGAGGCCTCCGACGCACGTGAAGCGCAGTACGCCGAGGATGATCGCCTGGCGAAAATAGCCGCCAAAGCGGTCAAACCCCCTGCCAGGATCGCACCTGAAAAACCGGCCAAGCCCGCCAAATTGAACCGTGCCGAGAAGAAGGCGCAGGCCGCAGCTGCCGCAGAGGAAATGGCCGCGCAAGCGGATGATGAGAGTCATGAGCCGATCATCCCCGATTTCAGTGATGGCACTTTTGGTGATCTCACCGAGGAACTCATTATCGATACGCCGCCGATCATTGTCATGCCCGATAGCCCCGTGCGGGCGGGCGTGGCGGCGGCTGAGCCCGCGCTGGACGATGATATGCCGACGGCAGATCCCGTGATCGGACAAAAAGCAGGACCCATCGAGCCCAGTAAACGCAGCACCAGTGAGCGCCAGGGGCGATTGTTTGGGGGGCAGGACAACGAGGTACCGCCGCTCGATTTACTCGACCCCGCCAAACCTCAAGAGGGCGGCTACTCCAAAGAAGTGCTGGCGAATATGTCACAGCTGTTGGAGGAAAAATTTGCCAGCTACGGGGTGAAGATAAAAGTGGTCGCGGTGCACCCCGGGCCCGTGATCACTCGATTTGAACTGCAGCCCGCCTCCGGGGTGAAATCCAGCCAAATCTCGAACCTGGCCAAAGACATCGCGCGCTCCCTGTCGGTGATATCCGTGCGGGTTGTGGAAGTGGTGCCGGGCAAGACAACCGTGGGCATCGAGGTGCCCAATGCCAAGCGTGAGATGGTGCAGCTGTCGGAGATAATTCAGAGCGACACCTACGAGAGCAAGGAATCACCGCTGACCATCGCCCTGGGCAAGGACATTGCCGGGCGACCAGTAGTGACCGATTTGGCGCGCATGCCGCACCTCTTGGTGGCCGGTACCACCGGTTCGGGTAAGTCCGTGGCCATCAACGTGATGTTGATGTCGCTGCTGTACAAATCCAGCGCCAAAGATGTGCGCTTGATCTTGGTCGATCCCAAGATGCTCGAACTCAACATCTACGAGGGCATCCCGCACTTGCTGACGCCGGTCGTCACCGACATGAAAGAGGCGGCCAATGGGCTGCGCTGGACCGTGGCGGAGATGGAGCGTCGCTACAAGGTGATGGCGGGCATGGGCGTGCGCAATATCACTGGCTATAACCGCAAGGTCAAAGAGGCGGAAGAGCGCGGCGAGACCATCCCCGACCCGACCTGGAAGTTTGACGAGACCGGCCTTAATCCCGAGACAGAGGCGCCTGCGCTGGAGAAGTTCCCCTACATCGTCATCGTGATTGACGAGTTCGCGGACATGATCATGGTGGTGGGCAAGAAGGTTGAGGAGCTGATCGCCCGTATCGCGCAGAAGGCGCGGGCCGCGGGCATCCACCTGATCCTCGCCACACAGCGTCCCTCGGTGGATGTCATCACCGGTTTGATCAAGGCGAACGTGCCTGGTCGTATCGCCTTCCGGGTCTCCTCGAAGGTCGATTCGCGCACCATCCTTGATCAGGGTGGGGCGGAGGCACTGCTTGGGCACGGCGACATGCTGATGATGCCGCCGGGCAGTGCGGTGCTGGAGCGCGTGCATTGTGCTTTTGTGGATGACCACGAAGTGCACGCGGTGTGTGACTACCTGAAGACCAATTTCAAGTCTGACTACTACGACGAGATCCTGCAGGAGAGCATTGCTCTTCCAGGACTGCCCAGTGACGGCGGCGATGATTCGGAGACGGATGCGCTCTACGATCAGGCGGTCTCGATTGTCTGTGAGACACGCAAGGCGAGTATCTCTTATGTGCAGCGGCGCCTGAAGATTGGTTACAACCGTGCGGCCCGCATGATTGAAGACATGGAGATGGCAGGTGTTGTGACCCCAGTTGGCACCAACGGCCAGCGAGAGGTGTTGGCGCCGCCACCTGTTAAGGGCTAGGTGACTGGGCGAGGGCTGGGCTTTTAGTTCCAGCCAAGCCCTCAGTCTGCGCTCTATCGCTTGCGGCTCAGGCCATGCGCTGCAAGCGCGTCGAGCTTGAGCCGGTCTGCTTGTCCTTGTTGTTGCATCCCCAATCCGCGCTGCTGAACCTGTCACGCCTGCGCCGGTCTGAAAAGACAGCGACACCGTTATTGAAGGAGAGAATTTCGTGAAATGCAAAACCGTGCTCGTCGGCGCCGCTTGGCTGCTGCTGGCTCAGTCCGCCTCGGCGGGCGCACTGCAAGATCTGAAAGATTTCACTGCGGGGGGCAAGGGCTATTTTGCGACATTCGTGCAGTCGGTGTACGACGCCAACGGGGGCTTGATGCGCGAGTCTTCGGGTGAGGTCAATCTGCAGCCGCCTTTCAAGTTCCGCTGGGATTACAGCACACCGTTCAAACAAGAACTGGTGTCCAACGGCGAAACGCTCTGGCTCTACGACGATGATCTGCAGCAGGTCACGGTGCGCTCCGCAAAAGAAGCTTTGGCCAATTCCCCTATTCTGCTGTTGAGCGGCGAGGTCTCGCTGGAGGATACCTTCGCGGTGAAGGAGCTGGCTGAGCGTGATGGGCTCGGCTGGGTTGAGTTGAAGCCGCTGGATGAAGAGGCCGATTTCGACGCGATCTACGCCGCATTGGACAGCTCGGGCCTGCGTGTCTTGGACATGCGTGACAAGCTGGGGCAATCCACGCAGATTCAATTTGAGAACATCCAGATCAGCACTGGACTGAACCGCGCGCTGTTCGAGTTCCAAGTGCCCGATGGGGTGGATGTGGTGGAGCAATAACAGCCATGAGCAGCCAGGGCGGACTGTTTGATGAGCCAGCCAGTAATCCAACCAGTAATCCAGCCGGTGAGGCGAGCGGCGCGGCCGAGGTAGCGGCACTGCCGTTGCACCAGCCCCTGGCGGCCCGTATGCGCCCGCGCAACTTGCAGGAGTATTGCGGTCAGGGGCACTTGGTCGGGCCGGACAAGGCGCTGCGCCGCGCAATCGAAGCAGGGCGGCTGCATTCCATGGTGTTCTGGGGGCCACCGGGCACCGGTAAGACCACCTTGGCGCGGCTGGTCGCCGGGCATTGTGATGCGGCTTTTGAATCCATGTCGGCGGTGCTGAGCGGCGTCAAAGAGATCAGGGCGGCGGTGGCCGCGGCGAAGGCCCGGCTGCAGCAGAGCGGCCAGCAGACGCTGTTGTTTGTCGACGAGGTGCACCGCTTCAACAAATCCCAGCAAGATGCCTTTTTGCCCCACGTGGAAGACGGCACCGTGTGTTTTGTCGGTGCGACCACCGAAAACCCGTCCTTTGAGCTCAACAACGCGCTGCTTTCGCGGGTGCGCACTTACGTTTTGCGCAGCCTGCAGCACGAAGATATCCTCTTGCTACTGCAGACAGCACTCAGCGATGTCGAGCGTGGGCTCGGCGGCAGGGTGTCGATCGACGATGTCTGCCTGTCACTGCTGGCTGAAACCGCTGACGGCGACGCGCGGCGCGCGCTCAATTCGCTCGAGGTCGCCAGTGAATTGGCGCCGCAGCGTGACGGTGTGTCTTACATCGATGAAACTGTCTTGGCGGAAGCCCTGCAAGGCAGCTTGCGGCGCTTCGACAAGGGCGGCGACGGCTTTTATGAGCAGATCTCCGCGCTGCACAAGTCAGTGCGTGGCTCCAGCCCCGACGGGGCGCTGTATTGGTTCTGCCGCATGCTGGACGGCGGCTGTGACCCCGCTTACATGGCGCGGCGCCTGTTGCGCATCGCCAGCGAGGACATAGGCAACGCTGACCCCAGGGCGCTGCAGATCGCACTGGATGCCTGGCAGGCCTATGAGCGGCTGGGAAGCCCAGAAGGGGAATTGGCCCTGGCTCAAGCAGTTCTTTATTTGGCCAGTGCCGCCAAAAGTGACGCCAGTTATACGGCGTATAACGAAGCGCTGGCACTTGTTCGCTCCCGTGGCAGCGATCCTGTGCCCAATCACTTGTGCAATGCTCCCACGTCTCTGCTCGCCGCAGAAGGGCGCGGTGAGGGCTACCGCCACGCACACCTAGAACCGGACGCATTCGCAGCCGGTGTAAACTATTTTCCAGAGACCATGACGGAACAGCAGTTTTATCACCCTGTTTCGCGTGGCTTGGAAGTCAATATTGCTGCAAAACTCGCAGAATTGCGGCGCCGCAATGCGCAGTCGTCGAAATAGCGCACTTTTTATCTCATCTCTGCCACTACTGGCATCAATATTCCTTAGTCAGAACCACCTGATTACAGATCACTTTATGGTGTGGATCGCCGTGACTTGCTGAGCAATGCCTTGACATTCCCTGATCAAGAACATCGCTTATCAAGAAACATATTCGGTCGCCGCTACCACTGATTAAGCAGCGAGGCGGATGCTTAATGCACCATTTATGTGGACTAAAAAAAGAGCTTGAGGTGGGAGTAATCCATGCGTAGGGAACCGCTCGATAATGAGCAAGCTTGGCGGCCAGACGATCTCGTGCTGGCGCCCGAGGATCTGGAACAGATTCTATACATTGAAGACGCGCGACGGCTTCAGGCAGGTATCGCCTTGCTAAATGTAGAGCTACAACGATTGTTCGAGGAAACTCGTAACCCGACCGGTGACTAATCGGTCTGAGCGAAGCTGACAGCCCCCGGGTATCGGAACCGACCAGGGGCTGCCACTTCGCTTTTTCTTGTCATAAATTTAAAGAGGCTGTGCGTGTTGGCTGATGGCCCATCGCACGTGTTCTCTGACCAAATCATCCCCGTGATCGGCCTGAGCCTGCAGCACCTGTAGGATTTCTGAGCTGTGTTCGGCGTTGCCCAGCGCTACCGCTATGTTGCGCAGCCAGCAGCGGTAGCCGATGCGTCGAATTGCAGAGCCCTCTGTGCGGCCTAAAAACTCCTCTTCCGTCCAATCGAACAGCGACAACAGCGTTGCTTTGTCCAGATCGTGGCGTGGTTGAAAATCGTCCTCTGCGGTATCTTTTGCGAAGCGATTCCAGGGGCAGACCAATTGGCAGTCGTCGCAGCCGTATATTCGGTTCCCCATCAGTGGCCTGAATTCTTCTGGGATGGAGCCGCGCAGTTCGATGGTCAAGTAGGAGATACAGCGCCGCGCGTCCACCTGGTTGTTGCCCACTATCGCGTCGGTGGGGCAGGCCTGAATACAGGCAGTGCAGTCGCCGCAGTGGTTCTTCTGGGCTGTGTGATCGGGCGGCAGCGGTAAATCCGTGTAGATCTCTCCGAGGAAAAACCACGAGCCTGCTCGGCGGTTGATCAAGTTACTGTGCTTGCCGATCCAGCCCAATCCCGCGCGCTCGGCCAAGGCCTTCTCCAGTACAGGGGCGCTGTCGACGAAGACGCGATAGCCCATGGGCGCTATCTCTTGCTCGATGCGCTCTGACAGGTGCTTCAGCCGCATGCGCATCATCTTGTGGTAATCGCGGCCGAGTGCGTAGCGAGAGACATAAGCCCTGTCGCTGTCGGCCAAATTCTGCTCCATGTCGGCGGCACCTCCCGGAAGGTAATCCATGCGCACCGATATGACGCGCAGGGTGCCCGGTAGCAGCTCTTCGGGGCGGCTGCGTTTGTCGCCGTGGCGGGCCATGTAGTCCATCTCGCCGTGATGACCTGCTTCCAGCCAGGCGTGCAGCCGCGGCTCGTAATCCTGCAGCTGTCCATCGCTGATGCGGCAATCGGCAAATCCCACGTCACGCGCCCAGCTGCGTATTTGCTCGTTTATTTCGGTATTGAAGTCGGTCATGGTCTGCGAGCTTATGCTGCGGCTGGTGGAGGTGCGAGCTATAGTGTAGCCAAAAGTGCTTATCAAAGGAGCAGAGCATGGAGTGGTTGTTGGTTGCGGTGGGCGGCGCCTTGGGTGCGGTCAGCCGCTTTGCCGTGGTGCGCGCTGCATCGAGCTTGGGCGGGGCGTTCCCCTTGGGCACCTTGCTGGTCAATGTGCTGGGCTGTCTGATCGCGGGCTTTGCGGTGCAGTGGCTGGCGCAGCGTGCGCCGGGCAGCGCTTATCGGCCGTTGCTGCAGGTGGGTTTCTTGGGGGCTTTCACCACCTTTTCAGCCTTCTCAGTGGACAGTTGGCAGCTGTGGCAGGGCGGTCAGCAGCTGATGTTTGCACTGAACGTGGGGCTGAACGTCCTGCTCAGCCTGAGTGCACTTGTTGTGGGGGTTGTGGCGGCGCGGGCGCTGCTTTAGAGATATACTTAGGCCCTAACATTCATTGAACGATACGGAAAGCCATGATTGACCCCAAGTTGCTTCGCTCTGATCTGGACACTGTCGTGGCCAACCTGTCCCGCCGAGGATTCATCTTTGACGTGGAGCGCTTCGAATCGCTCGAATCCCGTCGCCGCGAAATCCAAGTAGAGACCCAAAGTTACCAGACGGAACGCAACGCCAGCGCCAAAAATATCGGCCAGACCAAAGCCAAGGGTGAGGATATTCAGCCCCTGCTGGACGCGGTCGCGGATCTCGGTGACAAGCTCAAAGCCGCCGAGGAATCGCTGGCCGAGGTGCAGGGCGAGCTGGAAGACATGTTATCCGGGGTGCCCAATTTGCTGCACGACTCGGTGCCAGCGGGCAAGGACGAAGACGACAATGAATTGCTGCGCACCTGGGGCGAGCCACGAGCTTTTGATTTTGCGGCCAAAGACCACATGGAGCTCGGCGCCGGTGGCGGCATCGATGCGGACATGGGCGCCAAGCTCACCGGAGCGCGTTTTGTGGTGCTCAACGGCGAAGTGGCGCGTCTTCATCGGGCGTTGATCCAGTTCATGCTCGATCTGCACACAATTGAGCACGGCTACCAAGAAGTGTGGGTGCCCTACATCGTCAACGGTGATTCCCTGCGCGGCACCGGCCAGCTGCCAAAATTTGGTGAAGATTTGTTTACGCTGGAGGGCGAGCGGGATTTCTATTTGATACCCACCTCCGAAGTACCTGTCACCAATTTTGCGCGGGATCGCATCTTCGACAGCGCGGAGTTGCCGCAGCGTTTTGTCTGTCACTCACCGTGTTTCCGCTCCGAGGCAGGCTCGCACGGCCGTGACACCCGTGGGCTGATTCGTCAGCACCAGTTCGAAAAGGTGGAAATGGTGCAGCTGGTCAAGGCCAGCGAATCCTGGGAGGCGCTGGAGCAGCTGATCGGCAACGCGGAAGCCGTGTTGCAGCGATTGGAATTGCCCTATCGGGTGGTCAGCTTGTGCACTGGCGACATCGGCTTTGGTGCCAGCAAGACCTACGACATCGAAGTGTGGTTGCCGGGGCAAGACAAGTACCGCGAGATCTCCTCGTGCAGCAACGCCACTGATTTCCAGGCACGGCGCATGATGGCCAGAAGCCGTGAAGGGCAGGGCAAGCCCGAGCTGATCCACACCCTCAATGGATCGGGTCTGGCGGTGGGCCGTACGCTGATTGCCGTGATGGAGAACTACCAGAACGCCGATGGCAGTGTCACTATTCCCGCAGCGCTGCAGCCGTTCATGGGCGGTGTGGAGAAGATCCTGCAGCCGGCTTAATTCCACCCAGTCACAAAAAAGCCCGAGCAATCGGGCTTTTTTGCGTTTGGCGCCGCGGTTCTTTCAGCCTTTGGCCAGGAAGAACAGCAAAAAGACAAAACCAACCACCAGCAACAAGGGCTTGGCGGCGGCCGTCCAGTCATCGCCGCTGGCCTTGGGCGAGTTCTTGGCCATGTTCAACAGACCGGGGCCAATCACAACAATCATCATGATGGCGCCGAGCAAGCCGACTATCTGTATTCCATCCATTTTATTCTCCAAAAGAAAACGCCCCGACAGCGGGGCGTAATCTAAGCCTTACAACAACAGATGTCAGTCGTCGCCGCCGGCAAAGCCGAGCAGGTGCAACAGGCTGGTGAAGATGTTGTAGATGCTCAAGTACAAGCTGGTGCAGGCCAGGATGTAGTTGTCCTGCTGGCCGTGAATCATGGCGCTGGTCTCGTACAAGATGAAGCCACTCATCAGCATCACAACCGCCGCTGAGATAGCGAGGCTCATCGCAGGGACCTGGAAGAAGAAGTTGGCGACGATCGCCAGCAATACGACCATCATGCCGACGGCGATGAAACCGCCCATGAAGCTAAAATCACGTCGGGTAGACAGTGCATAACCCGACAGGCCCAGGAATATAGCGCCCGTGCCGCCCATTGCGAGCATGACGGTTTGTCCGCCATTGGGCATTTGCAAGTACATGTTGAGCATCGGACCCAGACCGAAGCCCAGCAGCCCAGTGAAAGCAAACACTGCGTAGATGCCGCTAGCGGAGTTCGCAGTGCGCGGTACCACAAACCACATGATCAACAGCGCGCCAATAGAGCAGCCCATAGACACCATAAAAGGCGGTGATATGGCCATGGATACGGCGGCCATCACGGCGCTCCAGACCAATGTCATGGATAAAAGTGTGTAGGTATTGCGTATGAGCTTGTTGGTCTCCAGCACGCGGCCGGTACTAACGCTTTGAACTTGCATCGAATTCTCCGAAAAAATGTTGTTCTTTGCAGGGTATAGACAGATCTTCAAGTGCCTTGTTCCCTCGCAGCTAGTCAAACTATAGCTACTTCTATAGGTAGCGGCAAATTCTCGTTAATCAAGTGTAAATTTGACGTGACAATCGGGTGGAAACCCACTATTATTCC
>JAWSVD010000319.1:0-21732 GCA_033852095.1 Granulosicoccaceae bacterium | reverse complement strand
ATCAGTGGCCGACTCTACTGCACCGGCAGTCGCATCTTTGGCCGCATCGACAGCGCCTGCTGCTGCGTCATTAGCAGTATCAACTGCAGCGCTCGCCGCTTCAGTGGCGGACTCTACCGCTTCGCTAGTCGCTTCTTTTGCTGCATCAACAGCACCTGCGGCGCCGTCCGCTGCCGCTTGGGCCTTCTCTTCAACTTTGCTACATCCGCTCGCCAGGGCGGCAGCCAAGACCGCGGCGATCAAAGAAACTGACATTTTCATTGTTCAATACTCACAAACGTAAGGGGACAAAATTCGAGCCTGAAAGACTCAGTTGTTACACATCCTAGGGATGTTGCCCTGCAACAGAAAGTTACGTTTTCGTATAAAACTATGCAGCAAGAGAGGTTGCAAAACATGTTAGCTATGGCGCATACGCAAGAGTGGCAAGGCGCATATAGAGTGACATATCACTGACTGCGTCAGCGGCGCGTGTGTTTCAACTGCGATACGGCGCCCTGCCGATTCCAGCGGCCCCTGCACGCAGAGAGACTAGCGCGTGAGCAAGAAACCAAGGTTGTAAAAACAGTGCAATATAATGCCTGGCACGGCGCTGTTATACTTTTCCCGCAGCGCACCAAATATCAGCGAAGGCAGCAGCACCGCAGCCGCCCATAAGGGGCTTTGCCCCAGCAGATGAAAAGCCGCGAAAAGCACGCTGGTCAGACCATTGGCAGACGTGATGTTGAACAGCTGTAACCGCCCCAACGCGGTCTGCAGCAATGCCCCCTGCAGCAGCCCGCGAAAGCTAAGCTCTTCTAATAAGGGGTAGAGCAAGACCAGGCTGAAGAGCGACAGTAGCGTGAGCTCTCCTTGAGCATCGCTCAGTGAAAACACGTGATTGAGCCACCAAAAGACAGGCCCGGCCAACAGCGCGGTGCAGAAGCACTTATCGCGGCCAAGCTGTTGTAACAAGAGCAGCAATCGCGGCATAGAGGGAAAATGTTCAAGAATAAACTTCGAGCATAACAGCCCCCGAAGCAAGTGACACGCCCTCCCCATTGTCGCCAAAGCCACACTGCCCACCCCTTGGAGCAGAACTACAGGCGAGACGGATTGTTGCAAAGCTAATTTATTATGCCAAGTGGGTGATATTAAGCGTTGACGCTGCGACCCTGCCGTGGGATGTTGATTGATTCATACCGCATACAGTTTGATGCGCTGCTCAATTATTGAACATCAGGCTTCAATAAAACCTTCTCTAAGGATTAGTATGCAAGCCGTCTACTACACCGAAACAGGTCCCGCGTCCGCTGTTCTGCATTGCGGGGAACAGCCGACACCGCAGCCCAGCTCCGGTGAACTGCTGGTGCGCCTACACTGCTCCGGCGTCAACCCCTCGGATGTCAAAGCGCGCGCCGGTCTGCGCGCCGGCAGCAGCGGCATGCCCTACCGCAGCGTCACCCCTCACAGTGACGGGGCGGGCATAGTCTCGGCCGTGGGCCGCGGCGTGGACCCAGCCCGCATTGGCGAGAGGGTGTGGATCTGCAACGGTCAGTGGCAGCGAGCCTGCGGCACGGCCGCGCAGTTCATCGCGATCGATCAGTCGCTGGTGTTTCAACTGCCCGAACACACCAGCTTCGCAGCGGGGGCGGCACTGGGCATTCCGGCGCTCACCGCCGCGTACTGTGTCTTCAGTGGCGGTGATGTAGCCGGTAAAACACTGCTCATCAATGGCGGTGCCGGCACCGTGGGTTTTTTGGCTGTGCAGCTGGCCGCCGCAGCGGGCGCAACGGTGATCACCACCGCCAGCCCCGGAAAGCTCGCCGCCCTGACTGAAGCAGGCGCCAGCCAGGCCATCGCCTACAACAGCGCAAATCTCGCCGAAGAGATACTCAGGGCCAACAACGGGGCCTATGTCGACCGCATCATCGACGTGGAATTTGGTGAAAACGCCAACACCGACGCCGCCGTTATCAAGGAGCGCGGCACGGTGGTGGCTTACGGTTCGGCAAAGAACATGCGACCCGAACTGCCCTTCTATGAATTCATGTTCAAAGGCGTCAACCTGGACATGGTGCTTGTCTACAGCCTCACCGCGAAAGAGCGAAACGCCGCGGCGCAGCCGGTCATCACGGCTTTGAGCAACAACAAGTTGCAAGTGCCGGTGCACGCCCACTATTCCCTTCGTGATTGTGCCAAAGCGCACGAAGCCGTGGAATCCGGCGCGCGTTCGGGCGCGATCATCGTCGATATCCCCTGAATCGCTCTAGCACCTGCTCAACCCCGCCCACAACAACTGCAGGACGCAGACCCTCTGTGGCATCAGCGACCCATATCGACACAGCTCAGGGACTTTTGCAGCCCCATTCACTCTATAAGGACATGTTGATGAAAACTGTATTTCTATTTCGCGAAGAGCCCTACTTGGCGTCCACCCAGGCGACGCTGCTTGCACACGCGGAAGACGGCGGGCTCGTGTTTGATAAACCCGTGTTTTATCCCACGGGCGGTAGCCAACCCGGGGACATTGGCGAACTGCTGCGCGCGGATGGACCATCGATCGCCATTAACAACACGGTTTTGGTAGATCGGCAGGTGTCAGCTGTCCCTCACCAAGTCGGCCTTGAAGGCGCACCACTGCATGTGGGAGAGCAAATCGAACTACCCCTTAACTGGGATGTGCGATTCAAACGCATGCGTATCCACACCGCACTGCACCTGCTCTCGGTCATTCTGCCCTTCCCGGTCACGGGTGGCTCCATAGGTGACGGCGAGGGGCGCTTGGATTTCGACATTCCTGAGGACGTGCTGGATAAAGAATCGCTGAGCCGCGAGCTGCAATAAATGATGGCAAAACACGCCGCGGTCAGCACCCGTTGGATAACGGATGAGCAACTTGACGCCGAGCCCGAGCTGATCAAAGCCGTCTCAGTGCAACCACCGCGCGGCAGCGGGAAAATCCGCCTTGTGAATGTCGATGGACTGGATTTACAACCCTGTGGCGGTACCCATGTTGCCAACACCCGTGAAATCGGCGCCGTGCGTATCAAGAAGATAGAAAAGAAAGGTCGGCAGAACCGGCGCATGCGCATTGTCTTGGACAATTAGTCTTTACACTTCTGTGAATAATTCTTTGAGAGAGCAAACAAACCACTGAACAGCAGGCGCTCAAGAAAACCCTTGCACTGGCGATAAATACAATCCAGATTTAGGGTGATCTCTCTAGCCTATTCTAATTAGACTCCATTGCTCTGGGTTACTGCCATTAGGTTCAGGCAAAGGGAATAGCACATGAAATTAATGATTATAAGATCACTGGTTGTTTTATTGTTGTTAGGGGCTAGTGCTGTCCGAGCCGAGCAAAATATAACCTTCTCGACCGGCGCATCACCTGATTCCCACCGGTTCAAATTGGTTTCTTCACAGCTAGAGGAGGCACTGAAGCGAATGGGCTTAGAGTTCTCTGTCGAGTTCCACCCCTCAGCGAGGTCACTCGATCTTTCAAATGGAGGCCGGCTAGACGGGGAAATGCACAGAGTCTATAAATTCCACGAGGTGACAAATAACGCCTACCCCAACTTAAGAAGAGTGGATTTTAGCGTGACGAGCACCCGAATTTCTGCATTTGCTCGAGAGGACTTGGCGATAAAAAATTGGCAGGACTTGCGGAAATACAAAATTGCTTTCAACAGCGGGCGAAAGCGTACCACGAAAATTTTGCAAGGCCTCGACATAGAGGATAATCTCCATTCGGTCACATCGGAGGTAAAGGCCTTCAAGATGCTCGCGGCCGACAGAGCCGATGTGGTGATTAGCTCGCAAGTACAAGGCATAAAGATCATAAAGAGCTCAGCCGAATTTTCGGATATAAAGGAAATCGCCCTGCTGGATGAAGTAAAACTCTATCCCTACGTCAATAAACAGCATACTGATTTAATCCCGACTTTAATAGAAAATCTGGAAGAAATGCGGCGCGACGGTAGCTACGATCAAATCCTCGCGCGCGTGAACAGCGAATAAAGCGACTGACAACGATTATTTAAACATCGGCGGTCTGGCATCCACCCACGCGCCATTTTGCGCCGCTGATTCCACCGCCTGGTGAACGGCTGCCATTGATCGAAGCCCGTCAGATGCCGTGGGTAGACCATCGCGCGTTTCACCCTTGATGGCATCGGCGAGGTCACAGTAGATGTTGGCGACCGCTAGGGGGAAGCCCTCTGGGTGAGCGATGGAAACCCGCGACAACCGCTGAGCATCCTCGTACAGATCGCCCTCGCCTTTTTCGATGGTCTGTGTGCGCCCAGCAACCGGTGTATAGATCAGCTGGTTCGGCTGTTCAGATGTCCAGCGCACGCCGCCAGTCTCACCAAACACTTGTATGTCAAAACCGTGTTGACGACCAATGGCAACCGATGAAGTCCACAGGCGACCAACCGTGCCGCCGCTCATGCGGAAGTTGACCATGGCGTCGTCTTCGAGCTCACGGCTGGGGATGGTTGAGGCGAAATCAGCGGATAGCTTTTCAACTTCGTCGTCACAGATAAAGCCCGCCATGTGCATGGCGTGAATACCGCAATCGGCGAACTGACCCGATACCCCGGCCATCGCAGGGTCATAGCGCCAGCGAACGCGCGGGTTGTCGGCGTCGCTGGCGTCGCCGTGGTGACCGTGGCTGAAGTTAGTGACAACAAGGCGAATCTTGCCAAGCTCACCTGCGCGCACCATCGCACGCGCTTGACGCACCATGGGGTACGCGGAATAGCAGTAGTTCACCGAACAAATTTTACCGCTCGCCGCTGCGATGCGGACAATCTCCTCGCCCTCTTCGACGTTCATTGTCATCGGCTTTTCGCACAGCACGTTAAAGCCCGCTTCAAGGAAGGCTTTGGTGATTTCAAAGTGCGTTGAGTTTGGCGTGGCGACGGTCACCAGATCTACTTTGTCTGCACGGTCTTTTTCGCCCGCGAGCATTTCGCGCCAGTCACCGTAGGCACGATCCGCGGCAATACCGAGGCGCTGTGCGTATTCACGCCCCTCTGCCGCGCGGTGATCGAGTGCACCCGCGGTGAGCTCAAAAAGGCCATCTGCCTGTGCGCCGAGGCGGTGTGCAGGACCGATTTGGCTGCCTTCGCCGCCGCCGATCATTCCCCATTTTAATTTGGCCATTCTGCTTGTCCTTCTTTAAATCGTTGTGTTTAGGTGATTTCATCGTGCTCGGCAACAACGCTCGCGCGGGCCGATTGACTTTAAATTTTTCTATCGACGAGCCCTGCCCCGAAAACCCGCACAGTGCCTTGCAACAGCCACTCGACTGCTGTTTAATTTGCACTAAATCCTTGCATTCCGCTGTCGTCATCCCGACAGTGATTGCACTCAGCACACGCCTTAGCGAGCTGCCAATATGCGCAGCCAGCGCTGGGCTTCGGCCTGCATTTGCGGTGCGATAAGCTTGAACAATTTCAGCCGATCAAACAACTCGGGGTTGGCAGCCAGCTCTTCGCGCAGCGCGCGACCAAAGGTCTGCCGCAGTGATGTGCCAATGTTGAGCTTGCCCACGCCTTCGGCGGGCAGGCGTCGCAGCTCTTCTTCGCAGATACCGCTGGCGCCGTGTATGACGATGGGCTGATCAATTTTCTGCGCGATGTTTTGCAAGCGCTCAAAGTCTATAGGCACCGTGCTCTCAGCCAGTCGATGGATATTACCCACCGACACCGCCACCGCGTGCACACCCGACGCTGTAGCAAATTGAACCGCCTGCTCAGTGGTGGTGAGCTCGCTGCGAATATGGTCACGGCCCTCGCTATAAGCCACCGAGCCTATCTCGCCCTCTACGCTCACACCACTTGCCTTCGCATACGCAACCACGGCGGCGCAGCGGCGAATGTTCTCATCAATGGGCAGTTGCGAGCCGTCGAACATCACGGAGTCATAGCCTGCCTCTATGGCGGAAAAGACGATGGTCTCGTCGTAACAGTGATCCAGGTGCACACACACCGGCACGCTGGCTTTGGCCGCCAGCGGGCCGAGCATGGCAGCCAGAGACTCAGCCCCCATGAACTCCACCATGTCGAGGTTTGTAGCGATAATGACGGGAAGCTGTTCTGCCTCAGCCGCGGCGATAACGGCTATTGCATCCTCGATGCCAAAGACGTTAAAACAAGGTACTGCTCGGCCATCGCGAATAGCCGATGGCAGTAGGTCATTGAGGTTAGCGCGCACAGCGAGTTCTCTGAGTTAGTTTTGCTACAGCGTCTGCCAGAATAAATTATGCCCCACAGGAGCGCGAAATTAGCAGCTCCGCAGGATTTTCGGGCACCCTTTCTTTGCTTGTCCCTACTTAAACTCTATTTAAATTTGGCGATCATGTCTTTGATGCCCGGGATCGTGTGCACTTGATACTCGTGTGCCGGCTCGAAGAACTGCTTGAGCGATTGCTGGGTCTCACCGACGATGATGGTAAAGTAATACATCTCGTAGCCCGGCGCCGCAACGCAAGGGTGGTAGCCGCGGTCGATCATGTAGGTGCTGTCGTTTTTTATATGGAACACAGGACCAAAGTCATGCTCGTCGACGTAGCCAAATTGCGCACCAAAGCCGTGACCTGGGTTAAAGCGGAAGTTGTAGACCTCTTCAAAGCGAGTCTCGATATCGCCGCGATCCGTGTCGTGCTTGTGCGGAGGAAAACCAGACCATCCGCCTGCGCCAACGGTAAACAGCTCGCTCACCAACAGGCGCCCGCGGCGCTCGCAGTTGCTCTGCCCGAGCAAGTGCTTGATCTTGCGGTGGGTCTTGGTATCGTCCGAGCCGTACTGCACCTGATCGACATCCTCATCGCGAATAGCAAAGGGCGTAAAGCGCTCATCGAAGAGCCCGCCGGCGATAAACACCTCTACCGCTTCGCTCAGGCACTCGATGGTACAGGGGCTGTCGACGGGCACGTAGACGCCGTTGGGCTTGCCCTCCCACAGCACGCTGCGCGTACCGATGTCATCAAACACTTCACCGTCGACAGTGACTTTGATGCCGCCTGCAACCGGCACCACGCAGCTCTCGTGAGATTTGAGCTGGAAGCTGTGGCTCTCGCCGCGATTGAGCTTCACACGGTTAAAGTACACCAGCGGCACGTAGTCGTTGTGCTCGGCGACAATGGCTTGGTTTTTATTGTCAAAACTGGGCAAATGTTGAGGCATGGTATTCTCCGCGAACTCAGCTGTGCTGAGATATAAAAGATAATAATTCGGCGTCCGTTGGCGAGGCTGAGCTGCAGCTCTCTCCGGCCACCACGATGGCCGCCGCCGCGCTGCCGCGCTCGACGCACTCGGCCAGCGGCAGGCCAGCTAGCAAGCCAGCGCAAATGGCACCCGCATAGGCATCACCTGCGCCGAAGGGCTTTTTGGCTTGTACTTTAAAGATGGCCTGCTCGATGGGTGCTTCCTTGTCGCAGTAGACCTTTGAGCCTTCACTTCCTGCTTTGACAAACACCACGCGCGTCACGCCGGGACCATCTAACAGGCTCGCCGCGATAGCATCGTCACCCTCTGCCACCGGCGCACCCAGTACTTCAAACTCCTCGCGATTGCCCACCACCAGGGTGGCAAATCGCGCGGCCATGCGATAACAGGTGCTGGCCTCTTGCAAGTTGCGCCAGTTGTAGGCGCGGTAATCGAGATCGAGCACCACCGTGGTGCCCGCCTGCTCCGCCGCCATCAACGCGGCATACACCGCCTCGCGGGATGGGCTTTGGCACAGCGCCGTACCCGATACAATTAACAGACGCGCGTTGGCGATCATCTGCGCGTCGATGTCTTCTGCGGCCAACGCCAAGTCAGCGGCGTTGTTGCGGTAGATCACCACTTCGCAGTCGTCCGGGCGCACTTCGGTGACAGCTAAGCTGGTGCGGCTGCCATCGGCGACCGTGCCCAAGCCATGCACTGCCACGCCTTCGCTGCGCAGGTATTCACGCACGTAGGCCCCCAGGGAGTCGTCGGAGACCATACCGATCATGCCGACAGTAGCGCCCAGTCGCGCCATGGCCACGGCGATGTTTGCCGGGGAACCACCAACAAACTTCTCGAAGCCGCTGACATCTGCCATGTCGGTATTGTGCTCGCGGGCGTAGAGATCCACCCCAGCGCGGCCCAGGCACAAGGCGCCTATGGGTCGAGAGGCATCTGCTAAGAGGCTCACATCAAACCCGCTTCAGTCGCCAGACGGCTGAGGTGGTCGTATCCGCGTTTGGCGTTGGCGTAAGACGGCGCGACCGCAGGGTCTTGCTCCGCCTCGATGATCAGCCAGCCTTCGTAATCGGCCGCTGCCAGTGCTTTGAGCACCTCGGGGTAATCTATGCAGCCATCACCTGGCACCGCAAATGAACCCGCCAACAAGGCGTCTATAAAGCTGGTATCGCGGTTTACTGCATCGCGGGTGATGTCATGGCGCATGTCTTTGCAGTGCACATGGCGCGTGCGCGAGGCGTAGGTGCGCGCCAGATCCACCGGATCACCGCCGCTGAAAAACATATGGCCGGTGTCGATCAATAAACCAACGTTGTCACCCGACCCTTCAAGCATACGGTCCACTTCTGAACGCTGCTCGATCATGGTACCCATGTGGTGGTGATAAGCCAACTGCAGGCCCTGATCGGCGACGAAGTCTGCCACTGCTGTTAAACCAGCGCAGAATTCGGCCCACTGGCCGTCACGCAGACGTGGCCGGTGCGAGAGTGGCGTCCAGCGCTCGCCCTGCACTGTGCCGGTGATATCGCAGTAGATCAGTGCCTTGCAGCCGAGCGATTTCAGCAGGTGCACGTGCGGTTTGATCGCTTCGATCTCTGCCTCCACACCGTGCTCCATCAAGCCACCGCTAAACCAGCCAGAGGCCAAGCACAGATCATGCGACGCCAGTATGGGGCCGAGCACATCCGGGTCACGGGGGAACTTGTTGCCAAGCTCAAATCCCTGATAGCCCACTTCGCGGCCTTCGCGCAGGCTCGTCTCCAATGTTGTCTCACCGCCCAGCGTGGGCAGATCGTCGTTGCTCCACGTCAGTGGGTTTATGCCTAGACGTACCTTGCTCAAAACGGTTGCTCCCCTTTGCCGCTGTCTTGCCAATCCCGTCGAGCATCGGTGACACTCTCGCGTATTGACACTTCTGGAATGCCCACTTGCCACCAGCTGCCGCCGTCCATGGAATGCACAGCGTTGGTGTCGACGGTGACGCAATAGGTGTTTTCAGATGCCCGTGCTCTTTGCAGTGCGGCGGGCAAATCTTGCAAGCCCGTCACATGCTCCGCCGTGGCGCCCATCGCAGCGGCGTGAGCCGCGAAGTCGATTTTGGGTGTATCACCTGCGGTGCCGTCATCCAGCAAATTATTAAAAGGCTCTTGACCGCAGGCGCTTTGCAAACGGTTGATGCAAGCAAAGCCCCTGTTATCCAATACGACAAGTATCAGCTTTTGCTTGAGCGCTACGGCACTGGCGATCTCGGAGTTCATCATCATGTAACTGCCGTCCCCGACCATCACATAGACCTCACCGCCCTGCTCGGATTCGTTTTGCGCCATCTTGGCACCCAGGGCACCTGCTATCTCGTAGCCCATGCACGAGAAGCCGTATTCGGCGTGATAGCCGCGGCTGTGCTCAGCGGGCCAAAGCTTCATGCCCTCGGCCGGCATTGAGCCAGCAGCCACTACCAGCACATCTTTAGCAGTATCAGCGGATTCAATGACCAATCCCGTGACCTGCGCATCGCTGGGCACGCCCTCACCCGGTGCCATCGCAGCGGCTTTGGTGGCATCCCATACGGCTTTGCACTCGGCCACTCGGCTGAGCCAAGAGGTGTCGGATTTCCAGCCTTGCACTAGCGGTTGCAGCTCTTGAAGTGCGCGCAGGGCGTCACAGCGCAGGGCCGTAGCACCGTGCTTGTGCGCATCAAAGTGCGCCACATTGAGATTGATCTGAGGCACGCGAACATTGGACAGCGCCGTGCGCGAGCCGGTACTGAAATCCGATAAGCGCGTCCCCACTGTCAGCAACAGATCCGCCTCTGCAACCAGGGCATTCGCACTGCTCGCGCCCACCACACCGATACCACCGGCGTTGAGTGCATCGCTGGCGCGCAGCGCGCCCTTGCCTGCGGACGTCTCAACCACTGGCACACCGTGCTCTTTGGCAAAGGCGCGCACGGCATCCACAGCGCCGCTGTAGTGCACACCGCCGCCTGCCACCAAGACAGGCTTTTTAGATGCCTTTAGCTGTTCTGCCACACTCGCCAACTGGTAGTGATCCGCACCCAAACGTTGCTGACGATGCACCACCGTGTCGAAGAAGGAGACGGGGTAATCAAAGCTCTCGGCTTGCACGTCTTGTGGCAGGCACAAGGTCACGGGGCCACACAGCTCGGCGTCGGTGAGCACAGCTATCGCCTGCGGCAAGCTGGTGATCAGCTGCTCGGGGGTCGTGAAACGATCAAAGTAACGCGACACTGG
Source organism: Granulosicoccaceae bacterium (assembly GCA_033852095.1). Lineage (GTDB taxonomy): Bacteria > Pseudomonadota > Gammaproteobacteria > CALCKW01 > CALCKW01 > CALCKW01. Next base: position 11,261 of record JAWSVD010000319.1, on the reverse strand, counting down.
TCTCATGCAGTCGTTGGCGTTGATGTTTGGATCACCGAAATTTTCTACTTGCTGCAACACCGGATCAGGGCGACGGCTGACAAAGCTGTCTCCGGGCAAGAACAACACCGGCAGGCGGTTGACGTGCGCCAGTGCTGCAGGCGTCACTAAGTTAGTCGCCCCTGGCCCTATAGAGCTCGACACAGCCATCATGCGTTGGCGGCGGTTTTGCTTGGCGTAGGCGATCGCAGCGTGTGCCATCGATTGCTCGTTGTGGCCTCTGTAGGTGGGCAGCTGATCACGCACAGCGTGCAATGCCTCACCCAGTGCCGGTACGTTGCCGTGGCCAAATATCGCCCACACACCCGCGAACAGCGGTTGCACTTGGCCGTCAATCTCTACCTGTTGTGCGCTTAAGTAGCGCACCAGGGCCTGAGCCGTTGTTAGTTTTATGGTTTGCATCATCGTTTCCTATGCCGTCCGGTTCTGCCAAGCGGCAATCACTTGCCTGTAGTTATCACTGACCTGCGCAAGCAGCGTGCTGTCGTCACTTTCATTGGCCAGCCATGCCCTGGCCGGTGCACCAAAGATGCTGCGCCCCACCGCAAAACCGCGCACTCGCTCTACACCTGCGGTGGCCTTGAATCCCTCGGCCAGCTCTGCGATCGGTGCGTCCAGCCCCAAAACCAGCATGCCGTGGCAGTGCGGGTCACGCTCTTCGATCAAGTCTTCGATCTCCAGCAATGTCTCATTGCCCAAGCTGGGCAGCTTCCACCAATCGGGCAGCACATTGAGGTTGTAAAAGCGTTTAACAGAGCGCAGTACCGCCGCGTCGTGATCGGCACAGCGCTCACCGTCTACTTTAGGCGGGATGATTTCCAACAACAGCTCATGACCACTGATCTGGCAGGCACGCCAGAGATTCATGACTTGTCTCTCTTGCGCGTGGCGCAAGTTGTTCTCATCGTCCGGGTGGTAGAACACCAGACACTTCACCACCTGCTCAAGCGGCCAGGAGATCAGCTGCGAGCCGATGCTGTCGCCGCGCTCCAGCGCCACGGGCCGTGAACCGGGCACTTCCACCGGTCGAGCAATCCACAGCCCAGTGCCGGTAGCGGCGTTGAGTGTGTCTTGGCCAAAGGTGTCATCACAGAGAATTCCCGCCTGCCCCTGCAGGCCATCGCTCTCTATGACGCCTTGTGTCGCCTGCAACAACAGCGCTTTGAGCGCGTTGATACGCTCTAGCGGTGCACCGACGGCGCGCGCCATATCGACCAGTTGGGAGCGATGGTCAAAGGCGTGAATGAGTAGATCATCAGCAACCGCGGCACGCGTGCGCGTGGTCACACGGTGCAGATGGTTCAGCCACTGGTCTTGATCTGGGCGATCAATCTCATGGCTATTGTCGAGGTAATAATCCAACTCAGGCACAGTGGGCATGGCGGGCGTGCAACCGTGGCGAGATACAACCAGCGCACCGCAGGCGTTGGCGTAGCGCAGGGCCTGCTCATATCCCTCTTCACGTAGCCAGCCGCGCAAAAACCCAGCGGCAAACGCATCCCCTGCGCCCAATACGTTGAGCACATCAACCGTGACACCTTCTACTGTCACACCGTCGTCGATGGATGCGGGTATGGCGCCGTCAAATACGGTGGCGCCAAAGGGGCCGCGCTTGAGCACGATAACAGCCTGTGTATGCTCGCGCACCGTGCGCAAAGCTTGCAGGGTATCGTCGCTGCCACCGGCAATGTGAATTTCTTCCTCGGTGCCGATGACCAAATCAAACAGCGGCAGAATACCCTGCAGATGTGTGGAGACCTCGTCCGAACTGACAAAGCGCGTCTCGCCGTCGCCGCGTGACGCCAGACCCCAGAGCACTGGCCGGTAGTCGATATCGAGTGCAGTGCGCACGCCCTGATCCCGCGCCATGCGCAGCGCAGCTGTTGAGGTGGCGTGCACATGGGGGGTAGAAAAATGCGTGCCCGTGATCAACAGGCACTTGGCGCTGCCAATATACGCGGCGTCTAAATCGCTCTCGGCGATGGCCATGTCGGCGCAGTTCTCGCGCACAAACACCAGCGGGAAAGTATCACTGTCTTTGATGCCCAGCATCACCATCGCCGTGGGACGCTCTGGGTCGGTGATCACCGCGCGGGTATCAACGCCCTCTCGCTCTAACTGCTCGCGCAGGAAACGGCCCGTGTGCTCATCACCCACGCGGGTGATAAGACCAGTGCGCAGCCCTTGCCGTGCTGCACAGGCGGCAATATTGCTCGAAGACCCACCGAGATATTTGGAAAAACTCGCGACATCCTCAAGACGCGCACCAATTTGTTGGGCGTAGAGGTCAACACCGCACCTGCCCAGCGTTATCAGATCTAAGTTCATTTGCTTGCTCATGCCTCTGACCTAACAGGGTCCGAAGGGTTGTAGAAAATATTCAGGGACAGACTTCCAGCTCACCAAAAACTCTGCCCTCTTATGCGCGACTAAAGGCTCGCAACCGCCACCGTCTGACCACTGCGGGCCGACTGCTCAGCGGCATCTGCCAACAACAGGGACGCCAAACCGTCGACCCCTGTAGGAACGGTGACTGACTCGCCTCGTGCCCAGCTGATGAAGCTCGCCAACTCGTGCGCGTAGGCCTCGGTGTAACGGGTCATGAAAAAGTCATGCAGCGGCCCGGTGCTGTAGCCCTGCGCGTCGCCTCGGGTCAGCAAGTCCAATTTTGGGTTGTCGATAGCCGCCATACCGGCGCTGCCGTGCACTTCCGCGCGCTGATCGTAGCCGTAGGTAGCGCGGCGTGAATTGGTGATCACGCACTGCTTGCCGCTGGCGGTAGTCAACGTTGCAGTGGCGGTGTCGTAGTCCAGGCCTTCTAGTGCCTTGTCCACCAGACAACTGCCTGTCGCGCTGACGGCCACCGGCTCTTCGCCGAGTAAGAAACGCGCCATGTCAAAATCGTGGATCATCATGTCGCGGAAGATACCGCCGCTGCGTTTGATGTAGTCCACCGGCGGTGGAGACGGATCGCGCGAGGTGATGATCACCTGCTCCACCTGCCCCACGCTGCCCTTGACGATGGTCTGTTGCAGCGCCATGAACTGGGCATCAAAGCGGCGATTAAAGCCGACCATCAAGCGCCCGTTGTTGGCATCAACCACCGCTAGACACGCACGCACTCGCTCGGCATCTAAGTCGATGGGTTTTTCGCAGAACACCGCTTTTCCCGCCAGCACGCACTGCTCGATGAGCTCGGCGTGGGTATCGGTGGGCGTGGCGATAATCACGGCATCTACGTCGTCCGCCGCTATAAACTGCGCACTGCTGCCGGTGCGGCAGCTGTATTTGTCGGCCAGGGCTTGTTGCGCCTCGGGCATCGCGTCTGATACGCCCAGCAATGTCGCGTGCTCATTGCTATTGACGGCCTGTGCGTGCACCTGCCCAATGCGTCCGGCCCCCAACAGGGCAATGCGATATGTCATGTTAGCTCCCTACCTTTGGCGCTTGCCCGTCGACGGTCACCCAGCGACGCTCTTCGCAAGATTGATGCACCGCATCTATCAGGCGCTGAACACGCAGGCCCTCGGCGAAATCGGGATAGACCGATTCACCTGTTTCGATGGCGCGTAGGAAGTCTCGTTGCTCGATGATGATTTGATCTTGGTAGCCGGTGCCGTGCCCTGGCCCCAGACAAAAATTGACATAATCGGGGTGCGCGGGGCCTGTCAGTATTTTGCGAAAACCGCGGATGGCCTCTGGCCCTTCGGCTTTATACAAGTACAAGGCATTCTGGTCTTCTTGGTCAAAACGAATACTGCCCAGACTTCCGTGCAGCTCGTAGGCGTAGCCCATCTTGCGACCGTGCGCGACACGACTAAAAAATAAATGCCCCATCGCACCGTTGGCAAATCTACACATCATCTGAGCTTGATCGTCGTTGGTAACAGCCTCTGGGCCGTTCTCTCCGATGCGCTCTGCGCAGGTTGTTTGTCGGTCGCCGATCAGCTCGGCAATGTCACCGCCCAGAGCCAGTGCTGCATTGACTATGTGCGGTGCCAGATCACCGAGCGTGCCGTTGGCTGAGCCCTTGGTGCGCCAGTTGGCAGGTTCCGCTGCATCAGCGAGGAAATCTTCGCTGTGCTCTGCGCGCAGATAATGCAGCTCGCCTATCTCACCGGCAGCTACAAGCTCTCGCGCAAACTGCGTGGCGGGTGTGCGCACGTAGTTAAAACCGATCATATTGGCTAGGCCGGATTTAGCCGCGATATCAGCCATGATCTGTGCATCAGCTGTGTGCTCGGCCAGCGGCTTTTCGCAAAACACAGGCTTGCCTGCGGCAAAAGCAGCTTCTGCCATCTCACGGTGGGTATTCTGCGGCGAGGCAATAACAACCGCCTCCACCAAGGGATCGGCGATCAACTCTCGCCAATCTCCGGTGCTACGAGCAAAGCCTAGCGCCTGTGCTGCACGCTCGGCACTGGCCTGGTTGCTGGTGGCGATCATCTCGCAGCGCGGGCGCAGCCCTGTATTGAAAACCGAGCCCACCGCCTGCAAAGCCACTGCGTGTGCTTTGCCCATGTAGCCCGAACCAATCAAGCCTATGCCTATTGATTTTCTCATCTAGCAGCTCCAGTAAGCCTCACGTCTACAAACCCACATTTACCGACAAATTCAGGCAGTGCGTCCCTATTCCAACCCGAGCCCCACCCCATATGACGCGGTGGTTTGAGGGTGTTTTCGGGAAAACTACAAGGTATTAGAGCACAGAATAATTCTTTTTTGCAACCGGTTGCAAAAACAAAATCGGCCAAGCTAACAATACAATACTGCCTCAACCGTTGACTGCCCATGAGCGCATTACTTGCCGTCATTACCAAGAGCCCTGGTGTTCCATTTCTACGTTGTCTCACGCCTTGTAACAAAGCAGAAACACCCGATTCAAACGGCTACGGAGCACTGAAATTTCCGAAAAAAACAAAGCTAAAAACCGCCGCGCACATTTCACTGAAATGTATTCAGAACAGCAGAGCAAGACGCGATCAAAAATCGCAAGAGAATTGACAATGCAATGCTCACCATTGCGAAAATGAAGTGACTAGCCCCGCCCCGCCAAGTGAGGCACGAGATACAAAAAGAAGTATTGCTCAAGACCTTACTCGACGGCTTTAACAAAAGGCGGCGCCGTCGATGACTCCGCACGCTCTCAACATCGCCATCACGCTAATGGCGATTCAAAAGCGAGCTAAGACGCGCCCAGATCCGGTTTACTCGGTTTCAGAGCGCTGATCTTGCTCGGCTACTTCGGCCCAGTCCGTCTGGCTGAACTGCCACGCAGCGCCGATTCCCATCGCAAGAAACAAGATTCCCCAAAATGGCGTACCTGTCAGAAACTCAACAGCGGCCCAGCCCACACAAAACAAGACCAGGGCCATGCGCCGCCGAGGCGGAAGGAAAAAGGGAAGCGCAAGATTGAACTTTTTCATACTGCGACACCCTCTTCTCGGTTATAGGCAATCAAGCTGCGCCTTCAAACTCAGCACCGGTTTTTGCGCCAGTAATGTACGCAACAACATCTTGCCCGTCTGTCTCTTCTTTCTTCAGGTTCGCCACGATTTGCCCACGACGAAAGACGATGATGCGATCGACGAGATCAAACACCTGTCGCATGTTGTGACTGACAAGAATCAACGGCTCACCCGCTTCTTTGAGCGTTCTGACAATGTTCTCCACCTGGGCTGTCTCTTGCACCCCGAGTGCCGCTGTGGGCTCATCCATGATCGTTAACTTAGAATGAAAGGTTGCTGTTCGGGCGATGGCAACACACTGCCGCTGGCCACCTGACATGTTGCGAATTGTATTGCGGATATTGGGAATTTTAACCGCCGTTTTTTCAAGACCGGCAAGCGTTGCCTCGCGCATGGACTTGTAGTCCAAAATCCTGAAAGGACCCAACCAGTCCGCCTTGGTTATTTCACGCCCCAGAAACAGATTGTCCGGGACATCGAGATCATCCGCGAGCGCGAGCGTTTGAAACACTGTTTCAATGCCCGCCTCACGCGCGTCAATGGGCCCGTTGAAATGCATCGACTGACCGTCAAAGATGATCTCCCCACGAGTGGGCTGCTCCACACCGGTAATCTGCCGCACAAACGTGGATTTACCCGCGCCGTTATCGCCCATGATGGCGACATGCTCGCCCTTGTGCAGCGTGAAATTGGCGTCGGTTAAGGCTTGCACACCACCGTAGTGTTTCGTCAGGCCTTTTGTTTCGAGAATAACATCACTCATGACCTGCTCCTTAAACTTTTGACGCAGCGCGCTGCTGACGCCACTGATCTAGAACCACAGCACCCACAATGATGCCGCCCTTGACCATTTCCTGGTAGTAGGCGTCGAGCCGCAGGAATGTAAAGCCAGAAATAATCACACCGAAAATAAGCGCGCCTATGACCGTACCGATGATAGAACCTCGCCCTCCGGTCAGAGAGACACCGCCGATGACGGCCATCGCGATAGCATCCAACTCGTAGATGATGCCCATGCCAGATTGCGCTGTCAGGTTCTTAGACGTTAATACAATGGCGGAAATACCAGCCAACATCCCGGCGATGGCGTAGACAAGCACCTTGTGCCGCGTCACGTTTATGCCAGACATCCGCGCGGCGTCTTCGTTCGAACCAATGGCGTAGGTATGCTTGCCATACACGGTGTATTTCATGACAAAGTAAAACAGTATAGCCAGCGAGACAAAAATGGCCACGGGCATCATGCCAGCACCGATTGCCGCGTAATCATCCGTTGGGAATGAGACAGGGCGACCGCTCGTCCACCATTTAGCGGCGCCGCGAGCACTGACCATCATGCCCAAGGTAGCGATAAAGGGAGGGATCTTGGTATAGGCAACCATGAACCCATTGATCAGGCCTGCAAAAATCCCGCAGGCAAGCCCGACCATGATGGGCACGACAATTGACAGGTCCATCAGCTCGGGGCCAAAGACCGCCTTGGGATTGGGAATACCGTTTATTTCTGAGACCTGCGCAAAACTCATCGCGATCATTGCCGTGACACCGACAACAGAACCAGAAGACAAATCGATGCCGCCGGATATGATTACTTGTGTAACCCCGAGAGCAATAATGCCAATAATTGACACTTGAAGAATAATGATCTTTAACCGCGCTTCATTAAAAATCGAGTCGAATCGGTCTTTGCTGTCAAACAAAAAACTCTGACCAAGAAGCAATGCTCCCAGCGCTTCGAAAATCAGCACGATCAAAATCAGAGCAACAAATACATTTATTTCATTGGGCCAATTTCGTTTTGATTTATCGAAAACCAAGCCACCGGTTCCATGTTGCGAATCCGCCATCACCTCTCCCCCCGAGAGTACATGAATGATAAGTCAGGCAAATAGGCGGCGTAATCCCTATACGCCACCCAGCCTTTTCATCTATTTCTTAACGACTATAAGAAGTCGTCGATGTTCTCAGGAGTCACCAGCTTGAAAGGAATAAAGACTGTCTGGTTCACTTTTTCGCCGTTGGCGAGTTTCAACGCAGTATCGATGGAACCCGCACCTTGACCTGCAAGATCCTGGAAAACGGTCACGTCCATTTCACCGGCTTTCATGGAAACGAGCGCGTCTTGCGTCGCATCAACACCCCCCACTACGACGTCATCCATGGAAATGCCAGCAGCTTTCATCGCCTGGATGGCACCGATTGCCATTTCGTCGTTGTTGCCAAACACAGCGTCGAAATCTTCGCCTGAAGAAATCCAGTTAGTCATCAGATCCTGTGCTTTATCACGTGACCATTCCGCGGTTTGCTTGTCGATCAATGTGATGAAGTTACACATGTCCATGCCGATAACGTCTTCGAAATCTTTTGAACGCTGAACTGCCGCTTGATTCGACAACTGCCCCATCAACATATAAGCGCGAGCACCGTCTGATTTACCCTGAGCACGCAGATCCTGACACATGCGGAAGGCGGCAAGTGTGCCCGACTCAATCTCGTTAGAGGCGACAAATGCTTGATTTTCCGGCAGTGATCCCATGTTGACCGGTTGACGGTTCACATACACCAGGGGAATGCCAGCATCAGCCGCAGCATTTGACATCGCTGTCGTGGCGTTTGTATCCACCGCATTGATGATAATGGCATCTACACCGGAAGCGACAAAGTTATTGATCTGATCCAGCTGCTTAGCAACATCATCAGTGGCATCTTCTATTTGCAAGTCCAAACCTTCAATGGTCTTGGCGTGATCTGTCATGCCATTGCGCATAACTGTCAGGCCGTTGTCATCGAATCGAGCGACTGAAACACCAATAGTGGCTGCCATGGCAGTCGAAGTCATCAGTGCCGCAATACTTGCAGTCAGCAGTAGTTTTTTCATTGTTTACCTCCAAGTTTCTGTGCCCGGCGCACAGGATATTTTTCCGGGAGCCTCACCCGAGGCAAAAGCCCCATCACCCCACCTCTAATATTCTCGAGTGCTCAGATGATGAAATAACGAATTCAGTAAAATGCATATGCCCAGAATTCAAGATCAACGTTGTTATGTGCGTCAGGTGTAACAAGCAAACAATGGAAATGGCGCTACACATTACGATGACAACCTGCCTATTAGCTGGTGAAAGACAATCATCCGAGACGCCTGAGTTGAGCACCAGACCCTTAGGCTGCGTAAGCGCTGGCTGCTCAATTTGGTGAGCTCGGGAGCTAGCGCATAAGGCAATGGTTTCTGCCCGACCTGCCAATGATCGCAGCCCTAAATGTGGCATATGCGCTTCGAGCACAGGGCACTACAACATGGCCATTTGCGAAGCTCGATTCAGCGTGCGCAGCAATCAAGGGGTTTTCTCCAAGATGAGCGCAGCAAAAGCTGTACGACCTATGTTCTTCACAGTGGGCCTCCTGCTAGATATTCGGAGTTTATGGCCTTGTGGATGACCATAGATTTCATTAAAGCACAGGACTGTTTTGATTTGCAACCGGTTGCAATGCTTTAATACATTTTATCAAAATTGCATAGCCAGAGACCCTCGCCATGATCATCACTCTTGCGGACGTAGCCAAACGCGCCGGCGTTTCCCGCTCTGCCGTTTCGCGCACGTACACGGAAGGCGCAAGCGTCTCGGACAAGACGCGCAGCAAAGTCATGAAGGCCGCTAAGGAGCTCGGCTACACCCCCAACATCATCGCGCGCAGCCTGGCCACCAGCCGCACTCAGCTCATCGGCCTGGTGATCAACAACTTCCACAACCCCGCTTTTCTGGAAGTCTTAGACCAGTTCACTCGGCTGCTGCAAAATCGCAATTTGCGACCACTCTTGGTCAACCTCAGCGACAACCCAGACCCAGCCGACTCCGTCGAAATGCTGCGTCAGTACCGGGTCGACGCCGTGATCGTCGCGTCATCCACGCTGCCCCCTGCCTGTGCAGCGGCCTTCAAGCAGGCCGGCCTGCCAGTGGTCAATGTGTTTGGCCGTTACAACCCCAGCCCCGATGTGCACGTGGTGGGCATCGACAACCGTCACGCGGGCTCCATGGCCGCCGAAATCTTGCTGGCGCGGCGCTATAAGTCGCTGGGCTTTCTCGGTGGCCCCGAAAAAGCCACCTCCACGCAAGACCGGCTGAGGGGTTTCACGGACACGCTCAAAACAGCAAATCTGAAACCCACGGCGGTTGTGTATGCCGAGCACTACAGCTACGACGCTGGATACAAAGCAATGCATAAGCTCATGCGCAACAAACGCGTAGACGGTCTGTTTTGCGGCGATGACGTGATAGGGCTGGGCGCATTGAGCGCCGCGCGCGAGGCCGGCGTGTGCGTCCCCGATGAGATGGGCATCATGGGTTTCAACAACATGGAAATGTCTGCCTGGCACGCCTTTGAACTGAGCACCATCTCGCAGCCGATTGCCGACATCTGTGGCAGTGCGGTGGATTTGGTCGGCAGCCTGTTGGAAAATCCCGAACGCAGCGCGGAGACCCGGCTCTTCCCCTGTGCCCTCGTGGAGCGCTCAACACTCAGAGGCATGCCCTGACAAAGGCATTGCAAGCGGTTGCGCTGACGTTCGATAAAACTGCCTTCAGCCCACCTTTTTACGCATGAGAAAATAGGTAGTTTTCGCGTAGCCTTCGTGCCTACCGTGCCGATGCAAAACAAAGCCCATGCGCTCAAAGAGCCGTTGGTTCTCTTGCAGTTCCACACGCACTTTCAACTCGATCTGGCCCAAGCCCATGTCGCGTGCCCGCGCGTCGGCAAGGTCAACCATGGCCGCGGCCAAGCCGTTATTGCGCTGCGCACTGGCCACCGCAAGGCAACCCAGATACAGCGCGTCTGCTGATGCCTGAAAAAACACGCAGGCGTGGGGCGGCACACCCACAGACCACACTTCGTGCTGCCGGCAATGCTGCTCAACATCCGCCAAGGTCAAGCGAGACAGGGAAGACGGCGGATCAATGCGCGCGTCCATGTAGGCAAAACAGCCCTGCAGCAACTGCAGCACCTGCGCCAGGGCGGGATCGCCCGGTATGTGTTGTCTGAATTCCATGCGTTCAACAAATCCCTGTTCGGCACACTCGCCCCTACAGTGAGGCCAGTCTTTCCACCACGATGCCTCAACGGGAGCAACAAAAGCAAACCTTCCACACGGCACACGTTCGTTAGCGCGCTGCACCGCATGGCAAACGCTCGGCGTAGAGGTTCAGCCACTGCTTGCATCCGCGTGAGTGGCACGCGATGATGCAGCTCGCTGTTATTTTTCACTCGGCCGAATGCTCGGCACCACCACCTGACCCGAATCACCGCCATGAACAACCGAAACTTCCGGGCCGATGCCTTGCTGCTCATCGTGGCCATCATCTGGGGCCTCGCCTTCGCCGCCCAGCGCATGGGCATGGAGTCACTCGGCCCCTTCAGCTTTAACGCCCTACGCTTCGCGCTGGGTGTGCTGTCGCTGTTGCCGCTGCTGCTGTTCATGCCGCCACAAGCGGGCACCACCCGAGGCAGCGCCTTTTGGCGCGGCGGATTTTACGCCGGGCTGCTGCTGTTCCTCGGGTCTTCTGCCCAACAGGTGGGCCTGGTCTGGACCACTGCAGGCAACGCGGGCTTCATCACCGGGCTGTATGTTGTGCTGGTTCCCATACTTGGCTTGTTCTTCGCACAGCGCACCGGCAAGTGGACGTGGCTGGGCGCGGCCTTCGCCGTGATCGGCCTGAGCCTGCTCAGCATCGGGCCTGATTTCAGCATCAACAAAGGTGATCT
>JAWSVD010000318.1:4787-15319 GCA_033852095.1 Granulosicoccaceae bacterium | reverse complement strand
CGGTCGAGCGGGGTCGACGTCCCACGTGAGGTGCGCGCAAGCCTAATGCCGCCGTGCGATGCCTGGGCGTGGCGCTGTTCGCTTTTACAGATTGCTTGTCAGTGGCTTGTGTCACTGCACTTGGGCTTCCGGATTTTGCTACCCCCTCCGCACGGTCTCCTTAGTTGCTGATTTTCTGAGCTTTCTGGATAAGGCTGGCCATTGTTCTTCGGTCCGTCGTGGGTTTTCCGTCTGCTTGATCAAGTGGGCGCATTTGTTGTATGTTCGTTTATGTTCACTATAGAGGGAGTGAAGAATGGCCGAGCTCAGTTTAAGGCAGCAGGACATCGTCAATGTAGCGCGTCAAAACGGGCGTGTGATGGTGGAGCAATTGGCCGAAATGTTCGCGGTGACACCGCAGACGATTCGGCGCGATCTGAACGAGCTCTGCGATAAGCGCGTGCTCAGCCGAATTCACGGCGGGGCGGTGTTGGCGTCGGGCGTGGAGAACGTCGGCTACGAGGCGCGCCAGGTGCTGGCCAAATCCGAGAAGACCGCCATTGGCGAGCGCGTGGCGCGGGAGATCCCGGACGGCGCCAGCTTGTTTATCAACCTCGGTACCACCACGGAGGCCGTAGCTGCAGCCCTGTGCACGCACAAAGATCTGCTAGTCATCAGCAATAACCTCCATGTAGTCAATATCTTGTCTCAAAACCCAGACTGTGAGCTGATAGTCTCCGGCGGCATGTTGCGGCGCACTGATGGCGGGCTGGTGGGAGAGGCTGCCGCTGATTTTGTGCGCCAATTCAAGGTTGACTACGCCGTTATTGGCGTCTCGGCCATCGATGAGGAAGGGGCGCTGTTGGATTTTGATTACAACGAAGTGCGCGTTGCCAAGGCCATTATCGCCAATGCGCGGCATGTGTATCTGGTGGCAGATCACAGCAAGCTCTCGCGCAGCGCGCCCTTTCGCATTGGCTCTCTGGCGGACGTGGACGCGCTGTTCACGGACGTTAAAGACGGTTTTGATATAGCGGCGCTGTGCAAAAATGCGGAGACGGAGCTGCACATTACTGCTAGCTGAGAAAATAAATGCATACTGTGACTTGACTCTCAAAACGAATTAAATAGAATCAAGTGAACAAAAACGAATATTCTTTCGGCTTCAGTATTCGTTTTCTCACGGAGCATGCATGACCGAGTACGATCTCGCGATAATTGGTGGCGGCATAAATGGGGTGGGCATTGCCCGCGATGCTGCGGGCCGCGGACTGAAGGTATACCTCTGCGAGCAGAGTGACCTCGCCAGCGCGACCTCATCCTCCAGCACCAAGCTGATCCACGGTGGCCTGCGCTACCTCGAACACTACAAGTTCCGCCTGGTGGCCGAATCCCTGGCCGAGCGCGAAGTGCTGCTGCAGATGGCGCCGCACATCGCTTGGCCGCTGCGTTTTGTGTTGCCGCACGAGCCAGGTATCCGGCCCCGTTGGTTGATCCGGCTGGGCTTGTTCCTCTATGACCACCTCGGTGGCAGAAAGCTGCTGCCCGGCACGCGATCCCTGGATTTGCGCAAAGACGTCGCCGGCGAGTCGCTGAAATCGCATCTCACCCAGGCTTTTGAATATTCCGATTGCTGGGTGGACGACGCGCGCTTGGTGGTGCTGAACGCCATGGACGCCCGCGAGCGCGGAGCCACCATCGAGACCCGCACCCGGTGCAAGCAGGCTGTCACCACCGATCAGGGCTGGACGCTGACGGTGGCAGACGCCGAGGGTGAGCGGGACATACAGGCCCGCGTGCTGGTGAACGCCGCCGGGCCATGGGTGGTCGATTGCATCAAGGATGTGATCAACACCGACACCGGCGAGGGCGTGCGTTTGGTGCGCGGCAGCCACGTGGTGGTGCCCAAGTTGTTTGCGCACGACAAACCCTATATCTTTCAAAACAGGGACGGGCGCATCATCTTCGCCATCCCCTACCAACAAGATTTCACCTTGCTCGGCACCACCGATCTGGACCACGGCGGCGAGCCGGGCGATGCGGCCTGCAGCGCGGAGGAGATCGACTATATCTGCCGCGCCGCCAGTGAATATTTTTCACAAGCGATTCAGCCCGATCAAGTGGTCTGGACCTACTCGGGCGTCAGGCCTCTGTACGATGACGGTGCCACCGCCGCGCAGGAGGCGACACGGGATTACGTGCTGAAAACACGTTTGATCGACGAGCGCTCGGCCTTGTTGAATGTGTTTGGCGGCAAGATCACCACCTTCAGGCGGTTGGCGGAACACGCGCTCAAAGAGTTACAACCCTGGTTGCATGCGTCCACTGACAGCTGGACCGGCTCGGCCCCGTTGCCGGGCGGTGATATCCCTTGGGCTGAGTTGCAGGCGACCAAAGCAGCGTTTTTTAGCGACTACGATTTTCTGAAAAATGCCGTGCTGGAGCGCATCTTCCGCTGTTATGGCACGCGGGCGCGGCAGTGGCTCGGCGACGCGCAAGATGTGGTGGCGCTGGGTCAGCACTTTGGCGCCGGGCTCTACCAGGCGGAGGTGGATTACTTGATCGAACAGGAGTGGGCTGTGCAGGCAGAAGACGTGATTTGGCGGCGTACCAAAACAGGGCTCTCGCTGGATGAGAGCCAAGTGGTTACGCTGAGTGACTACATGGCGGCGCACCAGCGCACAGCGGATCGGGTGCTGAGCTGATGGCATTGGAGCTGCGCGACATCACCCTAAAAGATGCTGGCCAAACGCATCTCTACCCCACTGACATGGTGCTCGAAGACGCGTCCATCAATGTCTTACTGGGCCAGACCCTGGCGGGTAAGACAAGCCTGATGCGGGTGATGGCGGGCTTGGACAAACCCAGCTCGGGGCGCTTGATCATGGCCGGCGAGGACATCACCGGCGTGGCGGTGCAAAAGCGCAACGTGGCGATGGTGTATCAGCAGTTTATCAACTACCCCGGCTTCAGTGTGTACGAAAACATCGCTTCGCCGCTGCGGGTGGCGGGCGTGAGCAACGCCGAGGTCGATAAAAAAGTGCAGTGGGCCTCTGATTTAATGCGCCTGGGGCCACAGCTGCAGCGCAAGCCCTTGGCGCTCTCCGGTGGTCAGCAGCAGCGCTGCGCCATCGCGCGCGCGCTGGTGAAGGGGGCGGGGTTGGTGCTGATGGATGAGCCGCTCGCAAACTTGGATTACAAGCTGCGCGAAGAATTGCGCTCGGAGCTGCCGGCCATTTTTAAAGAGTCGGGCGCCATCTTTGTCTACGCCACGACTGAGCCCTCCGAAGCCTTGCTCTTGGGTGGCAACACCGCCACTTTGCACCAGGGCCGGGTCACGCAGTTTGGGCCGACCCTGTCGGTCTACCGCCAGCCCAATCATCTGCTGACCGCCTCGACATTCAGTGACCCGCCGCTCAATCAGCTGGCGGTCGAGCTGCGCGATGGGCTGGCGAGCACGGCGCAGGGCGACAGCTTTGAGCTGGGTGGTGAGGCGCTGCCCGACGGCAGTTACCTGCTGGGTATTCGCCCTGACCACCTGCGCTTGCACGCGGAGGCGGACAGTGTGCCCTTGCGTGCAGTGGTGATGGTCACGGAAATCACCGGCTCGGAGAGCTTCGTGCACGTGCATTACGGCGATCAGCGCTGGGTGTCCCTCAGCCACGGTGTGCATGAGCCCGCGCTGGACAGCGAGATCGATGTGTACCTGCAGCCCGCGAAGATGTTTGTCTTCGATCCGAGCGGAGAATTGGTGCGAGGGCCGCGAGGCTAAAAGCGCAGGCGGCGGTGCGGCGGCCAGTGCTCTGGATCGCTGCACTGACCAATATTGTTGTACAAACAAAGGGGAAACAATGGCCCAGATCAGCTTTTCCGGACTCGCGCATGCCTACGGGGCCAACCCGCAGGTGGAGGACGACTACGCGCTCAACCGGATTGACCACCAATGGGACGACGGCGGGGCCTATGCGCTGCTCGGCCCCTCGGGCTGTGGCAAATCAACTCTGCTGAACATTATTTCCGGCCTGCTGTCTCCCAGTGAGGGCAAGGTGCTGTTCGACGGCGAAGACGTGACAAGCTTGTCCCCTGAGGCGCGCAACATCGCACAGGTGTTTCAGTTTCCGGTGGTGTACGACACCATGTCGGTGTATGACAACCTGGCTTTCCCATTGCGCAACCGCGGCTGGAAAGATGATCGGGTGAAGCAGCGTGTGCTGGAAGTAGCGGATATGTTGGACATGGGGGATCGGCTGGGGCAGCGCGCGCGTGGATTGACCGCTGATGCCAAGCAGATCATTTCCCTCGGTCGTGGTCTGGTGCGGCCCGACGTCGCGGCTATCTTATTCGACGAGCCGCTGACGGTGATTGATCCGCACCTCAAATGGCAACTGCGCTCCAAACTCAAGCACCTGCACCAGCAGCTGGCCATGACCATGATCTACGTCACCCATGACCAGGTCGAGGCCTTGACCTTCGCCGACAAGGTGGTGGTGATGACCGACGGCAAGGTGGTGCAGATGGGCACCCCGCAGGAGCTGTTTGAAAAGCCTGGCCACACCTTTGTAGGCTATTTTATCGGCAGTCCCGGCATGAACATCCTGCCGGCGCAGGTCGACGGCAGCCAGGCGACAGTGTGCGGAGCAAACATCGATCTGCAGGGCTGTTACAAAACGGGCGGCTCGAACGTGGAGCTGGGCATCCGCCCCGAATTCTGCACCTTGAACAACCGCGGCGAAGGCGTGGCGGTAGAGGTGCAGCTGGTGGAGGATCTGGGGCGTTACCAAATCGCGCGCGCTACGGCAGCGGGCAGCACCGTGAACGTGATGGTGCGGGAGGGCGAGCACTGTGAGACAGGGCCGGCGCACGTCAGTTTTGATGCGCAGCATGTGCACATCTATCAAGACGGTTGGCGCCGGGAGAGTGAGGCATGAACAAACCTTTCAACAACCGGGCGTGGTGGCTGGTGCTGCCGGTGCTTTTGTTGGTCGCCTTCAGCGCGGTTATCCCGTTGATGACGGTGGTTAACTACTCCTTTCAGGATACCTTCGGCGGCAACCAGTTCTTCTGGGTGGGCACCGAGTGGTATCAAGACATCCTGCGCTCTGAGCGTTTTCACGCGGCGCTGGGCAGGCAGTTTTTGTTCAGCGGGATTATCCTCGCCATCGAAGTGCCACTGGGCATCGCCATCGCTGTGTGCATGCCGCGCAAGGGCTTGGGGGTGCCAGTTTGCCTGGTGTTGATGGCACTGCCGCTGCTGATCCCCTGGAATGTGGTGGGCACTATTTGGCAGATATTTGGCCGAGTCGACATTGGCTTGTTGGGCGCTTCGATGAAGGCCATAGGGGTGGACTACAACTACACCCAGAACACCGTTGACGCCTGGGTGACGCTGGTTGTTATGGATGTCTGGCACTGGACTTCATTGGTGGCGCTCTTGTGTTATGCCGGGCTGCAGTCCATCCCCGAGGCCTACTACCAGGCGGCGCGCATCGACGGCGCCAGCCGTTGGTCCATCTTCCGATACATCGAGCTGGCGAAGATGCACGGGGTGTTGTTGATCGCCTTTTTGCTGCGCTTTATGGACAGCTTCATGATCTACACCGAGCCCTTTGTGGTCACGGGCGGGGGGCCGGGCAACGCCACGACCTTCTTGTCCATCGATCTGGTGAAAATGGCCATAGGGCAGTTTGATCTGGGGCCTGCGGCGGCCTTTTCCATTGTTTATTTTCTGATCATTTTGCTGGTGTCATGGGTGTTTTACACCGTGATGCAAGAGCACGACAAAGGAGGGACTTGATCATGCGTGCACGTCATGCGGTGATGGTGACCTACCTGGTTTTTCTGTTGACGCCGATCTATTGGCTGTTGAACATGTCACTGAAAACCAATGAAGAGATACTTTCGTCCTTTAGTCTCTGGCCACGAGACCTGACCTTCGCCAATTACATGGTGATCTTCAATGATCCCACTTGGTACGGCGGTTACATCAACTCGCTGATCTACGTGTGTTTGAACACGGTGATCTCGCTCTGTGTGGCACTGCCCGCGGCCTACGCTTTCAGCCGCTACCGCTTCACCGGCGACAAGCACTTGTTCTTTTGGCTGTTGACCAATCGCATGGCGCCGCCCGCGGTGTTTGCTCTGCCGTTCTTTCAGCTCTATTCGTCCATTGGCTTGTTCGACACCCACATCGCGGTGGCGCTGGCGCACTGCCTGTTCAACGTGCCATTGGCCGTGTGGATACTCGAGGGTTTTATGTCCGGTGTGCCGCGCGAGATCGACGAGACAGCCTACATCGACGGCTACAGTTTTCCGAAGTTTTTCATCAAAATATTCACCCCGCTGATCGCTTCGGGCATTGGTGTGGCGGCTTTCTTCTGCTTTATGTTCAGCTGGGTCGAGCTGCTGCTGGCGCGCACCCTGACATCGGTTGCGGCCAAGCCCATCACCGCAACCATGACCCGGACAGTCTCTGCATCCGGCATGGATTGGGGGGTGTTGGCGGCAGCCGGGGTGTTGACCATTGTGCCAGGTGCGCTGGTGATTTGGTTTGTGCGCAATTACATCGCCAAGGGCTTTGCCCTCGGCCGGGTATAGGGGACGCTGATGGACATGGCTTGGATGGGGTGGACGCCGCCGACGGCGATCTTTTTTGTGGCGATAGCGGTGACGCTGGTGTCGATGACAGTGTGGGCTGTGCTGGCACCGCAGGAGGAGCGCATGGGCGTGCTGCGATTTGCCACCACGCCGGGTGATCGGCTGTTTGTCTCGCTGTTGGGCAGTGGCTTTATACATTTGGTTTATTTGGGTTTGAGTGATGGCCCGCTGTGGTGGGCCAGTGTTTTGTCTGCGGTGTACGCCGCAGCGGTTTTTCGTTGGGTTTGACCGCACAGGCCGCCATGTCGTGGGCCGAGTGCAATATAAAGAAACCGAGTCAATCGGTAATTACCGCCTCGAGCGGAATCAATAGGAGAGGTACGATGAAACTGAAAATGATCGCTTTGGCAGTGTCATTTGCACTGTCGGGTCTAAGCGGCGCAGCGCAGGCGGATATGGCTGCGGCCAAACGCTGGGTTGCGGATGAGTTCCAGCCGTCCACGCTAGAAATGGCGGCGCAGATGGAGGAGATGCAGTGGTTTATCGACGCTGCTAAGCCCTTCGCAGGCATGGAGATCAACGTGGTCTCCGAGACAATCACCACCCACGAGTACGAGGCCAAAACACTGGCCAAAGCCTTCTTTGAAGTCACCGGGATTAAAGTTAATCACGACTTGATTGGTGAGGGCGACGTGGTCGAAAAGCTGCAGACACAAATGCAGTCAGGCAAAAATATCTACGACGCCTACATCAACGATTCTGACTTGATCGGCACCCACTGGCGCTACCAGCAGGTGCGCAACCTGACCGATTGGATGGCGGGTGAGGGCAGCGATGTCACCCTGCCGTCATTGGATCTCGAAGACTTCATGGGCTTGAGTTTTACCACAGGCCCAGATGGCAAGGTCTACCAGTTGCCGTCGCAACAGTTTGCCAACCTCTATTGGTTTCGGTACGACTGGTTCAACGACGACAGCAATAAAGCCGATTTCAAAACCAAGTACGGTTATGATCTCGGCGTTCCGGTCAACTGGTCTGCTTACCACGACATTGCCGAGTTTTTTACCGGCCGTGAAATCGATGGTAAGAAGGTCTATGGCCACATGGATTACGGCAAGAAAGACCCCTCACTTGGATGGCGTTTCACCGACGCGTGGCTCTCCATGGCAGGTGCGGGCGATAAAGGCATTCCCAACGGCGTACCAGTCGACGAGTGGGGGATTCGTGTCGATGCGGACTCCAGACCCGTCGGTTCCTGCGTGAGCCGTGGCGGTGCCACCAATGGCCCAGCGGCCGTTTATTCGGTGGAAAAATACTCGCAGTGGTTGCGTGATTTTGCACCGCCAACGGCCAACGGCATGACCTTTGGCGAGTCTGGCCCCGTGCCGGCGCAGGGTGAAATCGCCCAGCAGATTTTCTGGTACACCGCCTTCACCGCCGACATGGTCAAAGAGGGGTTGCCGGTGATGAACGACGACGGCACGCCCAAGTGGCGCATGGCTCCCAGCCCGCACGGCGCGTATTGGGAAGAGGGCATGAAGCTCGGTTATCAGGACGCGGGTTCTTGGACGCTGATGAAGTCCACCCCTGTGGATCGGGCCAAGGCGGCGTGGTTGTACGCGCAGTTCACCGTGGCCAAAACGGTCAGCCTGAAGAAATCTCACGTCGGTCTGACCTTCGTGCGGGATTCCGATGTGCGGCATGACTCCTTCACCGATCGCGCGGCAGAGCTCGGCGGTCTGGTGGAATTCTACCGTTCGCCAGCACGCGTGCAGTGGACCCCCACCGGCACCAATGTGCCTGACTACCCCAAGCTGGCGCAGTTGTGGTGGCAGAACATCGGTGACGCATCTTCAGGCGCCAAGACGGCTCAGGCCGCGATGGATGCTCTGTGTGAAGCACAGGAGAAGGTCTTGTCCAGGTTGGAACGTGCCGGTGTACAGGGTGATATCGGTCCCAAGTTGAACGAGAAAATGGACCCTGAACACTGGTTGTCACAGCCTGGCTCACCCAAGGCTAAGCTCGACAACGAGAAGCCTGAGCCCATGACGATCGACTATGACGAGTTGATCAAAAGCTGGCAGAATTGATTTTCTGCTGAGATTGAACTCACGTTATAGGCTCGATTGGGCGCTGATGGATCAGCTCCCGTTTGAGCGCTAGACCTGAGCGTTTGATCACAGGCCCTGCCCTCGTTCACGAGGGCGGGGTTTGTGCGTAGAGTCACTAAATTTTTGCGGTTTGAACTCGATTCAAGCCGCGTGATTAAAATCCTTTATCTCGGGTTTTTTATCCAGGGATTTTAGATAGCCATCGGCCACACCGGAGCGTTTCATGGGCAAGCATATTCTCGCCATCGATCAGGGCACCACTTCCACGCGAGCAATGATTTTTGATGCGCACTGCAAGCCCATCGCCAGCAGTCAGCAGGAATTCACCCAGCACTTCCCCGATTCCGGTTGGGTGGAGCACGATCCGGAAGACATCTGGCAGAGCACACTTGCCATGTGCGAAGCGGCGCTCGCCAAGGCTCAGCTCAAGCTGTCGGACATCGCAGCGATTGGCATCACCAATCAGCGCGAGACCACGGTGGTGTGGGACCGCGAGAGCGGCAAGCCGATTTACAACGCGATTGTCTGGCAGGACAGGCGAACGGCTGCATTCTGTCATCAGATGAAAGCAGACGGCGCGGAAGCAGAAGTGACGGCACGCACGGGTCTGCTGCTCGATCCTTATTTCTCGGGCACCAAGCTCGCCTGGGTGCTGGACAATGTTGCGGGCGCGCGCGCCGCGGCCGAGGCAGGGCGGCTGTGTTTCGGCACCGTCGACACCTTTCTCATCTGGCGCCTGAGCGGTGGCAAGTCCTTTGTCACCGATGCGACCAACGCCTCGCGCACGCTGTTGTACAACATCCACACCGGGCAGTGGGATGAAGATATGTTGCGGCTGCTCAATATCCCGCGCTCCATGCTGCCGCAGGTGCGGGACAGCGCGGCCGATTTCGGCAGCACAGATGCGTCGGTCTTCGGCGCGGCGATCCCCATCACGGGGGTCGCGGGTGATCAGCAGGCGGCCACCGTGGGCCAAGCTTGCTTTGAGCCGGGCATGTTCAAATCCACCTACGGCACTGGTTGTTTTGCCCTGCTCAACACTGGCGCCACGGCAGTCGCCTCCAAAAACCGCCTGCTGACCACCATCGCCTACCAGCTCGACGGCAAGCCCACCTACGCGCTCGAGGGTTCTATCTTTGTGGCGGGCTCGGCGGTGCAGTGGTTGCGCGATGGCTTGGGCATCGTCAAAGAAGCCGCCGAAACCCAGGCGCTGGCGGAACGGGCCGACCCCAAACAAACGCTCTATCTGGTGCCAGCCTTTACCGGGCTGGGCGCACCTTACTGGGACGCAGATGTGCGCGGCGCGCTCTACGGTTTGACCCGCGGCACCGGCCCGGCCGAGCTGGCCAAAGCCACCTTGCAATCGGTGGGCTATCAGACCCGCGACCTGCTCGAATGCATGCAGCGGGATTGGGGCAGTGCGGGGGATACGGTGCTGCGTGTCGACGGTGGCATGACCGCCAGCGACTGGACCATGCAGTTCCTGGCCGACATCACCAACGCCCCAGTGGACCGCCCGGTGATTGCGGAGACCACGGTGTTGGGCGCCGCCTGGTTGGCGGGTCAATACGTGGGTCTGTACCCGGGGCAGGCAGAATTCGCCAATTCCTGGGCCAGAGAATCGCGTTTTGAAGCGGCCATGGACGGCGCCACGCGGGATCAACTGTACGCTGGTTGGAAAGACGCGGTGCGCAAAACGCTCAGCTAAACTCGATCGGTGCCTCGGTTTAGCCAGCGTGTATTTGCCGGGCTTGGTACGGGTTGGTGGGGCATGCCGCAGATGCGCCTGCGGCTTATCGGCCCTACAGGGGCGATGAGAACCCTGTATCCGTAGGGCGAATAAGCGAA